>NZ_BAABKK010000012.1:0-222701 GCF_039543785.1 Arthrobacter gyeryongensis
AAGGACCGGATCTACCACGTGGACTGCAAGGACACCAAGCTGCGCCCCACCGGCCGCAACACCGTCCTCGGCTCCCACCTGCCCTGGGGCGACCCGCGCCGGGGCTGGGACTTCGTCTCCGCCGGACGCGGCGACGTGCCCTGGGAATCGAGTTTCCGCGCCCTCACCGCGATCGGCTACACCGGACCCATCTCGGTGGAATGGGAGGACGCCGGCATGGATCGCCTCCACGGCGCCCCCGAAGCCCTCGCCGCCCTCAAGAAGTTCGACTTCCCGCCCTCCCAAACCAGCTTCGACGCCGCCTTCAAGCAGTAGCTCACCGTGGCGGGAAGCGCCGCGACCAATAAGGCGGGCGAAGGCGACACCAGAAACCAGAAAGGACTCCACAATTGGATCCAGAAGAAGCACCGCTGCGCATCGGCATCCTGGGAGCGTCCCGCGTCAGCCCGACATCCATCGTTGAACCTGCCAGGCTTACAGGTGCGCGGCTGGTGGCCGTGGCAGCCCGCGACCGGGACCGGACACAGGACTTTGCCGACCGGTACGGCGTCGAACGGGTACTCGGCTCGTACGAAGATCTTGTCCATGACCCGGAGGTCGAAGCGATTTACAACCCGCTGGCTAACTCGCTCCACGCACGATGGAACCTTGCGGCCATCGCGGCGGGAAAACACGTCCTGTCAGAGAAACCGTTCGCAGCGAACGCAGCGGAAGCCAGAGAAGTGCGGGATGCAGGCAAACGCGCCGGGGTCAAGGTCGTCGACGGTTTCCACTATCTTTACCACCCTGTCACGAAGAGACTCCACGAACTGGTCGCCTCCGGGGAACTCGGCGAGTTGCAGCGTGTGGAAACAATGGTGATGATTCCACCCCCGCCACCCGAAGACCCCCGGTGGTCACTGCCACTCGCGGGCGGAGCACTCATGGACCTGGGCTGCTATAGCCTCCACGCCATCCGCGCCATGGCCCCCCTGGCGGGCGGCAATCCCACGCTCATCACCGCCCGGGGAGCCGAACGGACCGGCTTACCCGGAGTGGACGAATGGGTTGACGCTGAGCTGGTCTATCCCTCCGGAATCACCGCAACGGCACGATGCGACATGAACGGGCCCCGGGCCGAAATGACCTACCGCGCCATTGGAAGCAAGGGACAAGCCACAGTGGCAAATTTCATCCTCCCTCATACCGATGACAGCCTCGAGGTGAAAACGACTCACGGTCAACGGATCGAGCACCCGGGCACACGATCCTCTTACACCTATCAACTGGACGCTTTCGCTGCCCTGATCCGGCACGGAATCCCTATGCCCACAGACAGCGACGACGCCGTCCAAACGATGGAACTAATCGACGACTGCTACAAAGCTATCGGACTGGAACCCCGTGCCGACACCCGAAACGAGACAAACGACTACTAACGCCAGAAGAATCCTTTAGCGGTCCGCAACGATCACGCAATTGACGTCGTAAATGGGAGCCGGAGACGGATCAAACGGTCGGTGCCGCGTGATCCGTTCCTGTTGGCAGATCTGGCCCGTGGATGGCTCGAAAACAAGACGGCCCAGCTCGCGGAGGTCCTCAAAGGCCGTTCGCGGACCTGAGCTCCGCCTCGAGGCGCCGGTTGTCGGCCTCCAGGACCAGGACCATCCGGATGCCGGCCAGGTTCAAGCCCAGGTCCAGAAGCTCGCCGATCCGCCGCAATGTCACGAGGTCGTTCTCGCTGTACTGGCGGGTCCCGCCCAGGGTCCTGCCCGGTTCCAGCAGGCCCTTGCGTTCGTAGAGGCGCAGGTTCTGCTGACCCGTTCCCACCAGTTCGGCCGCAACGGAAATCGCATACACGCCCCTCCCCCGGTCCTCGGCCTTGCCCATCGGGCACCTCCAAAATCCTTCGAAAATCGGCTTGCCCTAACCCATATGCAGTGCTATAAGAAATATATACCAGCCACCATAGATCGGCTGGATTAACAACAAAAAACTGCGATCTGCAAGGAGTGACACACCATGCTGATGCGAACGGACCCCTTCCGTGAATTCGACCGGCTCGCCGAACAGGTACTCGGCACCACAGCCCGGCCAGCGGCCATGCCGATGGACGCCTGGCGGGAAGGCGAGGACTTCGTGGTCGCCTTCGATCTGCCCGGAGTCAACGTGGACTCGGTGGACATCGACGTCGAACGCAACGTCCTGACTGTCAAGGCCGAACGCCCGGACCCCGTGGGCGAGGGCACGGAACTGATTGCCTCCGAACGGCCCCGCGGCGTCTTCAGCCGCCAGCTCATCCTCGGCGACGCGCTGGACACCGAAGGCGTCAAAGCAAACTACGACGCCGGCGTCCTGACCCTGCGCATTCCGGTGGCGGAAAAAGCAAAACCGCGCCGCATCGAAATCGAAACCACCGGAAAACAGCGCCAGGAGATCAACGCCTGACCGCCGGCGCAGCCTCCCGGACCGGGAGCACCACAGTGCCCCACCATGTGAAGAGGGCGGTCGAGTTCACAGACCACGCCACAGCGCAGCCAGCGCACGGATGGATGAGGCCCCGGGGATGACTCCCGCAGCGATGGTCCCCGGCCGAACAGGCCG
The DNA here is from genome assembly GCF_039543785.1 of Arthrobacter gyeryongensis. Taxonomy (NCBI): domain Bacteria; kingdom Bacillati; phylum Actinomycetota; class Actinomycetes; order Micrococcales; family Micrococcaceae; genus Arthrobacter; species Arthrobacter gyeryongensis. The sequence continues at coordinate 2,584 of NZ_BAABKK010000012.1, forward strand.
GGGACCATCCGCCTCCCCCGCCCACGGAAACAGCCCGCATCTAAAACACACACCACCCCCGACGATGAGGAACAACGGCCCCGACCTTTACGACATCCTGCATATCGCCCCCACCGCCACGGCGCGCGAGGTGACCCGCGCGTACCGCACGCTCATCCGCGGCCTGCACCCCGACACCCGGGCGGCCCGCGAACACCCCACCCGCCCCGGGCCGACGGAACCGGATACGGAGACGCAAGAAGAGCTGCAGGAGCTCCGGGACATCATGGCCGCCTACGCCATCCTCGGCAACCCGGAAAAACGGGCCGCCTACGACCGGGAGCGCCCGCGTCCGGCCGCGAACCCCAAGCCCCAACGGCCCGGCGCCGCCTCCGTTCGCATCCCGGGGCAGTTGCTTCCCGCCGCGTCGCTGCTGATCGGACCGGTCATCTGGGAGCCGCCCGCCGGACGGCCCCCCGGAATGCCGCTCCGGCAACGGTCATATCCACCAACCGGCTACACGCTGATCCTGCAGATCAGGCGCTGAGAGCCGGAAAACCACACAAGTCCAAGGAGCCCCCATGAGTGCCTGGCGCCCGTATGACAGCCAGTTGATGCCCGCGTTCTACGAACGCTTCGAAAAGCGGTGGGGCAAAGGAACAGCGCCGTTCCTGGACCCCGAGACCCACGAACAACCCATGCCCCGGGCCCAATGGATCAACCCGGACACCGGCGCCGCGGTCGCGGTCGTCCCCATCTGGACCGAGGACCCCCAGCACCGCTCCTTCGGAGTGTTCTACCTTCCCCCGGCCGGCGACATCTGGGTCCTGCGCCCCGGCTACACCAACTACCTCGAAACCGACACCAGGAACACCGAGCAAGCCACCCTCCGCAACGACGCCTTCCGAAAAGCCGTCGCCCACGCCAAGGAATTCATCTACGGAACCCAACCCTGAATCTTCGGGAACACACCATGACGCCTCCACAGATCAGGCAATTCCTCCAAGACTGCATTGTTCACGATGACGCCAGCGACTCAGGGATCAACGCCGACGCGCTCTATGGGCTCTACGTCAGCTGGTGCTCCCTGAACCGCAAAGTCCCCCTCCCCGACCGCGCCTTCCGCACCGCCCTGCGCCTCGCGGGGCTTCACCCGGAAAAGACCCGAAAGGGCAGGGCCTTCCCTGGCCTGCGCATGACAGGGCAAGCCGCGGTGGACTACATCCTCAACAGCAGCGCCCAAACCCCGGCGGACCCCAGACAGAGCAGGCGGTCACCGCCCGGCCGGACGCTATGACGAGCCGGGCCCTGTTTCCGGCTCGTGTCCGGCGCCCACGCCGCTGCAGGTCTGCAAAAACTGTGCCCTGCTGCTTCGCGGCAAACGGCCCACGGACGATGGATCGGGGCCAAGGTAACGCGCCAATGCCCGGTGTCACCCTGTGCCGGGCACTGGCGCAGCTACCGCCGAGAGCATCTTCCAGGGAAACGCCCTCGTGCCGATCGTAGGCCGCGGAACGGCCCGGCACTTGAGTACCGGCTACCTGTTTTGGCAGCACTTGTGGCAATGACATGTCCGAGGCGGCCCGGCCCCGGTAAGGGCCAGTCCGCCGGCATGAGTGTGCACATTGTGCACACCTGTTCTTGCGCCACGGCCGTCGATTCAACCGCTACGCGCCATGCCGAAAAATTAACGCAAGCGAGCTCTAAAAGCGGCATTGCTCTTAGGGGGCCAGTTCGCCCGCCCGAGTCCAGCCGAGGGCCTCGTACCGGTCCGCTGCCCCGACGTCCACGGGCGCATAGACAACATCCGCGCCCTCGACGAAGGCTTCCTCCGCCAGGCGGGCCAGAACCACGGCCTCGTGATCGAGCGCCACAGCGTCGCCGTCCACTGCGCGCACCGGGCCCACCACAGCGAATCCATCGCCGAACGCCACCCGGCCCCGCGCCAGGGGGCGGTCGAAGCGGGTCAGCTCCACGACGTCGTAATCCTCCAAGGGCGCCTCGAACACGCCGAACTCGGACTCCAGCGGCGGCGCGCTGTTGACGTCGCCCGGCGGGGCGGTCATCAGGACGCCGACGGGTAGTGTTTCCTCGCCGTCGTTGAGCCGTGCCCACAGGGGCCGCCAGTCGTGTGTGGTATCCGGTGCGCTCATTTACCAACCCTATGATCTTCGCGGCCAGACGGGAATCCGAGCGGCCGAAGATGACTTCCGGGGTTTACCAGCGGGAATGGATCCTCTCGCGGAAGTACGTGTCGTAGATTTCCCTGACGCTGTTCTCGAAGTCCGGGCCTAGGTGGTCCAGTATTTGGGTGGAGGCGGCATTGGCGCGGGCTTGTTCGGGGCTTCGGGCCCCTGGTATGACGGTGCTGACCCCGTCTTGCGCCGCGATCCAGGCGATGGCCGCTTGGGCTGTTGTTGCTCCGGACGGGACAAGCTTTTTGAATTCTTCCACCGCTTTGAGGCCCTGTTCAAAGTCAACTCCGGAGAAGGTCTCTCCGACATCGAATGCTGCACCGTCCCGGTTGTATTTCCGGTGGTCATTATCGGCAAAGAGCGTGTCCTTCGAGTACTTGCCCGAGAGCAGGCCCGAAGCCAGAGGGACCCTGGCGATGATGCCGACTCCGGCGTTCTTCGCCGCGGGCAGGACCTCGTCCAAGGGTTTGAGTCTGAAGGCGTTCAGAATGATCTGAACGGTCGCCGTGCCGTGCTTGATGGCCTCGAGTGCTTCACCGGTCCGCTCAACGCTGACGCCGTAGTCCTTGATTGCGCCTTCATCGACGAGCGTCTCCAGCGCATCGTAGACTTCAGGGCGGCTGTAAACCGGGGTCGGTGGGCAGTGCAGCTGCACCAGGTCCAGGCATTCCGTCCGGAGGTTCCGCCGGGAACGGTCAACCCATTGCCGGAAGTTTGCGAGTGTGTAGTTTTCGGGTTTCTGTTCAAGGCGCCGCCCGATTTTGGTGGCTACCGTGATGTCCAGTCCGGGATTGGCAGCGAGGTACGTCCCGATGGCTTGCTCGCTCCGCCCGTCGCCGTAGACATCGGCGGTATCGAAGAAGGTCACCCCGGAATCCACTGCGGCTTCCAGGATGTCGTTGGCTTCCTTCGGATCCACGTTGCCCCAGTCGGCACCGAGCTGCCACGTGCCCAGCCCCACAACGGAGACAGACCGCCCTGTCTTGCCCAATACTCGCTGCTTCATCCTTCGACTATAACCACGGCACAACCGCCCCGTCCGCATGGAAGGGGGCCAGCTGATCCTAGGACCCGAAGGGCCAGCCACGCTTGGACAAAAGATGCTGTCGGACGCGTAGTCTACGGAGGCCAACATCACGGACAAGAGAAAGCGCGTCATTAAAAATGGAATTCAGGTACCTTGGCAACTCCGGCTTCAAGATCTCGGAAATCACGTTCGGCAACTGGCTGACCCACGGCTCCCAGGTCGAGAACGACACCGCCACCGCATGCGTCCGAGCAGCGCTCGACGCCGGCATCAGCACCTTCGACACGGCCGATGTCTATGCCAACACCGCGGCCGAGACCGTCCTCGGCAACGCACTGAAGGGCGAACGCCGGGAGTCGCTGGAGATCTTCACGAAGGTATTCGGTCCCACCGGGCCCAAGGGCCACAATGATCTCGGGCTCTCCCGCAAGCACATCACGGAATCCATCAACGGCTCCCTCAGGCGCCTGCAGACCGACTACGTGGACCTCTACCAGGCCCACCGCTACGATTTCGAGACCCCGCTGGAAGAAACCATGCAGGCCTTCGCGGACATCGTGCGGCAAGGCAAAGCCCTGTACATCGGCGTGAGCGAATGGACAGCGGAGCAGATCCGTGACGGCCACGCACTGGCCAAAGATCTGGGGTTCCAGCTGATATCCAACCAGCCGCAGTATTCCATGTTGTGGAGGGTCATCGAGGCCGAAGTGGTGCCGGCGTCGGAAGAACTCGGACTCTCCCAGATCGTGTGGTCCCCCATGGCCCAGGGCGTCCTGAGCGGCAAGTACGAGCCCGGGAAACCTTCTCCCGAGGGCAGCCGGGCGACCGACACCAAGGGCGGAGCCCAGATGATCGAGCGTTGGATGTCCAACGAGGTCCTGACCGGCGTCCAGAAGCTCAAACCGATCGCTGAAGAAGCCGGACTGACCATGGCCCAGCTGAGCATCGCATGGGTCCTGCAGAACCAGAACGTGGCCTCGGCCATCACGGGCGCGTCCCGGCCCGAGCAGGTCGCGGCCAACGTGGCCGCATCCGGGGTGAAACTGGATCAGGAGATCATGGACAAAATCGACACCGCAATCGGCGCCCTCGCCGAACGCGACCCCGCCCGGACCAAAGATTCCTCACCCGCCACCCGGGAAGCATAAGCGCTAAACGGCAGGGACGGCCGGACGCCCAGCTTTCGGCAGGGGACGTCCGGCCACCCCCGTTAGACTTCCTCGTCCAAACCGACCAATGGGTCTGCGCCTCGGACGTTGAAGGAAGATGTCCACCAGGCCAAAACCGCATGATCCATTCGCGAGCTGCCGTCAACGCAAGTAAACTCCTCACGACATCCACCAGCGCCCCGCATGGCAGCTAGCAAGACGCAACGCATTCCCGAAAGGACACCATGGATCTGCTGTGGGAAATCGCAGGTTGGGCAGGGGCGGGTGTGATCCTAAGCGCATATCTGTCTGTCTCCATGGGCTGGGCGAGGCCGGGCAGGCGCTTCCAGACCGCAAACCTCCTCGGTGCTTGTGCCTTCATTGTCAATGGCGCATTCCACGAAGCATGGCCCTCTGTGGTCACGAATATGGCGTGGTTCCTCATTTCCGCCATAGCGCTTCTTCGCATTCGTTCGGCGGGCCAGCCGCCCGAGGCAGCCATTGATACCCAGACGGTTCAATTCCCCGGCCTGCCTGACACGTCCGGCCAACTAGCAGTTGTTGAGACCCTCACTGGTTCCAGTTACGGCAATGTTGACGGACAACGTCCACTTGGATGATCCGGACCCTTTTTTGATATGCCGGTGACGCACTGTGAGTACTTGACCGGCCAATTGGCCGAGCCATTCTGCGGCTTCAGCTGCTCGCCCATTCCCTATCGGACGGCGTGCTCGTCACAAGCATTGGGCCTCCCATGCCTGCGTTGGACAAGCTGCAGTTCAACTCCTCGCGCGAGGGCTGAGTCCTCACAGCTCTTGGGCCGAATCCCGTACGCCACAACACTCCGTTTACGGGACAGTTCTTCCTCATTGCTGGGACGCTTACGAAGAAAGAGGCCCGGTGGTATCTTTTAGATCTACAACTGGTATATGAGTCTGAACCTCCCTAACCTGATAAGCATCCGACTCCGATGAAACTGGAGACCACTCAACTACTCGAGAGAGTGCAGCATGCCTTCGAACAATGATGCTGAACCTGCCGTTGAAACAGGCGGAGTTCAGCAAGGGGGCGTCCAGTCCGTCGACCGCGCACTTGCGGTCTTGGAAATCCTGGCAAGGGACGGCCACGCCGGCGTGAGCGAAATAGCGGAGGAGATGAATCTCCACAAATCGACGATCTTCCGGCTGCTGGCGTCGCTCGCGAGCGGGGATATGGTCCAGCAGAACAGCGGACGGGGCAAGTACCAGCTGGGCTTCGGAATCTTACGGATCGCAAGTACCATCCCCGGAAGGCTGAGCCTGGTCTATGAAGCCCGTCCGCTACTGGAAAGCCTGGCCGAGAAATACGAGGAGACGGTGAACCTTGCCGTGCTCCGTTCCAACTTTGCGGTCAACGTCGACCAGGCCATGGGCCCTTCAATGCTTGCCACCTACGACTGGGTGGGCAGCCTGACTCCGCTGCATGCCACCTCAAGCGGAAAGGTACTGCTCGCAACCCTTAAAGCCGACGAACGGGGCAGGATCCTAGAGGAAACAGGGCTGCCTCCCAGGACGCCGCGGACGATCACCAGCCGTGAAGAACTGGAAAACCAGCTTCTCGATGTCTCACGCAACGGATACGCAGTGACGAGGGATGAAATCGAGATCGGATTGAACGCCGCAGCAGCGCCGGTCTACAACCACATGGGAACTGTGGTCGGTGCAGTAAGTATTTCCGGTCCAGCCTTCCGCTTCGACCCGGAAACGACGCCAGGACTTCTGGAAGCACTGAGGGAGGCGGGGCTGCGGATAAGTGCCAAAATGGGCTACGCCCTTCGGTAGCAAGCGCATTGGGTGAACAATTCCAGCGGGTTAGCCGCTTGTGCCTCATTGAGCGGGTCCCTTCACAGGCTGGCACCGCAACGCCGGAGCCGCCGCTTGACCGTGTTGAGCACGGCGCCGGTGGACCACCAGAACGACGTCGGCCCCGCACATAGCCTTCGCCAACGAAGCGGAGCCCCTTACTCACGTTCCCGCCGCGTAATAGGACTCGATGCTAGCGTCACAAACCAGCCCGGCCACGTAAATTCCATGTAACGCGGCCGGAGTCGCGGCCATCTCTTCACCGAAGTGGTGCCAGGGCGGACGGCCGCCCTGCAACTCCGAGGGCGGGCGGCGGCACCCTCGAGGCCGATCGAGCCGGCTTCCGCTCGGCCCCAAGATTCTGCGCGGATTTCAAAGTCCGCAGGGTTAGAACATTCACTACGCGGCCCGTTTTGGGGCCGCTGCACCTCCCGCCAATCAGGTAGGGGCCTCCTAAAGATGCAACAAGGAGTTGCGCATCACGAGATGCGAATTCTGCATCCGAGAGGTGCGACGCACACGCGGTGCGACAGTGCTGTCACAGGGTCCGTTTCAGCGCGGACAGAAACCTTGACAATGATCGTGGCGTAGATCACTCTGTTGCGTATGGTGATTCGTGTTGATGATTCCACAACGGACACCACGGGCAGAGCCCGTTAGGCGGGAGGGAGGTTTATCAGCGGATCCCGTGCCCGCTGACAGTACCGGCCCCGGAAACGACCTCTTGCTCAACACATCACCAACGGTCCGTGTCTTCCACAAACGACGGTGAGCAGATCGCTGTCGACCACACCCTGACGTCAGCATCATCGTCTAGCTCCACCAGGCAGTACTCCACTCCAAGCTAAGAGGCGGAACTCTTGAGGCTACAACTGAGCAACAAGCTGCACGAACGGACACGCTCCGCTGTCCCCCTCCGGTCAGTCATGGACAGTGTCCGGGCATTAAGGAGACGCGGTTCGTCCTCACCGCTGCCGGCCCTTCGAAATGACTCCCAGACCACGCCCAAGGAGATTTAGCACATGACGAACGAGAGCTACGACTACGTGATCATCGGCGGTGGAAGCGCCGGATCGGTGCTGGCGGACAGACTCAGTGCCGACGGAACGCACACCGTCCTGGTCCTTGAAGCGGGCCGCAGCGACTACCCGTGGGACCTTTTCATCCAGATGCCGGCGGCCCTCACCTTCCCCAGCGGCAACCGGTTCTACGACTGGCAATACCAGTCCGACCCCGAACCGCGCATGCACGGACGCCGGATCGCGCACGCCCGCGGCAAGGTTTTGGGCGGCTCCAGCTCCATCAACGGCATGATCTTCCAGCGCGGCAACCCTTTGGACTACGAACGCTGGGGAGCCGACGCCGGCATGGAAACCTGGGACTTCGCACACTGCCTGCCCTACTTCAAGCGCATGGAGACCGCCCTCGCCGCGGAACCGGACGATGACCTGCGCGGCCACGACGGACCCCTGGTGCTGGAGCGCGGGCCAGCCCGCAATCCCCTGTTCCAGGCCTTCTTCCGCGCCGCCCAACAAGCGGGATTCGCACGGACCAACGATGTCAACGGGTACCGGCAGGAGGGCTTCGGCCCGTTCGACCGGAACGTGCACAAGGGCCAGCGGCTCTCGGCGTCACGTGCCTACCTGCGCCCCAACAAGGGTAGGAAAAACCTATCGATCCGCACCAGGGCGCTGGCGGCAAAGGTCAATTTCGATGGCACCACGGCCACAGGAGTCACGTACCGCCGGAACGGCCGGCTGCACACGGTCAAAGCCAAGGAAGTGGTGCTGTGCGGCGGCGCGATCAATACCCCTCAGCTGCTGCAACTTTCCGGAGTGGGAGATTCCGCGCATTTGAAGTCGCTGGGCATCACGCCGGTTGTCGACCTGCCGGGAGTCGGCGAAAACCTGCAGGATCACCTGGAAGTGTACGTCCAGCACTCCTGCACACGGCCAGTATCCATGCAGCCGAACCTGAGCCTGTGGCGCTATCCGTGGATCGGCTTGCAGTGGCTGCTCAGCCGCAAGGGCCCCGCAGCCACCAACCACTTCGAAGGGGGCGGATTCGTCCGCTCCAACGAGGACGTCGCCTACCCCAACCTGATGTTCCACTTCCTGCCGGTAGCGGTCCGCTACGACGGCCAGAAAGCCGACGCCAAGCACGGATACCAGGTCCACGTGGGCCCCATGTACTCCGACGCGAGAGGGAGCCTGAAGATCACCTCCACGGACCCCGCCGAGCACCCGTCCATGCAGTTCAACTACCTGTCCACGGACCAGGACCGGCGCGAATGGGTGGAAGCCATCCGGGCCACCCGCGACATCCTCGCCCAGCCGGCTCTCGCCCCCTACAGTGGCGGCGAACTCTCCCCCGGACCGTCCGTTCAGACGGACGAGGAGATCCTCGACTGGGTGGCCAGGGATGCCGAAACGGCGCTCCACCCCTCCTGCACCGCCAAGATCGGCCCGGCCACGGACCCCCTGGCCGTCGTGGATCCGCTGACCATGAAAGTTCATGGCACCTCGGGGCTCCGGGTGGCGGATGCCTCCGCCATGCCTTATGTGACCAACGGCAACATCTACGCCCCGGTAATGATGCTCGCCGAAAAGGCCGCGGACCTCATCCTGGGACGCGCACCGCTGGCACCCGAGCATAGGGATTTTTACCGTCACGGCTCCGCTGGCGCAACCGAAGCCGCACCTGGCCTGGGCCGCGCATGAGCACCGTCGGGGTTTCCGGGATCAACAGCCGGACCGTGCCGGACCAGGAAGCGGCACCCGCACGGGGCGCACGGGGCCTTTTCCTCGACGGCCAGTGGAGCGAATCAAAGGCCGGGAAAACGCGGCTCATCACATGCCCGGCGGACGCCAAAAACGTCGCCGAGGTTGCCGAATGCACGGCCGCCGATGCCGAAGCCGCGGTTGCCAGCGCCCGCAGGGCGTTCGACGGCGGCGCGTGGCCCGGCACCAGTGAGAGAGAGCGTGGCCAGGTGCTGCTTCGCACCGCCGAACTGCTGGAACGCGACAAGGCACTCTATGCCCGGGCCGAAGCCCTCGACACGGGCAAACGCTACGTCGAAGCGGAATACGACATCGACGATATCGCCGCCTGCTTCCGGTACTACGGCGGGATCGCCGGGACGGACGCCGGCCGCGTGATCGACACCGGCGACCCTGGAACCATCAGCCGTGTGGTGCACGCCCCGGTAGGGGTCTGCGGGCTCATCACGCCATGGAACTATCCCCTCCTGCAAGCCTCCTGGAAGGTGGCCCCGGCTCTGCTGGCCGGCAACACCTTCGTGCTGAAGCCCAGCGAACTGACTCCTTCCACCTCCATCCTCCTGATGGATACCCTCCGTGAGGCCGGATTGCCGGCCGGGGTCGCCAACCTCGTCACCGGTACCGGTCCCGACGTCGGCGCAGTCCTGAGCGCAAGCCCCGATGTCGATCTGATCTCGTTCACCGGCGGCCTGGCCACCGGGATCGGCATCATGAAGGCCGCAGCGAGCACGGTGAAACGGGTCGCATTGGAACTGGGCGGGAAGAATCCGAACATAGTCTTCGCCGACGCCGACCGTGAGTCCGCCTTGGACAACGCCCTCACCGCGGTGTTCCTGCATTCGGGCCAAGTGTGCTCGGCCGGAACCAGACTCATTGTCGAAGAGTCGATCCACGACGACTTCGTGGCGGACCTAGTGCGGCGTGCGCAGGCCATCCGGCTTGGCGGCCCCTTCGACGAGCTCGCCGAGACCGGACCGCTGATTTCGGCCGCGCACCGGGAGAAGGTCCATGCCTACGTCCAAGCCGGCATCGACGAAGGTGCCACCCTTCTGTGCGGCGGCTATTTCCCCTCCTCCGGCGCGCTCGCACTCGGCAGCTACTACCCACCCACCATTCTGGGCAGCTGCAACACCTCGATGAACGTCGTCCAGGAAGAATCGTTCGGACCAGTTCTGACCGTGGAGACCTTCAGCACGGAGGCCGAAGCCATCAGTCTTGCCAACGACACCCCCTACGGACTCGCCGGAGCCGTCTGGACGCAGGACGGATCGCGCGCGCAGCGCGTAGCCGGGGCCCTCCGGCACGGCACAGTGTGGATCAACGATTACCACCCGTACGTGCCCCAGGCCGAGTGGGGTGGTTTCGGCAAGTCCGGAAACGGCCGCGAACTGGGGCTCCAAGGTCTCGCGGAGTACCGGGAAACCAAGCACATCTGGCAAAACATCAACCCCAGGCCCAGCCACTGGTTCAAGCCTCCACAGGCAGGAGTACAGCAATGAACAGTCCCGATATCTCAGTGCGCAACCTTTGGAAGGTCTTCGGACCGGGAGGCGACAAGATCCCCGGCAATCCTGAACTCTCGGCTCTCAAGTCCGCGGAACTGCTCGAGCGCACCGGCTGTGTGACCGCCGTTCGCAACCTGAGTTTCGACGTCGCCAAGGGCGAGGTCTTCGTGGTCATGGGACTCTCCGGATCCGGTAAATCCACTCTGATCCGCTGCCTAACCCGGCTGATCGAGCCCACCTCCGGACAAGTCCTGGTGGACGGCAAGGACGTCCTGCAGGCAGGAATTGCCGAGCTCCGCGAACTGCGCCGGCGCAAGATGTCCATGGTGTTCCAGCATTTCGGCCTGCTCCCCCACCGCACCGTGCTGGACAACGTCTCCTACGGACTGCAGATCCGCGGGGCTGCCAAAACCGAACGCTACGCCAGGGCCCGTGAAATCATCGAACTCGTCGGCCTCAAAGGCTACGAACAGCACTACCCGGACCAGTTGTCCGGAGGAATGCAGCAGCGCGTCGGCCTGGGGCGGGCCCTTGCCGGAGATCCGGACACCATCCTCTTCGATGAGCCCTTCTCCGCACTGGATCCGCTCATTCGCCGGGACATGCAGACGGAAGTCATCCGGCTCCATAAAGAAATGGGCAAGACCATGGTGTTCGTGACCCACGATCTCTCCGAGGCACTCAAGCTCGGCGACCGCATCCTGATCATGCGCAACGGCGAAACGGTCCAGTGCGGCACCGGAGACGAACTAGTGGGGTCACCGGCGGACAAGTACATTGAGGACTTCGTCTCCGAAGTCCCCCGCGCGGACGTCCTGACCCTGAAGTGGATCACCCGGCCCGTGGCTGACGGAACCCCGGGCGATGCTCCCGTCCTCAGCGCCGGAACGATCATCCGGGACGCCATCGCGGCGGTCATGGACTCCTCCTGCCCCGTCCTGGTTGAAGATGGCGGCAGGATCACAGGGCAGATCGACCGCGACAGCATTCTTTCGGTCCTGCAGCCCACGGAAGCGGCGGCATGATGTCGACCCTCGTCCGGGATCGGGCCACGGCCCAGCCCACCCCGTCCTCCGCCCGTGAACCCCGCCGCAGGCCCAGTCGGCGCACCCTCCTGCTGGGAGGCGCCGCCGTCGTCTGGATCCTGGGATTCCTCGTCCTGCAGGGAACATCCACCCTGACCCTGCCCGCCTCAGAGCTGACGGACCTGCACCGGTCCCTGAACCAGTTCAACGCCTGGGTGGCAGCAAACCGGGGTGACAACCCCGTCTTCCTCTACGTTTTCACGCCCCTGCGTGCCGCCGTCGACGCCGTCGCCAGCCTGTTCATTACCCTCTTCGCCGCAAGTTCCACTGGTCTTCGCTTGCCGGAGATCGGTTGGCTCGGAACCGTGGGCCTACTAGGCTGGATTGCGTTCGCGTTCGGCAACGCCCGGGTCGCACTGCTCACCGTAGCCGTCTTTATGTTCTTCGGCTTCCAGGGCCTGTTCCTCGAGGCAACGTACACGTTCGCCCTTGTGGTCACCGCCGTCCTGCTGACCCTGCTCGTCGGTATCCCGCTCGGCGTCCTGGCCGGCATCTACGGCCGGGTTGCAAAGGTGATCACGCCGGTGCTGGACTTCATGCAGACGCTGCCCACGTTCGTGTACCTGGCCCCGCTTGCCCTGATCTTCCTCATTGGCCCGGCATCGGCTGTCATCGCCACCGTCATCTACGCGGCACCCCCCGTAATCCGCCTGACGGCGCACGGGATCCGGGGCATCCCTGAGAACACCCGCGAAGCCTCCGATTCGCTCGGCACGACAGGCCTGCAGCGGCTCCTCACCCTGCAGCTGCCCATGGCCCGGCGCACCATCGTCATGGGAATCAACCAGAGCACCATGGCGGCTCTGTCCATGGTCACCATCGCCGCTCTCATCGCGGCTCCCGGGCTTGGCCAGGTGGTTGTCCGGGCGCTGCAATCGCTGGACGTCGGCACGGCCGTGAACGCCGGGCTCTCCATCGTCCTGCTTGCGATCGTGCTCGATCGGGTGACCACCGCCGCGAGCCGCCGGGCGGAGCCTGGGGCGGCCCGCAACCGCAGGATCCCCCGCAGAACCAGGTACATCCTCCTTGGCATCACCCTGGTGCTTACCCTGACGTTGGTGCAGTTGTCCCGGACCCAGCTGTGGGCCGCGGCATTCCCGGCAGAGCTCAACGTCGGCCCGGCGATCGTCCATGCCGTCGGCACGGCCAGCCAGTGGATGCAGTCCAACCTGTCCCTGTTCACAGTGTCTTTCCGGGAAACCGTCACCCTCGGAATTCTCAACCCGTTCCAGTCGCTGCTCACGGACACCCCCTTCTACATACTCGTCGCCGTCATAGCCATCGCCGCCTGCGCCCTCGGCGGCTGGAAGCTCGCGGCCCTGACCACGGCCTGCCTGGGCGTCATCATTTATCTCGGCCTGTGGAGCGACTCCATGGTCACCCTGGCCGGAACCCTGGTGGCCACCGCGGTTGTCATGGTCCTGGGCATCGTCTTCGGCGTGGCCATGGGCCGGTCCAACAGAGTAGACCAGATTATGCGGCCCATGCTCGACGCAGGACAGACCATGCCTGCTTTCGTCTATCTCGTTCCGTTCCTGGGGCTCTTCGGCGCCACCCGCTTCACCGCCATCATCGCCGGCATCATCTACGCCGCCCCCGTGGCTATCAAGATCACCGCCGACGGCATCGGGGCGATCTCGCCTACCGTAGTCGAGGCCGCCGTCGCCAGCGGCTCCACACCCTGGCAGGTCATTACCAAGGTTCAGCTGCCAATGGCCAGGCAGACCCTCGCCCTCGCAGCCAACCAAGGCCTCATCTATGTCCTCGCCATGGTTGTGGTCGGTGCGCTCGTGGGCGCAGGAGGCCTCGGGTACGACGTCGTCGCCGGCTTCGTCCAAAGCTCCCTTTTCGGCAAGGGCCTCGCCGCAGGCGTTGCCATCGTCTTCCTCGGCATCCTGCTGGACAGGATGACCCAGGCGGCCGCAGCCACCCCGGCGAGGAAAATCCCCTCGCCCAAAACCTCGACAACTTAACCGCAGAACCGCCCTGTTAACCGCACGGCAAACAGGATCCGCGCATTTCCCCCCAATAAGGAGACTAACCATGAAAAAAGCTGGACTGCTGTTGAAACGAACTGTCCCGGTAGTGGCTGGAGCTGCAGCCGCAGCCCTGTTGCTCGCAGGCTGCGGCGGTGCCTCCGTGAACCAGGCCGCTCCTGCCTCCGGGGCCGCCGCGGCGACCTGCGGAAGTGTCAACGTCGCGATGAACGCCTGGGTGGGGTACACGGCCGATGCCGCCGTGTACAGCTACGTCGCGAAGAACAAACTCGGCTGCACCGTGGTGCAGAAGGACCTGAACGAGCAGATCTCCTGGCAGGGCTTTGCCTCCGGCGAGGTCGACGTCGTCATGGAAAACTGGGGCCACGACGATCTGGCCAAGCAATACATCACCGATCAGAAAGTCGCCGTCGACGCCGGGCCCACCGGCAACATCGGCCACATCGGCTGGTACGTGGCGCCTTGGATGGCAGAAAAGTACCCGGACATCACGGACGGGAAGAACCTGAACAAGTACGCCTCGATGCTCGCTACCTCCGAATCCGGAGGCAAAGGCCAGGTACTCGACGGCGATCCCGCCTTCGTCACCAACGACGAGGCCCTGGTAAAGAACCTCAACCTGGACTACAAGGTAGTGTTCTCCGGCTCAGAGGCCGCCCTGATCCAGTCGTTCCGGACTGCGGAGCAAAACAAGACACCGATCCTGGGCTACTTCTACGAACCGCAGTGGTTCCTGTCCCAAGTCCCACTCAAGAAGGTCAATCTGCCCGCGTGGACGAAGGGCTGCGATGCGAACGCAGAAAAAGTCGCCTGTGACTACCCCACGTACACACTGAACAAGGTTATTTCGAAGAAGTTCGCGGACAGCGGCTCGCCCGCAGCCAAGCTCGCGAAAGCCTTCAAATGGACCAACGAAGACCAGAACGCCGTCGCTACCGACATCCAGGGCGGCATGACGCCCGAGGCAGCGGCCAAGAAATGGGTGGACGCCCACCAAGATGCAGTGAACGCCTGGCTCAGCTAGGCCAGACCGTCGTAAGTATGCGACGGCAAATCTTCCCGGTGCTGTCGCACGTATTTCAAGTACCGGTCCAGTAAACCCACCCGCCCACGGGTCACCCGTGGGCGGGTGGGTGATCCGTGGGGCCGGAGCGGATATTACGATCGCAAGCGCCTGCATTGGTTGATCCACTCTTGAATTGCTCGTAACGCAATATGTTGCGTTATCTGCAACAACGCGATTGACTCCAAGTCCTTACCGCGAAATGTGTTGATCACTGCGGAACTACTGCGAGTGGGGCTCTTCTGTCCGCGTCCCGAATCGCATGCCCGAATGACAAAGAGGTGCCTCATGCACAAGACCTGCCCGCCCAGTGAACTCACTCCCGGGGAGGCGCTGCGGCCTTCCTCCTTGATTGACCGCTGAAGGCCATGTCCAGGCCCAGCCCATGGCCCTGGCCGGGCATTCATGTTGATTGGCATGTGAGGCATATGGTCCACCCTGGCCGGCCTTGCCCTGGTCGCCTTCCCCGTGACTTTTTACGTAGCCAACCTCGCTTCGGCGCTCCCTGCGTTGTTTCCAACCTCGAGTCGCTACAGCTGCATGGGCATCGCCTACAACTTCTCCGCGGCCATCTTCGGTGGCACAACCCCCTTCATCGTGCAGGGGCTAATCGATGCTACCGGCGATGACATGGCTCCGGCATGCTATCTGATCGGCACTTCGGTGATAGGTGCGATCGCCATTTACTTCCTGCCGGAGTCGGCGCGCCGTGCGCTCCCCGGTTCAATGCCCAGCGTGGACACGATGGCCGAGGCACGCGCATTGGTGGCAGCCCAAAGGGAGACCGCCTGATCCACTCGGATGAGTCACGTGGCCCCAGGTTCCTTCGCACTTGGGGCTGCAGGGCCGGATGAGGGCGCACATCGACGATGCACTGGCCTGAGCGCCGGCGCGGGGCTGGACGTTAGCGAATTCGGGACCCAAGAGTAATTCGGGTCAAACGTCGTCCAAGGAGCCTAAAGCAGTTGAAGCGATGGCCTAAGCAGCGAAAAGAGCTTCGCGAACAGCGTGCTCGAAGCCGCTGACGTGGATGCGCGCGAGTTCCGCTGCCCGGGCCTCATCCCCGTCGATAACCGCACGGAGCAGGTCCACGTGCTCATGAACGTGGCGCGAAAGGTCGGGAAGGCGATCCAAGACCATGCACCAGATTCGTATCGCGAGGTTGTCGTAGCGAATCAGAACGTCTTCGAGATGGGGATTGCCGGCGGCGGCGTAAATGCCTTGGTGCACCCGAGCATCCAGCCGCAGGGTTTCGACCACGGACGCCGTAACGGTGTCGAAAGACTCGACAGCGCGCATAACTCCTCGCAATCGCTCCCTCATCGATTCCGTCGCCACGCGAGCAGCCCGGGCGGCGGCAACGGGTTCGAGTTGGGCGCGTATTTCGGAAATGAACGCAAGGTCGGTAACCTCGACTCGCGTCGCAAAAGTTCCCCTTCGCGGATAGGAAACTACCAGGCGATCGAGCTCCAGCCGCTTCAAGGCTTCACGTACCGGGGTCCTCCCGACGCCGAGGTCCTTGGCGAGGTCGTCGTCATTGAGGAGATCGCCGGGCTTGATGTCGAGCATCAGCAGCCTGTCCCGGATGCGCTCATAGGCTACGTCGGCCAACGACCTCTTTGCCGCATCGTCAGCGATTGCCAGACCTTCAAAAGCCATAACCGGTTTCCTTTTCATTCAAGCCAAGATGGCTATTGACCTCACCCATTGACCAGTATACGCTGAATGTCACGCTAATATATCAGTTGTGATTCGCAAAATATATCTAAGGAGGAGACATGACACTAGTGGCGGCAGACTCATCTACCAGCACGCTGACTCAGTCAGAAGCCCGAGCGGAAGACCAAACGCAGAAATTCGTGCTCACACTGTCGTGCGGCGAACGCGCGGGCATCGTCCAGGCGGTCACCACCTTTCTCTTTGAGCGTGGCTTTAACATCGACGAACACCAACAGTTCGACGACGGCCTCCGCCAGACGCTGCATCTGCGCACCTCCTTTTCCGGCTCGGCAGACCACACCCCAGAGAGTCTCCAGGAAGAATTCGGGCCGATCGCTGACCGGTTCGACATGAAATTCAGCTTTCATGACCAGACGAAGCAACGCATCCTCGTGATGGTGTCCAAGTTCGGCCACTGCCTGAACGACCTGCTCTTCCGCTGGCGCGGCGGCAGCCTCGGGGGCGACATAGCCCTCATAGTTTCCAATCATGAAACCCACCGGGCCATGGCCGAAGCCACGGGCCTCCCCTTCATCTACCTCCCGGTGACCGCTGAGACAAAGTCAGATGCCGAACGGCGCCTCCTGGAACTGGTGGATGAGCACAACATCGACCTCGTCGTGCTCGCCCGGTACATGCAGGTATTGTCCGACGACCTCTGCCGCTCTTTGGAAGGCCGGGCTATCAACATCCACCACTCCTTCCTCCCCGGGTTCAAGGGTGCACGCCCCTACCACCAGGCGTATGACCGTGGAGTCAAGCTGGTGGGCGCCACGGCCCATTACGTAACCGCGGAACTGGATGAGGGGCCAATCATCGAGCAGGAGGTCATCAGGGTCGACCACAGCTACGGCCCGACCGCCCTTTCAACGGTGGGGCAGGACGCCGAGGCACTGGCATTGTCCCGTGCCGTGCGCTGGCACTGCGAACACCGTGTGCTGCTGGATCAAACCAGCACCGTCGTGTTCCGCTAAGCACGACCACCAAACCAGCAGAGACAACGCACTAATATCAGCAGGAGAGACCACATGGCTTCGACGCCAAGCATTGTCATTATCGGAGCTGGAATCGTCGGCACGAACCTGGCCGATGAACTAGTCACCCGGGGTTGGAACAACATCACGGTCCTGGACCAAGGGCCGCTGAACATGCCCGGGGGCTCAACGTCCCACGCCCCAGGTCTTGTCTTCCAGACCAACCCCTCAAAGTCCATGGCGCTCTTCGCCAAGTACACGGTGGAGAAGCTTTTGTCCTTGGCCGAGGACGGCGTCAGTTGCTTCAACCAGGTCGGTGGCCTCGAGGTCGCCACCACCGAGACCCGTCTCGCGGACCTGAAGCGGAAGCTCGGATACGCAGCATCGTATGGAATTAGCGGCAAGATCCTTTCGCGTGAAGAGTGCATGGAGCTCTACCCGCTCCTGAACGAGGAAGACATTCTGGGAGGCCTGCATGTCCCCAGCGACGGCCTGGCCAACGCCGCCCGCGCGGTTCAGCTGCTGATCAAGCGTACGGAAGCCGCGGGCGTCAAGTACCGGGGCAACACCACGGTCACGGGTATCGAACAGTCCGGCCGGCGGGTCACGGGCGTCCAGACGTCTGAAGGTGTTGTCCCCGCGGACATCGTGGTTTCCTGCGCAGGCTTCTGGGGTGCCAAGATCGGCGAAATGATCGGCATGTCCGTCCCCCTTCTGCCCTTGGCCCACCAGTACGTCAAGACCACCCCGGTGCCGGTGTTGAAGGGCAAGAACGAACTGCCCAACGGGGCCTCCTTGCCCATCCTGCGACACCAGGACCAAGACCTTTACTACCGCGAGCACGGCGAACGCTACGGCATCGGTTCCTACGCCCACCGCCCCATGCCCGTGGACCTAGACGAACTCGGCACCTTTGATCCCGCCGCGATTAGCGAACACAACATGCCCTCCCGGCTGGATTTCACCTTGGAGGACTTCCTCCCGGCATGGGAAGCCACCAAGCGCATCCTTCCTACGCTGCGGGAAACCGACATCGAGGATGGCTTCAACGGCATCTTCTCCTTCACTCCCGACGGCGGATCCTTGGTGGGCGAGTCCAAGGAACTGGACGGCTTCTTCGTCGCGGAAGCCGTGTGGGTGACCCACTCTGCCGGTATCGCCCGCGCCGTTGCCGAACTGTTGACCACCGGCAGGTCGGAGATCGATCTGGGTGATTGCGATATTCACCGCTTCGAAGAGGTCCAGCTGACACCGGAGTACGTCAGTGAAACGTCACAACAGAATTTCGTGGAAATCTACGACGTCCTCCACCCGCTCCAGTCCAAGCTCTCCCCCCGCAACCTCCGGGTCAGCCCTTTTTACGCCCGCCACAAGGCTTTGGGAGGGTTCTTCCTGGAAGGCGGCGGATGGGAGCGCCCCTACTGGTTCGAAGCCAACGCGGAGCTGCTGAAGGAGATGCCGGCTGATTGGCAGCCCCCGGCCCGTGACGCTTGGTCCGGGATGTTCAGCTCGCCCATTGCCGCTGCCGAAGCCTGGAAGACCCGCACAGCGGTGGCCATGTACGACATGACTCCGCTCAAGCGCCTCGAGGTCTCCGGCCCGGGAGCGCTGAAGCTGCTGCAGGAACTCACCACCGCGGACATGGCAAAGAAGCCCGGCGCAGTCACCTACACCCTCCTGCTGGACGACGCCGGCGGCATCCGAAGCGACATCACCGTGGCCCGGCTGGGAGAAGACACCTTCCAACTCGGAGCGAACGGAAATGTCGATACCGCTTACTTTGACCGCGCAGCCCGCCATCAGACCGAAAGCGGGAGCGCCAGCGACTGGGTCCAGGTGCGCGACACGACGGGTGGCACGTGCTGCATCGGCCTGTGGGGTCCGCTGGCCCGGGACCTGATCAGCACCGTCAGCAGCGACGATTTCTCCAACGACGGTCTCCGCTACTTCCGTGCCAAAAAGGTTGTCATCGGCGGCGTCACCGTCACCGCGATGCGCCTGTCCTACGTCGGCGAGCTCGGCTGGGAGCTCTACACCAATGCAGACAACGGCCAGCGCCTCTGGGATGCCTTGTGGAAGGCCGGGCAGCCTCACGGCGTTATCGCCGCGGGCCGGGCCGCCTTCAGCTCGCTGCGTCTTGAAAAGGGTTACCGCTCGTGGGGCACTGACATGACCACCGAGCACGACCCGCTGGAAGCTGGCCTCGGATTCGCCGTCAAAATGACCAAGGAGAACTTTGTCGGGAAGGCCGCTTTGGAAGGCCGTACCGAGGAATCCGCCACCCGCCGCTTGCGCTGCCTGACGGTCGACGACGGCCGCAGCATTGTGCTCGGCAAAGAACCGGTCTTCTACAAGGACCAGGCGGTCGGCTATGTCACCAGTGCCGCCTACGGCTACACCGTCGCCAAACCGATCGCTTACGCCTACCTCCCGGCCGCTGTGTCCGTTGGTGATTCTGTCGAGATCGAGTACTTCGGACGACGCATCCAGGCTACAGTCACCGCAGATCCGCTTTACGACCCCACGATGACCAGGCTCCGCGGCTAACCACCCGCCGGACCACTAAGGGCCCGCGGCCCGGACTCACCAGAGTCCGGGCCGCCGCTCTTCGACGGCTCGTCCCCAATCCCGCCTCGTCGGCTCGAGCTTCAGCCCAGGAAGACACATGATCAGTTCAGAAACAATCACCGGATACCTCGCCAGCCTTGCCTCACGGGAACCCACCCCAGGCGGCGGCGCAGCCGCGGCCCTCCACGCCGCCCAGGGGGCAGCTCTCGTCGCCATGGTTGCCAGATACACCACCGGTCCGAAATACGAGCAACACGCCCAACTCGTTCAACGGATCATCAGCGCCGCCGACGGGCTGGTAGTTGAGACCCTTCGCCTGGCCGACGCCGACCAGCAGGCGTTCCAAGGCGTCATCGATTCGTACAAGCTTCCGTCCGGAAAGGAAGATCTCAAGGCCGCACGAACCGCGGCCATCCAGGAAGCCCTCATCCTGGCCGCGCACCCCCCGGCCCAGCTCATCCAGCTCGCCGGCGCCATCGTGGAGCTTGCCACGGAACTCTTCGAGGTCGCGAACGCAAACGTGATCAGCGACATCGCCGCTGCCGCCGACGCCGCCCGCGCAGCCGCCACCACCGCCAGGGTGAATATCGACATTAACGTGGTTGCCATCAAAGATGCCGGAGCCCGTTCACGGTTGACTGACCAGACCGACGGCCTGGAAGAAAAGGTCATCCTGCCAGCAGACTCCCTCGTACGGCGCGTGCGCGAAAGGATCCTCGGTTGAGCACCTTACTCCTCTCCGGAAAGACACTGGCAAAGGCCATTCAGCAGAATGCCCACGATGAGGCCCGGCGCCTCGACGCCGACGGCCTGCACCCAACGCTCGCAGTGGTTGTGGCTACCGACGACGGCTCCACGCATTGGTATGTCCGGTCCATCGAACGGGCCGCAGAAAGGGCCGGGATCAGTTGCCGGATTGTGGACCTTGGCCACGATGCTACCGGCGAGGCCTTAGCCGCTTCACTTCAGGGGCTCAGCACTGATCCATCAGTCAACGGCATCATCCTCCAGACGCCTCTGCCCCCCGGGGTCGAGACAGATGAGCTGGTCGGGCACATTACCCCGGAGAAGGACATCGACGGCGCGAACCCGTTGAGTCTTGGCCGATTGGCTGTCGGCCAGCCCTCGTTCGCACCTGCCACGGCCCGCGCCGTAATCGAGATCCTTGACCACTTCGACATCCCACTCGCAGGCCGGAACGTCGTCGTTATTGGCCGTTCCGCCGTCGTGGGGAAGCCGCTGTCCCTGCTGCTGTTGGAACGCGACGCCGCCGTCACCGTCTGCCACTCCAAGTCAGGTCCGCTTGAGAACTACACCAAGACCGCCGACGTCGTGGTCGTCGCTGCCGGGCGGACCGGCCTGTTGAATGGCGACCACGTTTCTTCTGCTGCAGTAGTGATCGACGTCGGCACCAACGTCCTTCCCGACGGCACCCTCGTGGGGGATGTCGACGAAGCCAGCGTGCGCGGCGTTGCCGCGGCACTGACACCCGTCCCAGGCGGCGTCGGCTCCGTCACCACATCCCTGCTTCTCCTGCACACAACCGAGGCCGCGCGGAAACAGTCGCGCACCCTACTCCTTGGAACCGCCGGATGATCCATCCTGGCGGTTGAAGGCGTGGATACCCCTACTGAAGCCCCGGGGCACCCAGGTGCATCCAAATGGTCGCTCTCGAGCCGCTTCATAGCTTCCCCTTGGCTTTCGACACTCCACATTGCCTCAAAGGGTCGCCGCCCACACCCATTTCCTGCAAAGTCTGAAGGGAAGATCACATGGCTTCAAAAGCCCCTAAACATAATATCGACGAGTCAAAGCTGACCGTCACCAAACCCAAGAACAAGGCCGTTGGCATTCCCGCGGTCGTCAACTCGCTGAAGATCTCCCTTGAGCAGATGGGTCCGTTGCGCAGCGCCCAAACGCTGCTTGCAGTCAACCAGACCGGCGGGTTCGACTGCATGGGCTGCGCGTGGCCCGAGCACGAAAAGCGCAACGCAGCCGAGTTCTGTGAGAACGGCGCCAAGGCAGTGGCAGAAGAGGGCACCCGCCGCCGCGTTACGCCTGAATTCTTCGCCCAGCATTCCATCGAGGACCTGAAAACGCGGGACGACTACTGGCTGGGCCAGCAGGGCAGGCTCACACACCCTATGCTGTTGGACGAAGGCGCAACGCACTACACACCCATCGAATGGGACGCTGCCTACGAGCTGATCGCGCAAGAGATCAAAGGCATGGACCACCCCGACGACGCAGTTTTCTATACTTCCGGGCGGACATCGAATGAAGCAGCTTTCCTCTACCAACTCCTCGTGCGGGGATTGGGCACAAACAATCTCCCCGATTGCTCCAACATGTGTCATGAGTCCTCGGGTTCAGCCCTCGTTGAAACCATCGGCATCGGCAAGGGCTCCGTCAGTCTCACCGACTTGGAGACGTCTTCGCTGATTTTCGTGGCCGGGCAAAATCCGGGCACCAACCACCCTCGCATGCTCAGCGCACTGGAAAAGGCGAAGAAGAACGGTGCCTGCATCATTTCCGTCAATCCACTTCCCGAGGCCGGGCTCCTCCGGTTCCAGAATCCACAGACCATCTCCGGCACGCTCGTTGGCACGCAACTGACCGACGACTTCCTGCAGATCCGGGCCGGTGGCGATCAGGCCCTCTTCCAAGGGCTCGGCAAGTACCTCCTGGAGGCGGAGGCCCAAGGGAGGAGGACCCCTGGACTGCCCACGGTCCTCGACCATGAATTTATCAAGGACCACACCGTGGACATCGAGGAATACCTGCGGTACCTCGAAAAGGTCGAGTGGGATGACATCGTCGAAGCCACCGGCTTGACCCTGGAGCAAATCAAGTCCACCGGCGAACGCCTGCTGGCTTCCAACGCCACCATCGTCTGCTGGGCCATGGGCCTGACGCAACACAAGCACTCGGTTCCCACCCTCCGTGACGTGGTCAACGTGCTGCTTCTTCAGGGCAACATCGGCAAGGCCGGAGCGGGAGTCTGCCCTGTCCGCGGCCACTCAAACGTCCAGGGCGACCGCACCATGGGCATCTTCGAAAAGATGCCAGAGGCGTTCCATGACAGGCTGGACAAGGAGTTCAAGTTCCTTTCCCCCCGCAAGCACGGCTACGACACGGTTGCAGCGATTCGTGCCATGCGGGACGGCAAGGTCCGCGTGTTCGTTGGAATGGGTGGAAACGTCGTCCGGGCGGCCCCGGATTCCGAGGTCACGGAACGGGCATTGGCCAACACGGACCTGACCGTACAGATCTCCACGAAGCTGAACCACTCCCACGTGTCCACGGGCCGACGCGCGCTGATCCTCCCGACGCTGGGTCGGACCGAAAAGGACCCGCAGGGCACCGGC
Source organism: Arthrobacter gyeryongensis (assembly GCF_039543785.1). NCBI lineage: Bacteria > Bacillati > Actinomycetota > Actinomycetes > Micrococcales > Micrococcaceae > Arthrobacter > Arthrobacter gyeryongensis. Next base: position 25,833 of record NZ_BAABKK010000012.1, read on the forward strand.
GACCAGCGGGTGACGGTGGAAGACTCGATGAGCGCCGTCCATGCGTCCCGCGGACGCATCAAGCCGGCCAGCGAGCACCTCCACTCAGAAGTAGCCATAGTGTGCAACCTCGCCCACAAGCTCTTCACCGACAGTGACAGCCTCCCGCTGCCCAACACACCCAAAGCTGCCTGGCTCTCGATGAAAGCCGACTACTCCCTCGTCCGGAAACACATCGAGGCGGTCATCGACGGCTTCGAAAACTTCGAGGAGCGGATCGAGCACCCTGGCGGCTTTGTTCTCCCCCACCCTCCGCGGGACGCCAGACAGTTCGAGACCGCGTCCGGCAAGGCCCACTTTACCGGCAATGAGCTGGAATACATCAAGGTACCCGAGGGGCGGCTGGTCCTTCAGACCCTGCGCTCACATGACCAGTACAACACCACCATCTACGGCAAAGATGACCGATACCGCGGTGTCCACGGTGGACGTCGGGTGGTCCTGGTTAACGAGACTGACATCGCTGAACTGGGGTTCAAAGACGGTGACATGGTTCATTTGATTTCAGAGTTCCGCGGGACAGAGCGGCGGGCCGAGAACTTCCGGATCGTTTCGTACTCGACACCGAAGGGCTGTGCGGCAGCATACTACCCGGAGACCAACGTGCTTGTGCCGCTCGATTCGGTGGCTGACACCAGCGGTACACCGACGTCAAAATCCGTCATCGTGCGGCTGGAACGGAGCAAAACGTGAGCGCCGACATGACGACGTCAACAGCGTCCAAGGGTGTGGACGGGCCGCGGACCCGCGGCGCATGAAACAGTCAGGAAAGGCCCGCCATGCCAGCTCATGAAATAGCCGCAAACGGTCGCGCTTCCGCGTCCACCCTTATCCGCCAGCCCGCCGGAAGGCCCGGCCCAAGCTGGTCCGAAGCGCGCCAGATTGCCTTTGATTGCGCATCAGCACTCCCGCCGGTGGGCGTCCCACTCGCTTCATCACTAGGCCGAACACTGGCCCGCGACGTCATCGCCCGGCAGAACACTCCCCACTACGCTTCCTCGGCAATGGACGGTTGGGCCGTCAATGGCACCGGCCCCTGGAGCCTTTCCCCACAGGGATGCACGTTGTCGCCCGGCGAGGCCAGCACCATCGCCACCGGTGGACTGGTACCGTCGGGCGCCGACTCGATACTCCGCACAGAAAGTGGCCATCTCACCCACAATGCGGAAGGCGAGCTCCTGTTGACGCTCAACGACCACGGGAGGCACGGCGAGCCACTGCCCGGTCGGCACATCCGCCGTGCCGGCGAAGAGGCCACGGCGGGCGAGGTGTTGATCCCGGCGGGTACGTTAATGAACCCGGCCCACATTGCCCTGGCTGCTGTAGCCGGTAACGACGAACTGCAGGTCCACGGACGAGCGATGGTAGCGATAGTTCTGACTGGTGCTGAGGTCATAACCTCCGGTGTTCCGGCCCCGGGACAGGTCAGGGACACGTTCGGTCCGCAACTTGCGTCGGTCATTTCCCTTCTTGGAGCCACACCCGGCAGCCCCTTCCGTATCGGCGACTCCTACCAAGACTGGCTCTCGGCCCTCGGAGACTCTGGATCCCTCACCGGGCAGCGACCCGATGTAACCATAACGACCGGGGGAACCGGCCGATCCGGCACAGACCATTTCCGCGCCGCGGTAGCCGCCCTGGGCGGCCGGCTGTTGCTGGACGGCGTCGCCATGCGCCCTGGCCACCCCGCTGTCTTGGCCGAACTTCCCGACGGTCGGTTCCTCCTCGGCCTTCCCGGAAACCCCCTCGCTGCAATGATGGCGCTGGTCACGCTCGCAGAGCCGCTTCTGGCAGCCCTCGGAAACATGTCCATGAGCGCAGTTGGACACGTGATCTCGGGCGCTGACGTTGATCCCAACCCGGGGCGTACGCGCCTCATCCCCTGCACGTTTAACCAGGGACTAGCATTTCCGGTCTCACATGCAGGACCGGGCATGATGCGCGGTCTTGCCTGGGCGGACGGCGTCATGGCCGTTCCCCCCCGACGGCGTCCTGTCCGCTGAGCCCGTTCCCGTGCTCCCGCTCCCATGGACACAGCCGAACGAGACCATCGCTTCCACAAAGTCTCGGGTACCGAGCGTCGCATGTGAGGAATGACTCGGTGTAGGAAGATTCACCGCTTTCGTGCCGACCATTCAGGCACCGAATACCCAATACGGGCGCGATATCAGTTGCGCGCCCTCTTCTTCTCGTATGCCGGCGCACGCCGCTACCTCGGGGGCACCCCACATTTTGGGGCGCCCCTGTCTTAACCTTGGATTTGCTCAGCCGCGTGGAGGCTGGGGTGCCGGTTGAAAAGCCGGCGCCTGAGCCGGTCTAGGATGAAACATGACGAGGTGGCAGTTCGTCTGGGACTTCCAGGCCTGGGTACTCCGCATGAACAAAGACACGAGGCGACATGGTCGAACGCAACGACCCGGATCAGGGCGTAGACGCACAGGGCGGCGGCGTCCAATCGGTGGACCGTGCCCTCCAGATCCTGGATATCCTCGCCCGTGTGGGTGATGCCGGCGTCAGTGAGATCGCTGAGGAGATGGGCGTCCACAAATCCACAGTATCCCGCCTCGTTGGGTCCTTGGTGGGTCGCGAACTGGTCCGCCAGAACAGCGAACGCGGCAAGTATCAGCTGGGCTTTGGAATCCTGCGATTGGCTTCGTCCATCCCAGGCCGGTTGAGCGTGGTGCGAGAGGCCAGCGACGTTTTAGAGAGCCTCGCTGCGCGCTACAAGGAAACAGTGAACTTGGCCGTCCTGCGATCGAACTACGCCGTCAACGTGGACCAGGCCATGGGCCCCTCCACGCTCGCAACCTACGACTGGGTCGGCAGCCTCACGCCCCTGCATGCCACGTCAAGCGGCAAGGTTCTGCTTGCTGCCCTTCCGGTGGACGAAAGAGACACCATCCTCAAGACCGTCGGCCTGCCAGCCCGCACTCCGCGTACCGTGAAAAATCGTGCGCAACTAGAGAAACAGCTGCTCGAAATTTCCCGGCAAGGCTATGCGATAGTCCGCGAGGAGTTCGAAATCGGCCTGTCAGCGGTCGCAGTTCCCATTTGTAACCATCTTGGGAATGTAATCGCTGCCGTGAGTATCTCCGGTCCTGCGTTCCGATTCACTCCGGAAGAGGACCCCGGACTCATCGAAGGGCTCCGCGCGGCCGGACTGTCAATTAGCGCGAAAATGGGCTACAGACCCCGATAATCCCTACCGAAGAGGTCGGGCATAACGGGGGCAAATGGGCGCACGCCTAGGCCCTGGCCTTCGAGTCTCTCCGGGACCGGGTACAGAGTCCGGCCTTTGATGCCGATGAAGCCGAGCAGCCGAAGGACCCCGGCGGACGCGTGGCCGCCATCAGGACCTGCTGGCCTTGTCGGCAACAAATCGCGGCCGTCCGCTCTCAGAGATCGACTTCGGGGCGGGCGGTGAGTATCCGATTGGCGCTGACCTGCAGGATGCCGAGCGACTCCTGGATCAGAGGCGATGCGATGCTGCCCTTGCGCACCGCAGCGACAATGCGGCGCGCGGGTTTCCCCTTGCCGGTAATGCGGAGCCTAACCACGTTTTCGGCACTTCGCAGGGGCGCCAGCCGCGGCAGCAGGCCCACTCCCAGCCCCGCACCAACGAAGGCGATCTGCGTTTCCCATTCAACGGCCTCATGGGCAATTCGCGGTGTCACCCCGACTGCCGTGAAGGCCGCGGTGAATAGGGCATGGTAGGTAGAACCGGCGGCCTCGGTGATCCAAGGTTCCGAAGCCAGCTCTTCGAGCGTCACCGTTTCCCGAGATGCCAAGGGATGGTCGGAGGGAATGATCACATCCAAGGGATCGTCGAGCAAGACGGTCTGCTCGAAGCGCGGATCGTCCTCAACATAGATGTCGGACTGCATCGCAACGATGACCGCGAGATCGATTCGCTCGGCAACCAACAAGTCGAAGCAGCGGGCAGGGTTGGCCTCGAGTACGTGTACGTCCAGCAGGGGGCGTGTCGAGCGCAGGGTGGCGGCCAGCGGCGCAAGCAACTGGGCAGCCGCTGTGGAGAATCCGCCAAGCCCAAAATGCGACTGCACTTGGTCGCCGGCCGCCATGGCCGCCGCGCGCAGGCTCTCCCATTGCGCAATGAGCGCGTCCGAGCCCGCCACGAGATAGCGGCCCGTGGCGGTCAGCCGCACCCCCCGGCCGTCCTTCGTCAGTAGCTGCATTCCAAGCACCCGCTGCAGCTCCCGCAATTGCGCGGAGACGGCGGAAGGAGAATACCCCGTGAGCTCCGCGGTTGCCCCAACGGTGCCGCACCGGGCAAACACCCGAAGTGTCAAGAGCCGCGGATCAATCATGCACCTATTATGCATGGTTATTTCCGAAATCTTGCGCTTTTATTGCAGATCGATCCTCCCTAATCTCATGACTACAACGTTTCGACAACGCCGGTTGCCCCGCCAACTCCGTGGGCCCCACGACTCGCACGCCGGCCCAGCCCTCCCGGGAGGAAACCCATGTCTGCTCTAGTGAACGCGCCGCTCAATTCACGCGGAAAACTCGCTTCATCATTGCCTGCCGAGCAGGTGGCGGAAATCACCGAGTTGTTCGATTTCCGGCGCGTGGGATATTCCCTCGATGCCCCCTTCTACACCGACCCGACGATTTTCAACATCGACATGCAGGCCATTTTCGGCCAGCACTGGATCTTTGCCGCCAGCATCGCCGAACTGCCGGAGCCGGGCGACTACGTCACCGTCGACTACGGACCCTACTCCCTGATCGTGCTGCGCAACGACGACGGCAGCGTGAACGTCCTGCACAACGTATGCCGCCACCGCGGCGCCCGCGTCCTGACCGAACCCGCGGGGTCCACTGGAAACCTGGTATGCGGCTATCACTCCTGGACCTACTCCCCCAACGGCGATTTGATCCACGCCTCGGCACCGGGGGAAACGAAGTTTGACAAGAGCTGTTTCGGCCTCAAGCGCGCCGACAGCCGCGTGTTCGTCGGGCTCATCTTCGTCTGCATCGCAGACGAACCACCGACGGATTTCGACGAAACCGGAAAGATCTTCGAGCCCTACCTCGCGCCCCACGATCTGTCTAAGACGAAAATCGCCTACCAGCAGAACATCATCGAGGAGGGCAACTGGAAGCTCGTCATGGAGAACAACCGTGAGTGCTACCACTGCGACGGCCATCCGGAACTCGCCTGCTCCCTCTTTCCCACCTGGGGCCTGACGGAGGGCCTGATCCCGGCCCATCTCGAAGAAGTGTGGGACCGCAACAAGAAAGCACAGTCCTCGCTCGAGGAGCGTTGCCGCCGCTATGGCCTTCCCTATGAGGTCATCGAGGAGCTCGACACCCGCATAGCGGGAATCCGCATCTCACGGGACTCGCTCGACGGCGAAGGCGAATCGTTCTCACCCGACGGGCGCAGGCTCTCCAAGAAGCTGCTCGGCGACTTGCGGGACTTCCGCCTTGGCCGCTGCTCGATGCACCTGCAGCCCAACAGCTGGTTCCACTTCCTCGGGGACCACGTCATCACGTTCGCCGTCTTCCCCATCAACGAACACCAGACACTTGTACGCACCACCTGGCTGGTGGCTGACGATGCCGAGGAAGGCGTCGACTACGACCTGGAGAAACTCACGTACACCTGGAAGCAGACCAATCTGCAGGATAAGGCGTTCGTGGAGCTATGCCAGAAGGGCGCCAGCAGCCCCGCCTACGAGCCCGGCCCGTACATGAAAAGTGAATACCAGGTCGAGGCGTTCATCAACTGGTACGTGCAGCGCGTGCAGGAGCACTTGGCATGATTGAACTCGGCACCGTCACGGCAATCCAGGAACCACAGCGCATCCGCGGTCTAGAGATGCCGTGGAACAGGGTGATGGGCAGCACCGAGGGACCCGCCGGTGCCGCCCGCGCATTGGGCCCCTGGCATCCGCAGGAGTTCATGGCCGAATGTGTCGAGATCGTTCCCGAGGTGGGCGGCATGATGACCTTCGTGTTCCGCCGCTGTGACGGTGCGCCGCTGGCGTTCCGTCCTGGCCAGTACGTGAACGTCGCCTTTCCCGTGAACGGCGAGGACCAGGACGCGGTGGACCGCAGCTACTCGCTGTCCAGTTCGCCCACCAAGCCCTGGACCTTCGACATCACAGTCAAACGCGACCCCACGGGACAGGTCTCGCCGTGGGTGCACGAGAACGTCAAACCCGGGACCGTTCTCGACATGCTCGGACCAGTCGGGGCATTCCACCTGCCCGACGCCGACCGGCGGGCACGGTACCTGTTTCTGGCCGCCGGCGCGGGCATCACCCCCATCATGTCGATGGTGCGGACCATCCACTCCCTGCCCGGACAGGCCGATGTCGTGGTGCTCTACCACGGAGCGGCGGCCGGAGACTTTGCCTTCCACCAGGAGCTCGCCTACATCGCCTCCGTGGACTCGCGCGTCAAGGTCTTCTACTCCCTGGGAAACCGCAGCAAACCCGAGGGGTGGGAAGGGCTCACCGGAAGGCTGACGGCGGCTATCCTCGACGAAGTGGCTCCCGATGCCAACGGCCGCCAAGTCTATGCCTGCGGTCCCGAGGGTTATCTGAACACCGCCACCGAGCTCCTCAAGACAGTCGGCGTCGACGACACCTCCATCTACATGGAATTCTTCTCGGGAGACCGCCAGACGATCCTTGAATACCAAGCGGAGCTCGCGCTCGCGGTGGACATCGCGGAGGAAATCGCCGAGGAAATCGCCCATTCCGCCGAGGACTACTACGAAAGCCAGCCCACCGCGTTCGGGCTCTACGAACCCGGCTACGATGCCGAGGGAACCCTTCAGGCCACTGGGCTGCCGCTGGAAACCATCGACCCGGACGCTCTCTCTCCCGAAGCCCTCGACGGCGGTACGGACGTGGGACCGGAGGCCGGGTCCCCTGATGCCTCGAACTTCGACACGGTCGGAACGGGAAGCCTCACGCTGTCCTTCATGCGCACCGGCATCAACGTGCGCATCGACCCCGCCGAACACATCCTCGGGGTGGCCCAGCGTGCGGGCGTCAGGATCGGCGCGAACTGCAAGGAGGGCATGTGCGGCTCCTGCAAGGTCGTGAAGCTTTCCGGGGAGGTCGAGATGAACCACCAGGGCGGGATCCGCGCACGGGAAATCGATGCAGGCAAGTTCCTGCCCTGCTGCTCTACCGCGAGCACCGATCTGGTGATCGATGCCTAGCCGCCTCCAGCTGTTCCAGGCCAGACAGCATTAGGGACTTTTCCAAGTGACCAACTTGCTTCACGAAAACTGACAACAACTACCTCACGGACAGTCTGATGCGACCAGCATCACCGTGAGGGTTCGATCGCCAACCCATAGGAGCCATTCAATGTCAGGTAACAAAGCCGTTGCATACAAGGCGCCGGGGATTGTGGAAATCATCGATACCCCGTTTCCCACCTTTGAACTGCAGGCCGGCCCCGGCGTCAATCCCGTCAATGTCGGTCGGAAGGTCCCGCACGGGGTCATCCTGCGCACCGTCAGCACCAACATCTGCGGCTCGGACCAGCACATGGTTCGTGGCCGCACGACCGCTCCGGCCGGTCTCGTCCTAGGGCACGAGATCACCGGGGAAGTCATCGAGACCGGGCCCGACGTCGAGTTCATCAACGTTGGGGACATCGTGTCGGTCCCCTTCAACATCTCCTGCGGTCGCTGCCGGAACTGCAAGGAGGGCAAGACCGGGATCTGCCTGAACGTGAACCCGGACCGTCCCGGGTCCGCATACGGCTATGTCGACATGGGCGGATGGGTCGGCGGGCAGGCGGAGTTCGTCTTGGTCCCCTACGCGGACTGGAACCTGCTGCGGTTCCCCGATCGGGATCAGGCCCTGGAGAAGATCATGGATCTGACCATGCTCTCGGACATCCTCCCGACCGGTTTTCACGGGGCCGTCACGGCAGGTGTCGGCGTCGGGTCCACTGTCTACGTTGCCGGGGCCGGTCCTGTGGGGCTTGCCGCGGCGGCCAGCGCCCAACTGTTGGGGGCCGCCGTGGTCATCGTGGGGGATCTCAATGAGGATCGCCTGGCCCAGGCCCGGTCCTTTGGTTGCGAAACCGTCAATGTGGCCAACGGCGACCCGGCTGACCAGATCGAGCAGCTTCTCGGCGTCAGGGAGGTCGATGCCGGGATCGACGCAGTCGGTTTCGAGGCCCGCGGACACGGACACGGTGCCGGGGCCCAGGAGGCACCGGCCGCCGTGCTCAATTCGCTGATGGACCTCACCGCCGCCGGCGGGTCCCTGGGCATTCCCGGCCTTTATGTCACCGGGGATCCGGGTGCCGCGGACGAGGCCGCCCAGAAGGGCAGCCTATCCCTATCCCTAGGCACCGGTTGGGCGAAGTCCCTCTCCTTCACGACCGGCCAGTGCCCGGTGATGAAGTACAACCGGCAGTTGATGATGGCGATCCTGCATGACAGGATCCAAATCGCCAAGGCGGTCAACGCTACAGCCATTTCGCTCCAGGACGCCCCGCGCGGGTATGCGGAATTCGATGCCGGAGCCGCCACGAAGTATGTACTGAACCCGAACGGCTACCTCAGCAACTAGTAAATAGGAACCCGCCGAGGCGGCACGCGGCATTACCGGCCCGTGCCGCCTAGGCACACCCATCACCAACACAAAGTAAGGGTTATCTCCATGTCCCAGCACCAAGACCAGGCACCTACCCTCCGGATTAGCAGTAGCGGGAAGGAGTTCGTAGATATCGAGTTGGAGTCATCTAGTCCCGTGACTGTTCGGCTGCAGGTGGATGGTGGCTGCAATTGCCAGCACGACAACCGAAACCGCCCCGGCTCCTACGTCGACAGTGATCTCGGTCTCCGCTGACCGCCGCGCCGACCGAGGCCCTGAATCAACCGTAATGCCGTGGCGTCCAACCGGAAGTCCCAGTACTGCGCCGGCCCCGGAACAACCATCAAGGGTCTGCGCCTGAAGCACGGACGATCGGACTGGCCGGAGTCTGTTCTACCGGATCGCAGCATCAGCATCATCGGAGGATAAGCAACGTGTCCCCCGGTGGGGCTCTCTGGATCCGGAGGAAATGATGCCCATCCCGGCATGAACAAAGGCAGCTCGGCTAAAGATGCTTTAGCCGTAATGAGGAGATATCGATGCTTGAGCGATCCGGAACATACGCGTTTCCCTACAACCTGCACGAGGGCTCGCCGCTACGGATGCAGTGGCTTTTTTACGGTCAGTCAGAATTGCCTGTGGCATTGCAAATTTGGGAATTGCCTCCCGGAGGCTTCGAGGGTATTCATTCACATGCCGAGCCCGGGCGCCCGTTGGAAGAGATTTACGTTGTCACCGAGGGCATGGGTCAAATGACCGTCGAAGACGAAACATATTCGATAGGAGTCGGTGACGCGGTCCTCGCGAGGGTTGGCTGCCGGCACGATCTGCGCAACACCGGCCAGGGGCCACTCAAGATGCTGGTCCTCTGGGGCGAACCACGGGCGGCCGATTACTCCACCTTTGGATCGGCCAAGATGGCCCGGATAGCAAGAACCGAGGCGCCCCTTGATCGGAACGCCGGTAACCGCCTGCCGTGACCTATCCATCCTCTCCCCGGCTTCCAGAATCCCGTTTCAATGGGATAGCTGCAGAGGCCAGCGTCGGTGCGTCGGTGTGAGGGGGGCGGGACCCAAGACCTCGATCCCTTCTCTTGGAGGAACTGCTGGACAAAATCCCAGTCGGCGGGACGCGCCACAACCCGTGAACGAGTACGACCCTGCGCGGCACGACGACTGTGACTCATTCATACCCGTGACGGTAGGCCCCGACCCGCTGCCTGGAAATGCGCGATAATGCGTACTCGAATAGGGTGCGACTGGCGCGAACCCGAAGCACTGACAGCCGAGCCGGGAGGGCAGCTTTGCGTCACTCTCCACGCAAGTGGCGCAGAGCGTCAATCCGGTTGGTGCACCCGAGCTTGGCGTAAGCGTGTTCGAGGTGCTTGGCGACTGTCCTTGGGCTGATGCCGAGCAGGTGACCGATCGCGACGCCCGTGAGTCCCCTTCCCAGAAGCTGGAGGATCTCGTGTTCCCTCGCTGTCAGTGAGTACGCCTCGGAACAGGACGCATCTTCAGGCAGCTGCCTGCTGTCTCCATAAGCCGTTTCGAGGAGACGGAGCAGAGGCTGAAGACGGCATGTAAGTTCGACTTCGTCGTCGGTGAAGTCCCGGTGAAGGCGGCTGATCACCCATGCCCGAACGCTGACAGCGCCCTTGCGCTCGGAAAGCAGAGCAATCTGCCGGTCGATGCTCAGGGGCCGAAGGCCTTCGCTGTAAGTGCGAGTCCGGTGCAGTTCGAGGTCTGTGACGAGGTCGCTGAGCCGCCTCGGCTGCCACATCCCGACGGTCAAGTCCGTGACGTAGCTGCGGAAGAACGGGTTCTCGTCGGCGGTATCAACGAGCCTCTGCGCAAAACCTTCAAGCGGGATGTCCGGATACGGCACGATTTCGGCGGTCCGGGCCGCGCCGTCAAGTTGATGCCAACCGATCATCTCCGAGGGGAACAACCTGCACATCAGTTCCCCGGCTGCCCGAAGATAAGAGTCGCGGTCCCCAAGACCGTGAAGCTGTGCGGCAAGATCTGCAACAGGATCCATCATCTGCCCCTCAGCCGCCCGAGCGCATCAATCCGGTTCGTGCACCCAAGCTTGGCGTAAGCGTGCTCCAAGTGTTTGGCCCTGCTTTCGCCATACGCGAGTTCAAGTAGTCGAAGCGGCGGCTGAAGTCGCTGGGCAAGTTCCACCTCCGTGTCAGTGAAGTCCCATCGCAGGCGGTTGATCGTCCATGCCCGGACGCGGACGGGACCAATCCGGTCGGAAAGCATCGCGATCTGCCGGTCGATGCCCAGCGGACGCAGTCCCTCGCGGTAGGTGCGCGTCCTGTGCAGTTCGAGGTCCGTTGCCAGGTCGCTGAGCCGCCGGGGCTGCCACATCCCAGCTGTCAGGTCGTCAAGGTAGCTGCGGAAGAAGGGGTTATCCCCAGCTGTCTCAACGAGGCTTTCAGCCTTGCCGTCCAGCGGCATATCCGGGTAGGCGAAGATTTTGGCCGTGCGCGCCGCACTGTCAAGCTCAGTCCAGCCGATCCCCTCAGATGGAAACAGGGCGAAAAGGAGTTCTCCGGCGGCCTGAAGGTAGGAATCGCGGTCCGCGAGGTTGTGAAGCTGTGCTGCGAGTTCTGATGCTGGCTCCATCATTCGCCCCGCAGCCGCCTGAAGGCGTCAACCCGGTTGGTGCACCCGAGCTTGAAGTAGGCATGTTCGAGGTGCTTGGCCACCGTCCGGGGGCTGACACCAAGCAAGTGGCCAATGGCCACTCCGGTGAGGCCTTTACCGAGAAGCTGCAGGATCTCCTGTTCGCGCGAGGTCAGCGAATACCCCTCGGCCCGATCCTGGTCGATGCCCTCGCGGGGCTCGCTATATGCCAAGTCGAGGAGCCGGAGAACCGGCTGGATGGAACACCCCAAGTCCATCTCCTTGTCGCTGAAGTCTCTCCCTCCGCGGTTCATGGCCCAAGCCCGGATGCCGGCCGCACGCGGTGGGGTCAGCAGAATCGAAAACTGCCGATCAACGCCCAGCGGCCGGAGGCCGTCCCGATAGGTACGTGTTTCATGAAGCGCCCGGTCGGAGACGACGTCACTCATCCGCAGAACCCCGGCTCGCCACTGTGTCCCCCGCATGTAGCCCACGATCAGCGGGTGATCCCGGTAGACCTCCATGAGCATCTCCCGGGAGACACTTGGCGCCTCCGGGAAGTTGGCCACTTCGGCCTCTCCTGTACGGATGTCGAGCGATGCCCAGCCGATGCCCAGCCCCGGAAATTGTCTCGCCAGCATCTCGCTCGCAGCACACACATATTCCCGCCGGCTGGTCAGGCGCGTCAGCTGGGCGGCGAGGTCTGCTGCCGCTTCCATCACCCACCCCTTAAGCGCCTGAGGGCGTCGACGCGGTTCGTACAGCCGAGCTTCGTGTAGGCGTGTTCCACGTGCTTGGCCACCGTCCGGGTGCTGACACCGAGCAGGTGGCCGATGGCCACGCCGGTGAAGCCCTTGCCGAGAAGCTGCAGGATCTCCTGTTCTCTCACCGTCAGGTCGTGCTCCTCGGCAGATTCCCGCCAGTGTTGACCTGGTTGTTCGTTCGAACACGCCCTATCGAGTAGCCGCAGCACTGGCTGAACGTGCCGGGCAAGATCCATTTCATCGTCCGTGAAGTCCCGGCCAAGCCGGTTCATGGCCCAGCCCCGGATGCTGAATCGAGTTGGGCGTGACACCAGGAATGATAGTTCCCTGTCTGCTTCGAGCGGGGCGAGGACCTCACGGTAGGCCCGGGTCCGGCAGAGTTGCTGGTCCGTCACAAGGTCGCTCAGCCGCCTCGGACTCCAGACTCCTTCATCCGTGTCCGCCACGTAGCTACGAACCAAGGGGTGGTCCTCCCAGATCTCAAGCAGGATTCCGGTGGAATCTTCCAGGACCGGGTTCCTGGGGTGAACGCGGACCACGACGCTCGGCCCCTGCGCGTCAAGGGCGTTCCACGCGACGTTCTCGCCGGGGAAGATCTTCAGCAGAAGTTCGCTTGCCGCCTGCAGGTATTCGTCCCGGTCGGACAGGCCCACGAGCTCGGACGCAAGCTTGGCGACTGGTTCCATCATTCGCCCCTCAAACGCCGCAGTGCGTCAATCCGGTTGGTGCAACCTAGCTTGGCGTAGGCGTGTTCCAAGTGTTTGGCCACTGTCCGAGAGCTGACGCCGAGCAGGTGACCGATGGCGACGCCGGTGAGACCCTCGCCGAGGAACTGGAGGATCTCCTGCTCCCGCACCGTCAACGAGTACTCCTCGCTGTGTGTTTCCCGCGGCTTCGCGCACGGGTACGCATGCTCCAGGAGGCATAACATCGGCTGAATATGCCGCGCCAATTCGACTTCGTTGTCGCCGAAGTCGTGTCCCCAGCGGTTCAACGACCACCCACGGAACCGGTGATCGCTCGCAGGCGAGGTCATGAAGACAAGCTGCCGGTTCACGTCCAGGAACGACAGCCCCTCACGGAACGCCCGGGTCTGGTAGAGCTGCCGGTCCGATATGAGGTCGCTGAGCCGCCGCAAGCTGTCACTCGGATCCCTCTGGAAGCTCATCACGATGGGGTGCTCCGCATAGAGTTCGAGCAGCATCTTCGGGATATCGACGCCCGAGTGCTCGGGGAAAGCTCTAACGCCGGACTCTTGGGTCCACGCGTCCACGTCGTTCCAGGCCGCGTGCTCCGAGGGGAAGAGGTTCAGGAGAAGCTCGCTCGCCGCACGAAGGTAGGCATCCCGGTCAGCCAGGCCGACCAGTTCTGTCGCAAGCTTTGCGTCTGGCTCCATGACAGGCCTCCGCACATCTTGGCTTCCCCGAGGCAATTTTAGAAACTGCAGAATAACCGCGCAAGAGCACCGACGGCCCCAAAGATCAATACGCAAAAGTACGTATGGTCGATGGCTCGTTGCCCCGGGGAAGATGATGTCAACAGAGTTGTCGCCCCATTGCCATCACCGGGGGTTTCACCGGACCTTGCGGACCCAATCCCTAAAACAACCAAGGAGAACAAAATGAAATCCGTGATCAGGCGCGCCTTGATCGCCGCGGCAGCGGTCGTGGGCGTGGTCGTCGCCTCCGCTGGCCCCGCCCTCGCAGGGACCGGGGTCAACCATTCCGAGCCGCTCAGTCGCCGCTGAGCGCCCCGTGGTTGGTCCGCTCCGGCCTCCGGCCACGCCGCGCCGGGGCGGACCCGCGACCACCGCTGCCATGTTCAAGCGATCAAAGACCCTGTGGACCGCCTGGAAGATCCTCGTCGCAACGTCCCGGGATGGCACTCTCAAAGTCGCCCGTCCTGGAGAGCCGGTCCGCGAGCTTCCATCGCCGCTCCGGCTGCGCCCGGCGGCGAAACTAGCGAGCGTCTTCATGGACCTCGCTACGGCGGCGTCCCGGGAGCGCCACCACCCGCAAGCCATCGCGCTCCTTGGCGAGGCGGAACACCTGTTCGAATCCGTCCACGCCTCCCCCAGACGGAACCGCTGGGTCGCCGAAATCCTACTGAGGCGAGGAGAAGAGCTGAGGCTCGCGGGTCGCTACGGGGATTCCCAGGAGGCCCTGACCCGGGCCGGGAGGCTCGCCGAGGACGACCCCGGGAACCCGCTTCGGCTGGCCGCCGTCGTAAACGCCCAAGGCATCCTGGCCAAAGACACAGGCCGCTACGGCGACGCCCTCGCCCACTACGGGTTTGCACGAATACTCATGGAAGCCGACTTCGGCCAGGATGATCCGGCCTTGGCCGCTGTCCACCACAACCTCGCTGGCCTTCTGTGCGCCCAAAGGCGCTACGCCGAAGCCGAGGAGCCAGCACGGCACGCGGTCGCGCTCCGGAAGCGGAGCCCCTCGCCGGACCCAGAGGGACTCGCCGCCGACCTGTCCGTTCTGGGCTCGATCTTGCTCGGGCTGGGGCGCCTTGACGAAGCCGAACATCTCTACCTTCAGTCGAAGAACGTCTGGACGGAGCGGTACGGACTAGAGCACTACGAGGTGGCTGCCCAGCTCAACGGACTCGCCTCCGTCCACCAAGCCCGAGGCGAATTCGAGTCTGCTGAGCGTGACTTCAAGGAGGCCCTGCGGTTGAAACAAAAGTGCCTTGGCGCCGGGCACCGGGAGACGGCCGTGCTGCTGAACAACCTCGGTGCTCTTGAGATGGACCGCGGGCATACGGACGCGGCTGCGCCGCTATATGAGTGGGCGCTGCTCACCTTCCGGAATGCTCTCGGCGACGACCACCCCGACACGGTCCTGTGCGCGGAGAATCTTGTGCGTGTCAGCCGGCAAACCGGGTCGTGGGCCGGGGCCAAGTCGGATATGGACTCGGTGCCACCGTTGTGCAGGGACCATTCGGGGGCGGAAATCCCCGATGCCCTGACAAACCGAAACCCACAGTGAAAGGTGAAAGCAATGCAGAACAAGGACATAGTGCGACGTTCGTATGAGCTGTTCGCCGAAGGGAGGATCGCCGAGGCCGCGGAGCTTTATGCCCCTGATGCCGTGTGGACTTTCCCGGGCCAGAACGCCCTCACGGGCGAATACACGGGCCGGGACGCCATTGTCAACGAGTTCTTGCCGAAGCTCTTCGGGATCTCCGGAGGGACCTACCGGGCGACCCTCATGGACGTGGCCGACGGTGACGGGCACACCTTCGCGCTCCAGCACAGCCAAGCCGAACGCGACGGGCAGTCCATCGATTACGTGCTCTGCAACGTCATCAGCATCGAGGGCGGTCTCATCCGGACAGTGCACACCTACCCATGGGACGCCAGCGCCCAGGACGCCTTCTGGCGCCGAACCCTTCTACGGAAACGAGGCCCCAAAGGCCATGTCAAAGGCGAGAGTATCGTCATTCCGGTCACACCCGAGGCAGTCTTCGACTCCCTTCACGACGCCATAAACGCGCCGGAGTACGAGGACCTGGCCGGCGAGTGGTTCTGAGCCGGGCCCGCCGCCGCGGCGGGCACCGGCGATTGGGCGGCGACTCCCCTGTAATTTCCGCGTGAGATTACGGGCTCCCGCACCCTGCCGGCATTTGTGATCAGGTGACGCGGGAACATCGCCCACACAGGGGCATCAACACGGGGATCCGATTTTCGGCTCCGCCGCGAAGGGGCAACTTCGCGGAACCGCACTAACTAGACTGGAGGCTTATCGTGAAAGCGACAGTTGCCGAACATCATCGGCCAACAAAGCACAAAGATGCACCAACCTTGCTCGATGGTTTCACTGACGCCGATGGCATGGAAGTGCGGTACGTCCACGTCGAAGATGAGAGTAGAAACTCACAGACCCTCCATGAGCGCCAGAGATGGATTGCCGACGCGGATAAAGCGTTGCGTCAGCATCTCGATTGGAAAGGCCCGGAAGACACTCCAGATAAGGAGATAATTCTTCACAATCCGGTATCGCGGGCCGTCTACAACTCGCCGGCCATGCGTGAATGGAGGACCAAGCTGGTCCCCTCAGCCAAGGCGCTGTATCCGATGCAGCGGCCAAATAGTTCACATCTACCTTCGGGTGGGGAGGTGGACCCTTTGGCCCGCAGTTTCTTCTTTGATGCGATCGACAGTATCGGTATCCGGACGCGTGCCCGGATTATGGGTTCAATCATGGAGGAACATGCGCTTCCCGGCGAGGCCAATCGTTGGGTGAGCCTGGCCTCGGGCGCCGCCGTACCGGTGTTTGATGCTGCCGCCCGGTTCGACGTCTCGATGAATCTTGCGATCGACCTCGTAGATTACGACCAGAATGCTTTGGATTTTGCGCAGCAACTCGCAAGGCAACAGCCCATCGAGGGGGCATCGATCAGAATGCATCGACGAAACCTGGTCAAAGACATGATCGCGACTGATTCCTTGGTGCAGGATCTTGGTGAAGAGACAATCGGCATGGTGGACGCACTGGGCATTTTTGAATATTTTGACGATCAACGGAGCGTTCTCTTCTTAAAGAACGCCTATCGTCTTGTGCAGCCGGGTGGTGTCATGGTCGCGGCAAATATGCTGAGCGACAGACCTGAACTGGACTTCAATCAGCGGGGAATTGGATGGCCGAAGATCTTTCCGAGATCGCGCAGTCAATTGAAACAGCTTCTTACTCGAGCAGGCGTGCCGCTTGATTGCGTAACGATGACAATTCCGGAAGACCGGGTTTATGTCGTTGCAGAGATAAAGAGACAACAACTCCAAGCCTCGTGCTCCAAGGAAAAGA
Organism: Arthrobacter gyeryongensis; assembly: GCF_039543785.1. NCBI lineage: Bacteria > Bacillati > Actinomycetota > Actinomycetes > Micrococcales > Micrococcaceae > Arthrobacter > Arthrobacter gyeryongensis. The sequence continues at coordinate 42,677 of NZ_BAABKK010000012.1, forward strand.
GGCTCAAGAGAAGCTCGCTCGCCCCGCGACGATAGGCGTCCGGGTCGGGCAGGTCCGCGAACTCGTCCGCAAGCTTGACGTTCGGCTCCATAACAGCCTCCCCACATCCCGACTCCTCCCGATGGCAGTTTTGAAACCTGCGATACACGCACAAGATCGCCGCGACCGTCCGAAGATCAATATGCAAAAGAACGTATGGTCCATCTGCCGTTCCCCAAGAAACTGAGTTTGCAAGTAAAAATCCTTTGGGTACGCGGTTCGCGGACGCGACCTTTGGCCGAGCCGTAGAGGCCTACGCCTCAATCTCGCAAATATCAGCGATCCAAACAGTCCCATTCAAATTGAGCTAAGGAGTTTTATCATGAAACGTCTTCCTGCCGTTGTTACGTTGGGCAGCCTCCTCACCGTCCTCCCGGTCGCGGCGGCAAATGCCGTTGAGGATCCCTATTACGTCAAAATCGGGCAGACAGCCGATATCACCTCGCAATCGACACCCCAGGTCACTCATCTGGCAGTGTCAATTACATATCGGTGTCCTGTCGGGGCCACAGGATTCCTCGACGTTGTGGTCAGCCAGGCAACCACGAATCAGGGCTTCGGAGGAAACCCCGCGACCTGCACGGGTCAGGATGTCCGCGAGACCGTCGATGTGCAAAGCAATTACGGCGGAACCGCGTTCACCCCGGGTCAGGCGTCGGTGAGCGCGTCCATCATTGGGTCCCCGCAGAACTGGTACGCCAGCGATCAAATCAAAATCCATTGAGGAAGACACGCGAGAACCCCTGAACGAAATATGCGTAGGCGACACTCGATACGCCCCGGTGACTGAACTGGTAAACCGGGCGAATACCGCCTTGCAGCCGACCCTGATAGTCAGCAGCGGGCGAGTCCAAGACCCGCCCGCTGACGTAAGGAGAGCAGAACAATGACCCCAAACACGTCCCCGCCAACGACGCAAGCCTCACCGAGTTCAAAGGCAAGTAGATCCGCATGTCACGGTCGACAAGCCCAGGAAGTTACACAGGCAATACAACAAACCGCAAGAAAGGTCGGATCCCATGCGTGTTCGTCAACCAACCCGTTTCGGCGCTGCCGTTCTTCTATCATTAGGACTCGCGGCCGCCAGTTTCGCCATGGCCGTCCCGGCCACCGCCGCCTGCGCAGGCCCTGGTTGCAAACCCGGACATAACGGTGGCCATACGGTCACGAACACTGTCATGCTCGGGCCCAGCGGTGCAAACATTAATCCCTTTGCGGTTGCCGTGGACCCCAGCGACCACACAGTCTACTCCACCGACGACACGGGCGATTCCGTCAGCGTAATCAACGGGGCCTCAATCTCCGCGACTGTCCCGCTCGGGGCCAATACCGACCCGTTCGCAATTGCGGCAGACCCCGGGACCCACAACGTCTACGTAACGAACCCCCGTTACGGCACGGTATCCGTGATCAACGGCACCGCCGTCGTCGCCACGATCACCGTCGGGCGCCAACCGTACGGGGTGGCCGTGGACCCTGGGAACGGCACTGTCTACGTCGCCAATCAATCAGACGGCACGCTCTCGGTGATCAACGGCACCACCGTCACCAACACCATTCCCGCATCCACCTACCCCTACGGGGTCGCGGTGGACGCTTCAACCCACACCGTCTACGTCACAGACCCCCTCTCCTACACGGTCTCGGAGATAAACGGCACCGCTGTCACCAGCACCGTGCCCATTAGCGCCCAGCCAAACGAAGTCGCTGTTGACTCCGGAACCCACACGGCCTACGTCACCAACTACACAAACGGCAGCGTGACCGTAATCAACGGCACCACAGTCACCGCCACCGTCGGCGTCGGGAACTACCCGCTCTGGGTAGCAGTCGATCCCGGAACCCAAACCGCGTACGTACCAAACAACGGCAGCACCACAGTGTCCGTAATCAACGGCACCTCGGTGACGGACACCATCACCGTTGGCAACGGCCCGGACGGCGTGGCAGTGGACCCGGGGACCCACAAGGTTTATGTCGCGAACTACAGCGACAACACGGTATCTGTCATCAATGGACATTAGAGGAAAGCGTGGGGTGGCCGGAGGTTTTGTGCCGGATAGATGCTGCCGCTCCAACACCTTCCCGCTTTGAGGAGCACTCCCCTGCCCAGGTCGACTATTGTTCACGGATAGGCCGTTTTTGAGGCCTCTCTTGAGCACGCAAAGCCGGACCCACGCGGCTGACAGGTGCACTGTGAAGGGGCCGCCCTCCGAGCCTCGCCCGCCGTCGCGCCTCTCTCGTTGTCCTCAGGTTCCGCGCAGTACACAACGTATGGTGCACGTCTCCCCGCTCGGAGACAATGGCAGTGCTCGGAGAAATCCGAACACCATGAAGGGACGTGGTCAAAGATGATCTTGGTCGTGGGCGGAACCGGAGAACTCGGCGGAAGAGTCGTCCGCCGACTGCGGGCCAAAGGACAGGACGTGCGCTGTCTGGTCCGGTGGCAGACCGACGACAGCCTCCTACGGGAAACCGGAGCAGAAATCGTCCGCGGCGACCTGACGAACCCGCCGAGCCTGAACGCCGCATGCCGGGGAGTCGATACGGTCATCGCCACGGCCAGCACTCTCGTCAGGCGACTTGCAGGTGCGAGCACCGCAACCATCAAGCGAGTTGACGAGGAAGGCATGGCCTCACTCGTCGCGGCGGCCGAGGCGGCCGGGGTCAAGCGGTTCGTCTACGTGTCCTTTTCGGGCGTGGACTCCGGACGCGCCACCGCGTTGGAGCACGCAAAACATACGATCGAACAGCGCCTCGCCGGTTCATCGATGCGGCGCGTGATCATCCGCCCGGATGCCTTCCAAGAGATCCACCTCGGGCCGGTCGGACGCTTCGATATCGCCCGCGGCAAGGCGATCATCATAGGCAAAGGCGACAACAAGGTCCGCTTCGTGGCAACCGACGACGTTGCAGCACTCATCTCAGCAGTCGCTCTGGAGCCCGATCCGCCGACGCTGATCGAGGTCGGTGGACCCGAGCCGCTCTCGAAGAACGAAGCCGTCGAAATCGCCGAGGAACTTACAGGCCGCCGGATGAAGGTCAATCGGGTACCGCGGCCTCTCGCCAGGCTCGTTGCCCGGCTGCTCGCGCGTCCAAACGACGCATTGTCAACCGTGTTCGGCAATGGCGTACTGATGGACACCGTCGAAGTGAGATGGGACGACCAGCCGCTCCGCCGGCGCGGCATCGTGCCGAGGTCTGCCAGCGACTTCCTCCGGGAGCAAGCACACCAGACTCCCCTGTACCGGGCCTGAACTCGGCTTTCAGCAGGGGTTCCCCTGGGTGAAGCGATCCCGCCGTCCTTGCGGCCGCCGGTGCAGCTCGCCCTGGCCAGGGCCGTCAACGTGGTGTCCGCCGCCCGGCCCGGGACATGAGCTTTCAGCCCAAATGGGATGGTTACTGCATGGTCGTTGTCCGGGACGGGGACAGCACCGGCCTTGTTCCCCGATCTACCCCGCGGTCGTCTGCTCGGCAAACGGTTCATACGCCAGCATCGGATCACTGGTGCGGAACAGATGGTGCCTGAGCGAATCGTTCATCGTCTGGCTTGGAAAGACATCCGTGACCTCGAAGGATTAAACGGGCTGGAATATCCCTTGACCGAATCAATGCCTCTTTGGATTGGAGGCCTAGCCACTTCCAATCCAAAGAGTCACCGACCCTCCCCCAGCAATGTCGACGCAACGCGCTGCAATGCAGGCACGTTGCGGCGGACCGTGCCAGCCTACTCATCTATCAAAGGCCTGATGTCCAGCCGTTCCCCTTTGAAAGACACAAAGCACATTCCAAGCCGAAAACACTCAGCGCACGTCAGTACGGGGTTCCTGACGTAGGGAAGCCTTCTGTGTCACCCGCCGTCCACCTAGTCAGGATCGATAGCCACCGGATCGAATAGGCGGAGGATCCAATCTGAGTCCCAACGCTGTGCCTCTTGGACGCTGACCACGGGACCACCAGCCTTCGGAGCAATGCCATGGCTCAGACGGCCGGGGCGGACAATGGTCACGGGAAGTTCCGGGCCAACCGGAGCACCCACGTAGAGGGCCAAATCGGAGGGATCGTTCTCGCCCTGCGATGACCGGAAGACCGATTCCGCGAACATCCGCAGCAGCCGGACCGCGGCAGACTTGTCTAGGCCCAGCAACTCGCGCTGGCCTGTTGCCCGCGCAACTTCCACAATGCAGGCCTCGCCGTCGGGGTAGACATAAATCGCTCCCCCGACAATTTCTGCGACGTCATCTGCCGTGCCGACGAACGCACAAATGACCGTGGAGGAAAACACCGGTTTTAGAACGTCGCCGAGACGTGCATCAAGTGCAATATGGCCGTCTTTCTCGACGGCGAGTCCACGGGAAAGAAGCGAGCGTGTGCCATCGACCAGGAACTCTCCGAGGAGTTCCTGCTTGTCGTAATCCACACCCGTTACCGCGGCCGGCCACATTTTCCCGCAGTGGGCAGCGATGGCAATGACCTCCGGACCGCTCATCTCCAGTCTCATAGTGCAGACAGCTTGAAGTTCGCCGGCAGGACATCACTCACAAGACTAGGTAGAAAATTCATTTCTGCTCCCACGACAGCGTCTACGGCCTCCCATGGGTGTTGGGTAGCGTAATCAACCACCTGAAGCCTGTTTTCCTCGGACCAGTCGGCTTTGCTCGCCTGGTTGATGACGTCAGACCACACGTCGATGGCCGTTCCAGAAAGGTATCCCACCGGTCCCGGGACTGCGCTTTTTATCGTGTCACCGGCATTCTTGGACAGCACGTTAGCTGCGTCCCACCAGTTACCGTGGCTTACGGCATCGACCAGGTCGGCTCCGTCCCCGACAAGCCCTACCTTCCCGAGCAGGTTACCGCCTATCAGCTTCCCTGCAAGGAGCGCCTGGTCGGAAACTGTGAGCCCCCCGGCCTGCAACTGCCGAAGATTGTGGTACGCCTCGATGAGGGCACGCTCATCGATCACTGCGCCCCCGCCGGTCGATGCCCCGGAAGCGGTCATTGACGTAGCGTACCCGGATGGACCGGCCCCCCTCAGCGAACCACCTGCCGCAGCGCTGGCGCCTTGCTGTTCCTCAGCATTCCGAACGAGCGCCGAAGCACCTTCCCTCAGGGCTTCCGCCGAACGCGTCACGGCGATTTTATCGCGTCCGTTCCAGTCCGATCGGAAGCGCTCGGCGTCCGGTCCATGCCAAGCATCGGTCGAATTGACGTGATAGTCCAACGCCTTAATTGCAGTCAGCAAACTGGCACCAGACGCTTCAAACTTCTTCGCCAAGGACCGAAGCTGTTCCACGTCCGCACCATACATCCCAGCGGCCAAAACAAACCTCCTAATTTGGAATCGGGCCACGTTTGTTGTCCGGGCCACCAGCGCCCGGACAACAAACGTGATTCTGACAGCTAGCGGGAGACGTTTTCCTGCTCCGTAGCATTCTGTTGAGCCTTCTGTGAAGCCTCCTGCATCGAATTGATGACTTGACGCAGCGAACTCGTGTGGGTTGAAGACCATTCATTGCGGAACTGCTCCGAGTCCGGACCGGTCCACTGTGTTGAGTTCAATGTATTCGTCAAAGTTGAAAGAATCTGTTGGATCTGATCCGCCTGCTGCTTGAGCTGGTTGGAAAGCTGCCGCACCTGGTCAACGTCGAGTCCCCAAACTGCCATTGAATTTCTCCATTCATTATTGCCTCCGGCAGGTAAGGAGGAATTTCCTTACCTCTTCCGAACTCCTACAATCTAACCCGGCCTGCGAAGGGCCGTCTATGGGCAGAAGTGCCCATGCCTGCAGATGACGCATCTCGGAATAAAAATGCCGACCCGAGCTGGTTACGTGCTTCCGTCGGGATAACCAACCTGGACTTTATGGGCTTTTCCGCGCGATACAAAATGTCCGCGTCCAGGGATGAATTCTCCGCGTTGGAGCTTTCCCAACGGGGTATTCAAGAGGCTATCGCCGTCCATGTCGCTTGGAGATAGCAGCAATCCCTGCCTGCCGGCCTTGAACGGCCGTGCCAGGGAATATGCCTGTGACCACGTGGACGTCTCGCTTTCACCCACCACCCAGTGATCGGCGCTGGCAGCCGATTTGATCAATTGGAGAACGTCAGTTTCTACTGCTGTCTGGAAGAATTCAGTGAGTCCTTCAAAAAACCATGCCACTTTGGTCTGACCGTATGAAGAAAAATCAGACAGTAGGTGGAGTTGCTCCTGCAACTGATCAATACCCACAACCATGTGGTCCCAGGCAGCCTCCGAGGCGATTCCTGTCCGACCGGGCGCCACATAGATGCAACGGGCGCCGTCGTTGGCGCGTTTGAACGAGTCCGCCAATGCGAGCAAGGTGGTACTGCGTCCGCTGCCGGGTGGCCCCGAGACCATGAGCAGCCCTCGTGACGGAACCGAACGCGGTTGGAGGCTCTCGTTATCGAGTCCGATGACCACCTTTCCGTCAGTCCCGGCCGGCAGCGATCTAAGTTGGACGTGCTCGGGAAGCCGCTGTATTTCCGGCGCCGGCTGAACGTTCTGACGACGCATCGCATCCACCAGCCGCCGCACGTTGCGCGATTGTATGGCGAGGTTGGAGCTGCCCCCGAGGACTGCGAGTTGGATTTCCTTATCCTCAAGAATCCCCCGCCCAGGAACTGACGTGTTGTCCAGGATGTCCTTGGGGACACCCAGCAGAATGTACTCATCCTCCGATGCGAGGCGAAGCACAAGCCTGCGCTGGATCGTCGCCCCTAGCGATGCCGGGACCGAATTGGCCCGATCTCCAGTGACGACGATGTGGACACCAACCGGCCGACCATCCGCTGCGATCTGGAGGAACGTGTTGAAATGTGGAGAATTTCCCGCGAATTCGTAGCTCTCTCGGAATGCGGACAGTCCGTCCACGAGCAGAAATATCCGGGGTTCGTCTGGTTGTCCAGCGACCTTCCTGTACTCGCCAATCGTTCCGGCATGCAGGGCCGAGTAGCGGGCGGCACGGTCATCAACGAGATCTCTGAGCCACCTCAGCAGACGCCCGACGCGTTCTTCGTCGTCGCCGGAAATGACTGATCCCACGTGTGGCAGCGATTCAATCATGTGGAGGCCGCCGGAACCGCAATCTATGCCGTACACGTGAGCCGGCCCGCCACGCGGTGTTACCGCGGCCGCGATGGCGATCCCGCGCAGAGCCGTCGACTTACCTGACCCGCCGGTACCATAGATCGCCATATTGCCATCGCGGTCCGGTTCGTAGGCAGCGGCCGGTTGGCTCTGGGTCTCCGGGTCATCAGTGACACCCAGGACAAGAGAGGCATCCGTCCGGGGTGTGGGCATCAGAGCAAAATCGTATGTATCGGCAAGAACGCTCAACCACGGCTTCCTTGGTGCGTTAATCCCGAGCTGTTTGGCCGCCTGATTGATGTTCTCAACGATGCGCGAAATGTCCTTCGGGCCCGCTGGGGCCTCCTCGACGGCGGATCTTTCGTCCGATTCCCAAACCTGGCCCGCACCGAATCCCATTTCGACGATGTCGATTCTCGCCTTCTCAGGACGGTCGGTGGTCCAGCCGGAAGCATACCCGGTTTGGAACGCTTGAATGCGGCCAGGGCCGGTCTTAGCTGCGGCCCTGCCGGGAAGGGACGGATCGAAGTAGGCTGCTCTGGCGTCTCCGAGCACGTCCGACGCGTCGTCCGCGTCGGCCATCCGCAGGGCGATCCGCAGATTCGTATTGGAACGCAGGCTGTCCTTGATGACCCCGGCCGGCCGCTGCGTGGCAAGAATCAGATGAAGTCCCAAGGACCGGCCTCGGGCGGCAAAGTCGATTACACCGTCCACGAATTCAGGAACTTCCGTAGCGAGGGCGGCGAATTCGTCGACGACGATGACGAGGTATGGAGGAGTCTCAGGGTCGGCGTTGCGCTCCATGGTGAGCAGGTCTTTGGCATCCTTGCGATTGAACAGGTGCTCGCGATATCGAAGCTCGGCGCGTAACGACGTCAAGGCACGCCTGACCAGATGGGGCGACAGGTCGGTTACCAGGCCCACTGTGTGCGGCAGCTCCACACAGTCGGCAAACGCCGATCCACCCTTGTAATCGACAAGGAGAAAACTGACCCTGTCCGGGCTGTAGGCCGCCGCCATTCCCAGGACCCAGGACTGCAGGAACTCGCTCTTGCCTGATCCGGTTGTTCCGCCGACCAGCGCGTGGGGCCCGTCGTTCTTCAGGTCCAGGTACATCGGTTCGGCCCCCTTGGACCCAACCAGTGCTCTGAGGGAGCCTTGCGCTCTTTGATTGGGCACCAGTGAGTCGCTCAGAGAGTTACTTTCCCCCCACCGTTCGGCCACGCTGCGCGGACTGTCGGCCAGTTCCTTTCCGGCAAGGGCGAGATAAGACACGGAACGGGGCACGTCCGAGTCGTCGTCCACAGGTTTCCCGGCGTCGATAACCGGGGCAAGCATACGGCCAAGCTGGCTTGCCTGCTCGGCGCCTACCCCCTCACACACAACCGGGGAGCTTGTTTGTCCCAGCCGGACCGCTCCCGTCGTGGCCTCTGCTCCCTCGTTGACGACAAGGAAATCCCGGCACACGGCAGGTAGTGAAGCGAGGGTTGCGGCCACCCAGATAACATAAATTCCGACCTCCGGACCGCGTTCGGCAACGCGGGTAAGACGCCCTCGGTCCACATTTGCGTCGTCTTCGACGATCAGCACGACGGCGGGCATTTCCGGCGGCGCAGACAGCTCCGAATCGTCGTCCAGGAACCCGCGTGGTCCGGGTTTTGAGCTATCCGTGGCGGACTCCCGCGAGCTGAGCAACTCCTCAACCCGGGCCAACAAGGCTGCTCCGGCACCCGCTCCTGAACCTAGGTGGTCGCCCTTCAACGGACTGTGCACGGAATCGACATGCGGCAGCCATTGGAGCCAGCTCCATCGCTCCCTCGATGTGTGGGAAGTGAGTCCTGCGATAATCACTTCGGCCGGCGAATGCAGACCGGCTAGTTGGATTATCAATCCCCGTACGACGTCGTCAACGACGCCGCGGGTGCCCGCGACTCCGAGTGCTCCGCTCTGGCGTAGGCGACAGACGACGGGGACGCCGTCGATGCTGGCGAATTCCGCCGCGCACTCCCGGATTTCAGCCATGTGCTCGGCGGTTGTCCCGTTTTTGCTCGGCTCCTCGATTACTAAACGCGACGGGGCGCGGCCGATTCCCAGCCGTATCGACAGGAACGCCTGGTGTTCAGGTCGGTGCGTCCAAAGCAGAGGGCCCAGTTTCCGAATGGCGTCGACACTATCTCCGACGGACGGAGCTTCTTGGAGTCGCGTCGCTCTCTCATCATCCTGGGCTGCGTGAAGGCCGGCGCGGACCGCGTCCATCGCTGTCCTGAACTGCGCAACAGCGGCTTTTAGTTCGCGTTTTGCTGTCACCCTTTGGTCGATGAAATTTGCGACCACAAGTAGGGGTGTCATGAGGATGAATATGCCGCTGAGTGCATTTTGGGTGACCCCGTACATCACGGCGCCCATCAGCAAAGGTGCGATGAGGACAATGAATGGGAACCGCTGAGGCCGCGGACGTTCCGGCCCGTCAGGCAGGATAAAGCGCTTCCCCGCCCATCGAGGCACGACTCTCGGTGAGCGGTTGAACTCCACCAATGGAGCGCTTGGCACCAAGCCCCCTACGCGCCCCAGCCGGACGACGGCCATCGACGTCTCGCCCAGCGTGATCTCGTCGTCTGAATCCAGGGAGGCGCGGCTCACGGGAGTCCCATCAAGCAGGATGCCGTTGGCTGAGTTGAGGTCGACGATTTCCACGGTTTCGCCCACGGTGATCCGGGCATGCCGTTTTGAGGTAAGAGGGTCGGAAAGCCGGATGTCAACAGTGCGGTCGCGGCCGATATAACTGGTGCCTGCAGGCAAAGAATATTCCTTGCCCGCGTCAGGGCCAGACAAGATCCGCAAGGTAGCCAGGGCCGGGCCTCGGTCTTGACCCGGCACCGCGAACTCCTCACTCTTCTCCGTAATCGTGACGGTCGAACCTGGACGAAGCCCCGATTCGAGCAAGTTCCACGACGGGTCCAAAGCCCTTCCGTGCATCCCCCCGGCCACATGCGCCTCATCAACAGTCAGGGTCAAGGCTGCGGGAACGGGCGAACCCTTACGTGCAGGGTCTGCCGCATACAGCTCGCGGGCGATGTCTCCAACGGTTGCGAGACCGTCGACAGTGACGGCAAGGTCCTTGGCCCCCTCGGGCCCGCGGCGTAGCGTAAGTCGGATTCTCACCCTTCGTCCTCTTCTCTCAGCCGCTCCAATAGCGGCAAATCTGCTGCAGTGACTAGTTGCGACATCACGGCGTGCTCCACAAGCCGTGGACGCCGGTTTAGTGCCAGGTTTCCGTTGCTCCCACGCAGGCCTCTCACGCCGGCCTTGTCGAGCTTGTCGCAAACGTTGTCGAGTTTGCGATTGAACCGGCTGGCGGACCATCCCAGACGACGGGCCGCGTCCGCGGAGGATGGCATGGAACTGACACCATCGCCGCTTCGGCGGAGAAGCGGTTCGGCAAGGGCGACGATCAAAGCCCGCTGTGAGTCCGTCAGCACGACCGGGCCGACCGTAGTGTCACTGCTGGTTGCGGGAACCGTGATCTCTCTGCGGAATGGTGGCGTATGCAGGAGAACCGAAAATTCGTAACTGGTCGAACCGGCCGTGAAGATAATGTTTGTCTCGCTGAAAACCAAGGGAATCCGGGCACCCGGAGAGAGCCAGGCCTGGAACCCTCCGGAAGCCTCGGATATCGTGGCCGAGAGTCGCGCCCCCACATTCTCCAGCCACCAGATACCGTCAAGGTGGGATATCTGAAGGAATCGTCGATGCAAGTAGAGGTTGTCATCTACGGCCAGGTCCCCTTCGCGGCCAATGTTGAACGGCTCGATGCGAGTGGGCGTGTACCGTTCGCCACAGAAGTCGATTTCCAGTTCGCCGCTTTCCGGCACGAGTTGGGCGCTCACGGCACGCATGCCTTTGCCGGCTCCGACGACGCTTGGCCGTTGCTCCGCCTGATGAGCACCTCTATGCATGTCGGACCGGGCTGACCTGCCGCCACCGTAACCGCCGCGGCTGTCGATGACTTATATTCGCCATCCGCCATGACCGACACTGTCCGCCATACGTAGACGTCGCCGGAGAGTGGATTCGGATTTTCCCAGGTGAATGTCACACCGCTTGCACTCTTTACTCCACTCAACTTGGCCGGGCTCGGAACCGAAGCACCGACGGCCAAAGCATCGGCTGGCTTTTCCGAGGGGACTCTGGCGGCGGCCGGGTTCACCGTATTGGCGTTGTTGCCCACAATGAGTACCCCGGCGACGCCGGCGGCGACTAACACTCCACCGGCGCAGGCGAGCAGCCACCTCGGCTGCCGCCGCCGGGCCAGCGTTCCCTCCGGTTCCGATTCGGTGGCAGATTGGCGAAGCCGCGTATCGTCTACGGGAGCTTCGGCAAATCGCCTTGGTAGTCCTCCCGGGACTGAACCAACCGGAGACTTTACGACCGGCCGGATAGTCATGTCGAGATCGGGGACCTCGGCAGGCTTCTGCCTAATAGAGCTTGCCCCCGACAAGAAAAGTTCAGGATCCGCTACAGAAGGATCCGCTGTCGGGACGGCGGGCCGCACCGGAGAACCAGGATCAATCGAGACAACGCCGCGTACCCGCGTAGCTTCTTCGGGCGAGTCGTCGACGCGATGGCTATCAAGTCTGTCATCGAGCGCTTCGAACCGTGTCACCGAAAGATTTAGCTCGGTTTGGATCCGCTGCAACGCCAGAGCCAACGCATGGGCCGAAGGATAGCGCGAGGCCGGCGCCTTCGACATCGCGGTGGCCAGTACCAATTCCAGCGATTGAGGTACGTCCACTCTGCCAAGGGAGGGCAACGGGAGTGTAGCGATTCTTGACATGAGTTCCCGCGGAGAGTTGTCAGCACCGGAAACCACGAATGGGGAATGGCCGGCAAGGAGCGTGTAAATGGTTGCCCCGAGAGCCCAGACATCGACTTTGACGCCGTCTGCCACATACCCCTTGAAAACCTCAGGCGGCGACCACGGTATGGACATTCCCGCTTCATCGTCGCCGACCGAGTCGGTGGTTCCCGAAATGCCGAAGTCCGTAAGTGCCGGACGATTGTAATCTGTCACAAGGATGTTTGCTGGTTTGATATCGCGGTGCGCAATGCCCGCATTGTGGGCTGTTTCGACCGCGGACGCAACTTGAATTCCTACCGTCAACGCCTCGTCGACACTGAAACGGTCACGGCGCATCCGCACGTCCAGGTTGGGCCGGGAGCAATACTCCATGGCCAGGTACGAATGGCCTGATGCGGTGACATCGGCTTCGTAGATGGTCACGATGTATGGATGCGTCGATAGCTGAGCCATCAGGTTCGCTTCGGACTCGAAGCGTCTCCGGGCGCCATCCGACTTCAGGTCGGCGAGCAAGACCTTGATTGCGACTTTGCGTCTCGGTCGATCCTGCTCGTAAAGGTAGACGTCGGCAAAGCCGCCAGCCCCAAGATGGTCAAGAAACGTATAGCCTTCGATCTTGGGAGGCGCTGCCACCTCTCTCTTCGGACTCATCGGAGCTCCTCGAACAGCAGCGATACTGCACCCCCGAGTTCGATGACGTCGCCAGTCACCAGCATCGTAACCTCCCCTTGGTCCAGCCGCCGCGGCCGTTGCCCGTCGCGGGTCAAGACGGTGCCGTTGCTTGATCTCAGATCCCGGAGGAGGACATGCCAGCCCTCAAGCGTGACCTCAATATGGGACCTTGAAACTTCAGTTCGGTCCTTGCTTACTGAGATGAGTCTGGGCATGTCCGTGCCTTGCACACGCGAAACAGCCGGTTTTCGGCCGACCACGAGCGGGCGGTCCAGCTCAATCACATCGCCCGTGCTGAGCCGCACGCGTCCTAGGCTTGGCCTCGGAACATCATGGGGCTCGCCGGTCAATGATCCGCCACAAACGGAGCAGTCCGATTGCTGCGGCGGGTTGGCGTGGCCGTTGCCGCAGATTCGGCCCAAGACAGTGATACTCGCTTTGGCGTCCGAGGCCAGCTCCGGCTGCCGGTCGGCATCAGGCGCGCCGGATCGGGTGCGGGGCACGATGACCGTGTGCTCCACGTCATCGTCATAGGTTTCTGGATCGACGGCATACTTGTCCGTTGTGACCGGTGGCGGAGCCGTTTCTGTCTCCCGGGCCCAAGGAACAGCGTCGATAAGACCATTCGCCGGTATTTCCGGTGAGGTCGAACGGTGTCCGAATCCGGTGACCGGCGCGGGTGACAGGTCAGTGGCCGGCGCGGGCGGCGAGGCGGGCGTGCTGCCGAATGGTGGAACGACAGGTTCCCCTTCAGGCGTGGAGGGTCGTGCCGGTGGCAGCTGATCCGGTTCGGCGTCGTCCTCGGCTTCACGGACCGCCGCGTCCTCCACTGTGCGGATTATTGTGTGGCCCCACAAGTAGTCATAACCTTCATCCTCGGGGCTGCCGTGTTCGCTCTCCTTTGCTCCATTTTCCTTAACCGGCACCGCTGACATCGGGGCTTCCGTGAGTGTTTCATCGGGGGCGGTCTCGGGCGGCGACATCAGCGTCGCTCCGGAGCCGTCCGCGAGTGCTTCTTCGGGGGCGGTCTCGGGCGGCGACATCAGCGTCGCTCCGGAGCCGTCGACGGCGACCGGAGCCGAATAAGGCCCCTGCGCAGGATTTGACGCCGGTGCGGCGGGCCGCGCCGCGCTTACGAAGGACACATGAAGGCCACCGACCGCAATGACCGCTTCGTGGACCGGCAACCATGCCTCCTGGGTGGCTTCTGGCGGCTCTTCGTCCGAAGAAAGGGTGAAGTCCTGCTGCGGCACCATCCGCTCGCTCCAGCGATTACCTTCGTTCCCGGAAATCAGGCACGAGTCCGGTCCCGGTGCGGTGGCCAGGCGCAGGGGCCCCCGCAAAATGGCATGCAGTTCCTTGGCGAAGGCAACGACGCCAAATGATGGCATGCGATGGATTGGCTGGTCGAAGCTTGCAGTTAAGGCCACAAAAACATCGTCGACGGTGGGATGTGTCGACAGCAGGTCCCAGATCTCCGTGATGAGAGCCGGTGATGTCACCTTTTCGACGACGACGATCACTCCGGACCGTATGATCGCTACTCGGTTTCCGGGCCGATACCGTATGAAGGTCATTGCTCTCCCCCGGGCCGGTCCATCACGGCAAGCAAATTCACGGTCGAATCGTCGGCATCGAGGGCGTCGAACCCTGAGGCTGGAGTTTGTCCGCGCGGTTCCGATCCGGCATCGATTACGATGACCGAAACATTGTCCCGGCCTCCGCGGTTGAGCGCCGCCTGGATCAGCGCGTCGGCAGTCTCCTGGGCGTCATCCATTTCGCTGAGGAGCTTGAGTATTTCTTCCTCCCCCACTTCAGTGGACAACCCGTCTGAACAGATAAGCATCCTGTCCCCTTCCTCTGCCGGCAGCATCCAATAGTCGGCCTCCGAGTTTCCTCCCGCTCCGAGTGCCCGGGTGACAACATGGCGCCGTGGATGAACGAGAGCCTCCTCGACCGAGATGTCCCCGTCGTCCAGCATTTCCTGTACTTCGGAATGGTCCACGCTTACTCGTTGGAGCTTGCCCCGGCTCAAGCGATAAGTGCGCGAGTCGCCGATATTGAACACGAGCCAGTATGGCGCCGCAGCTTCATCGACCAGAGCCACACCTGCAACAGTCGTTCCCGCACGGCCCGAGGTTTGGGCCCTGATCTGCGCGTCTGCCTGCCGCAAGGCGTCACTGACTCCTGCGGCATCAACAATCCCGGACGACGCGCTGCGGCTCAGGATCTGGACGCAGATGCTGCTGGCGACCTCGCCGGCTTCATGGCCACCCATGCCGTCGGCGACGACGAACAAGCGCTCGACCGCGAAAACCGCGTCTTCGTTTCTTTTCCGCTTCAGACCTGTGTCGGACCGGATGCCCCACTGTAATTGCAAAAGCTCACTCCCGGCTTTCTTCTCATTCATGGACATTTAGACTGGTTCAACCGCGGCCGGTATTAGTAGGACCCCGGCGGAATACGCGCCGCAAAGATCGTGGGAAACGTACTCGTGACATCCAATCAACCGCTTCTTTTGGAATGACTTCCCGCAACCGCGCTTCGGCCGCCAACGACCGGGGAGAGAATTTAGCTTTCTGCCGACGCCAAAAGCCCACAGATCCAGTCATTTGTTCCAGTGAGGCATCGACGGTCCGCCAATAATCCAGGATTTCATCATCAGTCGTATCGCCTTGTGCGAAGACCGCCTCATCGGCCCGTTGAGCCAAAAGGACGGCGCTGTTACCAGTCGCGGGGAAGGACTCGCCCAGCCGGGCAGCAGTTTCTCTACGGGTTGCGTTCCCCGCGACGTTGGTGCCCAAGTCCGTGGCCAAGCTCAGCACCTCACTCCAGCCACCGCTCATGCGTTCAGACGGCGAACCGCCCACCGACCGGCGGGTTCGCCGACGCTTTTTCAACCCTGCAATAAACAACAGCGGAAGGAGGACAATGCACACTGGAACCAAGCCGATGCCGACAACAGCCAGGATGGGCCCAATGACCGCCCATAATCCTTGCTGCGAAGGCTCCGTATCCTTGGCATTCGGAGCTGAGTCAGGCGGAAATTCGGCGGGCGCTTGTGGTGGCGGCGGAGGCTGAAGGACTTGGGGCTGCGGCTTGGACTTTGGCTGCGGGGCCGGCGGAATCGGCACGTTGTCCTTGGATGGAGTCGGGTTGAACGCCACCCAGCCGACTCCCGCAAATGCCACCTCAACCCAGGCATGCACATCTGCGCCCTTAATGTCCATGGTCCCGGTGCCGAGCGGCTTTTGCGGGTCCGGGTAGAAACCCATGACGACTCGAGCGGGGATACCCAATTCACGCGCCATGAGCGTCATCGCCACAGCGTATTGTTCATCATCTCCGACCATCTGTTTGGCGCTGAGCAAGGAGGCTATGCGTTGGGCTCCATGACCGGAAAGACTCTTGGCCTCGCCATCGAGGCCGTGGCTGAAAGCCCCTTGCTTGGATAGTGCCGTTTCGAGTTTCCGGACGCGGTCCAAGGGCGTCACGGCGTCGCCGACGAATTCATTAGCTTTGGTTGTGACGATTTGCGGTACATTTTCGCTCCGGGGCAAGGCAACGGTGGCGAAGACTGCTTTTTGTAGTTCGGCTTCAGCGGGCTGGGGCTGGGACACGACACTTACTTTGTAGGTGTCCGCGTCCTGAACTCCGGTCGGTACAAGTGCCGTGTCAGTTACCCGGTTGAAATACAGTGAATGAGCCAGTTCTCCGGCCCGGCTCCCACCGAAGCTGAAGCCGCTCGCCGACCCGACTGACGGCAGCCACACACCGCTGTAACTTCCGATCCTCACCTGCAGTGCCGTTCTCGCACTTTGTGGTCCTGCATCTGCCAAAGTCGCCGAATTGCCGGCCGGCGCAAAGGCGCTGGACCCATCAGCGGAGGCGCTGAAGACGACGCCGTCATATGAGTCCAACGTCGCCAGCCTGATGCGTTCCCCGGACTGCAGACCGGTCACAGCGAAAAGCGTGTTGTCCTTTTGGTTCTTCTCATAGTCCCGGAAGCTTTCCAACGGGCTCGCATATTCGTGAAGGTCCAGGGGCGGAACGACTGAGTCCCGCACTACCGTGCGGTGCGTAGAGGTGTCGACTAGTGGGGCCACAACCAGCGCTATGGATCCCGCAATCGTCAGGACGAGCGCCCCGCTGAGTGCTCGACGAAGGTGCACGGCTCCTGCTGCCCGCGTTGGCTGTGATGATTTCGCCCTGACCCCTGACCCGACCGGAGCCAGCGACTGCCTTCTTCTGTAAGCGAGCCAAGCAGTCACCACGGCCATGAGCAAAACGCCCCGAATTGCTGGCAGAAATGAGTCGTGAGCGCCCAGTGCTGTGCTGGAAACCATCAGAGCCAAGACTGGAAGAACGGCCCAGAACGGGTTGCGCAAGCGCCACGCCATCGTCCCGGTAACCAGTGCGGCCGCGTATGCGCTGAGGAATGGAACCACCAGAAGGCCGTTTTCGGTACCCACCGGCGCGGCACTGGTCAGCAGCTGTTTCCAACTGAGGACAACTCCCGAGACGATCAACTGAAGGGAACTAAGGGTAGGGACAAAACCGGCGACCGATTCCTCCGGGGCTGCCAGTGCGCTCCCTAAGAGCAGGTACGCCAGCACGGAAGAGCCCAGCGTGAGCACCAAACCCATCCGCTGTCGGGAAGTGAAAAAAGCGAGCCCCAAACCAAGGATGATCCCGCCGATGCCGGCGACCAAAAAGCGTCCCGCCCCCGCGAAGGTTGTGTAGAATCCGAACGTCCCGACCGCGAGAGCTATGCCAAGCGCTGCGGAATCAGCCAGCGCGATCCCCGGACGGCTCACTATGGTTCTGCCCGTGCCGGTCATGCTGCAGCCCGCTTCAAGAGCAAAGGAAGTTCCGATAGTTCACCAAGCGTCAGCACGGTCAGCTCGCCGATTGACCGGCGGTCCAGAGCCGCCCCGGTTTGGCATCGGACCGCGAACGACCGCACTCCAGGCGGAACGGCCGCTGCGGCTGACCGTAGCTGGGAGGGCGTCACTGCCGAGCCGACGACGAAAAAAATCACTGAGGCGTTAGGGACGGCGTCACTGGTGAGCCTGACGACGTCGATCGCGGAGTTGCGGGTCCGGGACCCAGACAACCGCGTCATTCCGTCCAGCAGAATACGCCCGGTGTCTGTTCGAAGTGGCCCGGCCTGGGTCAGGATACTGAGCTCGCGCTGCTCGGAAATAGCCTGCTTTCCGATGGACGCCGCGGCGGAAATTGCCAGTTCCAAGTCGGCTTCGGACTCATACTCGTCGAGATTCGTGGAGAGCGCCATCGCGAGGTGAGCCCGGCGTGTTTCCTCAAATTGGCGCACCATCAGCGTTCCGGTCCGTGCAGTCGTCTTCCAATGGATATGGCGACGGTCGTCCCCCGGGACGTATTCCCGCAAGGCATGGAACGAAATGTCAGCGCTCGACAGGTTGGTGGTGGGCAAGCCCTCGAGGTCACGAATGAACCCTGCTGCGGATCCCAGAAGCGCGACCGTGCGTGGATGGACATATAGGTCTACAGAATCGGTCAACTTCACATCGCGGCTCAGGAGCCGCATCGGATCAGCCCGCACGGATCGGACAGGTCCGACCACAATCACGGCCCGGGCGGAAGTGGGTATGGTGAACAAATCCTCGTGCTGGTCCTGAGGTTTCATTCGCGGCAGATTGAAAACAGCGGTTCCGCCCCCAACAGGGAATTCCAGGTTGGCTGGCAGCAGGGGCCGGGTCGAAGAGTTTGTCACCGTGATGCTCCCGAACGCTGTGTCTCCGACTGTGACTCTTGTATGGGCGAGATTCATATCGACGCCGTACAAAGATCGGCCGATGATGAAAGCAGCTCCGATAATCAAAAGCAGGAGCCCAGCCAGCGCTGCTGCTATGAATTCATCCCAGCCCAACAGGGCGCCCGCAATCCAAAGGCAGATACTAGTGCCCAAAACAGCCCAACCCAGCCCGCTGAAAACCGCCAGCACAGGGTGGAGCGTGGGGATTCTGCGTTTCAGCTGCATTCGGTCGAACCTGTAACGCCCCCGGCGGAACAGTTGTGTTCTTGGCATGTACTGAGTCCTTCCAGGAAGCCGTCGAAGTTCGGGTTAGGTGGTGACGCGTTGCTGGGGCGCGGCAACATCCGAAAGCACGCGCCGCAGAAGCGCCTCGGGAGTGGCCCCCGCGAATTCAGCTTCGGGATCCAGTACAAAGCGGTGGGTCCAGACGTAAGGGGCCAGTTCCTTGATGTCGTCCGGGAGCACATAGTTCCGTCCCTGGCTGGCGGCCCAGACTTTGGCTGCCCGGACGATCGCCAGCGAGCCGCGTACGCTCACGCCTAGCCGGGACTCAGGGATGTTTCGGGTTTCTTCGGCAAGGCGCGATACGTATTCGAGCACGGCCGCATCGACGTGAATTTCTGCGGCCAGGTCAGCCATGTCCGTGAGTACCCTGAGCGTGATGATCGGTGTGACCCCGGACGAGCGGTCGCGCTGGCCCGATCCGGCGAGCAACAGGACAGTCGATGCGTGATCCGGATATCCGATCGAGGTCTTGATCAGGAAGCGGTCCAATTGGGCTTCCGGCAAACGGTATGTACCGGCTTGCTCGATTGGGTTTTGGGTTGCGATAACCATGAACGGACGCTCAGCCACATGGGTGGTACCGTCCACGGTGACCCGGGACTCCTCCATGACTTCAAGTAGCGCAGACTGGGTTTTTGGAGAAGCGCGGTTGATTTCATCCGCCAGGACGATGTTGGCGAAGATCGGCCCTTTGTGAAACTCGAAAGCCTGCGACCTTTGATCATAGATGGTGACACCGGTGACGTCGGAAGGCAGGAGATCCGGGGTGAACTGGATGCGTGAGTGGCTTCCCTTGACACTGGCAGCCAAAGCACGAGCCAGCATGGTCTTGCCCGTTCCCGGCGCGTCTTCAAGGAGCACGTGTCCCTCGGAGAGCATCGCCGTCAAAACCAACCGCACCACCTGGGCCTTACCCAGGATGGCCTGCCCAACGTTTTCAACCAGTTTCTCGAAGGTCCCCGCGAACCACGCTGCCTGCTCTGTTGTTACCGTCATGTCATCTCATTCCATTTCTTATTTGCGTCCATTTGACAGTCACTTCACCCTTAGCTCGTTGGTCCAAAATCCGGAGACCAAGTCAATGGAGAAGTAATTCCTCCCTCCATTGGGATTCTGGATGCCTCCCGGACAATAAACCGTGAAGGTCCCAGTCCCGCCGGCCGGCCAAGCAAATTGGCCATCGCCGAGGTTTTCTCCGTATGTATTGCCTGCCCATCCGCCTCTGTGCGGATCCGATCCACCCACGTTGGTAGCACCCCAACAGTGAATTGTTGTCGGCACCCAGGAACCGAAATTGGCAACGGTCACCGTGACAGTCTTTGCACCCACGTTCGGATTGGAAATCGAGTAGCTGGGCGGGCCCGGCGGATCCGCGGTACGCCCGTTCGCGCGGGTGGCCGCCGTGGTCTGGTCAAGGCTGTCCACCGTTGTAACGTCAAGCCAAACATTCTGGGCATAATCAGTGCCCACGTTGACTGTGCCGCCCCCGGCGCCTAACGTTCCACTCTTGCCGTCCGAAGCGTTGTAACGGAGCCCCGTTACCGGACGGCCATTGGGGGCCACGGCACCGATGTTGAAGGAAACTTGCTGCCCGTTTTGGGTCGAGCCAATACTCGCCGCATATGGCTTCCCATAAGGCGCGACAGGATTGGAATTCGTCACTGACCCCTCGTAGGTCACTCCATCCACGCTGTTAACTGCCCTCACCCCGATGGTGTAGTTGCCGTTGTTAGGAACGCCGGTCCGAATAACCTTGTCGGTTGCCAGTTGTTGGAAGCCACCGCCGTTGACCTGGTACTGGTAGCTCGGGGTCCCCCCGTTTCCTGCGGCTTGACCGAAAGTCAGTTGAACCGCGTTGTCCAGGGGATCGGCTTGTACAGCCGGGACCGCACCGGGCGCACCGAACGCTCGCTTGGGATCCGAGCCCGCGCTCGCAACCGAGGAACCGGCTTTGTTCTTGGCCACGACGGTGAAGGTGTAGTCCGTGGACGAGTTGCCCACGGTCATGGGAAGGCTCAGCTGACTGCCCGAGACCGCACTGGTTGCGACGACCGCTCCGCCCTGCTGCGCGTTGACTGTATAGGTGTCGATCGCTGCACCGTTTTCCGGCGCCGCCGCCCAGCTGACCGTCATGATCGATTGGGTTCCGCCGGACGTCGATTGTGTGGCGGTCGGTTTCCCGGGCGCACCGGGAACGCCTGCCGGTATCTCACCGGCAGAGTAGGCACTCCAGTCCGAAGGGTCGGGGGCCTTGTTCAGTGCCTGGATCTTGACCTGATAGGGCGTACCGTTTTGGAGGCCCACCCATTTGAACGAGTTACCCGCGATCTTGCTCGCCTGTACGGACCCTCCAGGAGGCGCAGGAGAAATCTCCAGATTGTAGCTCTCCACGGGTGAGCCCGGGCTGTGCGGCGTAACCCAATTTACGGTGAGGGACTTGTCACCGAAAACCAGTGTTGGAGCCGACGGAGCGTCCGGTTTTGCGTCCGGCCGGACAGGGGCCGAGGCCGGCGAGGGTGCCGAGTCTCCCACCTCGTTGGAGGCGACGACCGTGAACGTGTATTCCACGTTGTTTGTCAGGCCGGCCAAGGTGCAGGTCGTGGCCGGGCATTGCTGGGAAAACCCGCCGCTCCCGGATACTTTATAGCCGGTGATCGCCGAACCGTTATTGGCTGGCGGCGCCCAGTTCAGGACAACAGTCCTGTCCCTAACCTCACTGACGGTTGGAGTAGTTGGCGAATCGGGTTTGTCTTTGACGGTAAGAAGGACGCGCCCGTCTACTTCCCGGTCGATGTCCTGGGTTTTGTCCTGGACACGGTAGCGGACCACCATGGTCCCGACGAACTTTGCCGCGGGCGTGACGGCCACAACGTCGCCGTCCACTGTTGCTGTGCCTGTCCCGGTTTCCACCGTGCTGCTGAGTATCTTCAGGGGAGTCTCGGGGAAGGGATTGCTGTCGTTTTCAAGGACCTTGACCCTCGCCGTTTCTCCGGCGCGTGCGTTGGAAACAACATCATCGTTGAGTGCAGCCAGGGGGCGTTTGGAGGCGACCACGCGGACGTTGACACTACTTGCAACCGGTGCGCTGCGCCCGTCTGTCACCGTGACAGCAACGGGGAGGACGGACCCTTTGGGCGCACTGCCATCGGCGGTCACCTTGAAGACACTGCCATCCAGTGAAATTTTGGCACCTTGAGGAACAGTGCCCGACAAGGCAAAGACGAGTTTGTCTTTGTCTGCCTGGTCGACATCGCTTGCGACTTGGCGCAGGTCCAGCGTGGTTTCCTCACCCTGTGCCGCGTCTACGCTGCTGCCGGGGAATATCGGCGGATGGTTCCGTGCCGGATCGGGCAGAACGTTGATGCTGAGCGTCAGCAGTGCCATCCGACCATCCGGATCGTCCACGCTGGTGCCGTCGGTTACCTCGAAGGACACCGCCGCGGGTCCGGAGTAATCGTCAGCGGATGTGAACACGAGGGTGCTTCCATCCTTGACCAAGGGGGAACCGTTCGAGGCAATTGCCTGGACTTTGGAGTCCTGGGTGATCCGGGGTGTCTTTCCCGGGCGGACGACCACCAGATCTTTGAGGTTCATTGTCAGCTGCTGGCCGCTCACTATCTCCAGGGGCGTACTGCTTTTCAGCGCGGGGCTCTGATCTTTTAGCCCGGGAACCAGGATGAACGCCGTTGACGTGAGGTTATCTACGTCGGTGACCGTGTACGGGATGATTTGTGCGTCGTCGGTCAGCTTTACTATCACGGTGCCGGCCCCGGACAGGCTGGCGGTGGGCGATGGTTGCGGAAAGCTGATCTTCAGTTCGCTTGCCACACCGTCTGGGTCCTCGTCGTTTTTCAGGACCGGGATGTCCACTGTTGTTTTCCCGAGGGTCTCAGCGAACGTCACCCGATCATCACGGGCGATCGGCGCACGCAGCGGGGCGTCGTCTTTTGCGACGATTTTGAGAGTTCCGACGGCGGTGCCGCCGCGACCATCGCTGATGCCGTAGTGGATGGTCGAACTTCCTGCCACGGCGGGGGCCGTCAACTGGATGCGTCCGTCTTTTATCTCCGCGTGGAGTTCAGGCCCGGCTTCCAAAGAGTTTTCGGTCAGAGTTATGGTGTCGCCGTCGGGGTCGCTGTCGTTTGCCAGCACATTAGCCGCAACATGTCGCCCAGGACGCACGGTAACGGTCTCATCAACAGTCACAGGGCTCTGATTGGTGCCGGACGCGGGGGCAATGCCCACTAGAACGGAAGCCGTCGAACGTGCGCCGAATCGATCTTCGACAACGTAGGAGAAATTGTCTTGGCCAGACGCATTCTTCGATGCGCTGTAATCAATGTAGTTGGCGCCAACTATGGCGGTGCCTTTGGCAGGTGCCTTCTCGAGACCTATCAAGGAAACGGAGTCCCCGTCCGGATCGATGCCCTCAAGGGGAATAACAATACGTTCCGTCGTCCCTGCTATTACACGAGCCGTGACGTTTTGGGGCAGAGGACGCGAATTTTGAGCCTTCGAACCATCAAGAATATGGATCGTGACTTGGGCAGAGTCTTCCTGGCCGTCCGGCCCGACGACTGCGTAGATAGCGTGCACCGTCATGGCAGTGGGGCCGGCTTTGAAGCGAAGCACATCGCCGGACACCCCCAACAGCCCCTGTGACGGGTCCACGCCTTGTACCAGTTCGGGTTTCAATTTGAGTTTGGCACCGTTCGGGTGGCTGTCGTTGGCCAAAACGTTGATGGTCGCGACGTCGTTGACCCGGACTGTCACCTCATCAGGGGCAGCAACCGGAGGCAGCAACTTACTCGGCGCCGGAATGGGAAGGACTGTCACTTCCCCGGTGGCACTCGCAACGCCATTGGACACGGTGTAAGTAAACGTCGTCGGAGCCAGCAGGCCACGGATATCCGTGACGCGGAGAATGTGATGGTCCAGGACCGCGACGCCTACCGCGGAATTCTTCGGCGCGCTGACGGACTGAATGACCAAAACGCCCCCGGAGGGGTCCGAATCATTGGCCAGAGCGTCAACCAGAACCTCGCCACCGGAAGGCAGAAGCGCCAAGTCCGCGACGGCGACCGGCGCCCCCTGACCGCTGGCAGCCGGGGTTATGTCGATGCGAATTAGTCCCGTCGAGCTGGCCGGGCCGTTGGTCACCATATAGGTCAGGTAGTACGTTCCGGGGTTCGGCGCGCGGAAGGTGAAGGTACCCATCTGGTAGTCGGGGGTGACCGACAGTCCAGCTGGAGTGTCTACATGGGTTAGCCGCATGGTCCCGCCCGAAGGATCGATATCGTTCTTAAGCGGCGCTATAACGAGGTCCTGTCCAGCGATGCCGGCCGCATGGTCTGCGTTCGCCTGCGGCGGGAGACTGCCCTTGGGCCGGACATCCACGATCACCTTGCCCGAGGTTTGGTCCCGTCCGTCGGAAACGACTACCGTTACCTCCTTCTTGCCAAGGCTCGCTCCGACGTCCTGGAAGGTCAGAAGACCATCAGGGCGGACACGCACTTTGTCGCCGGAACCCGTGGTGGCGGACATTAGAAGGAGGTCGTCACCATCCGGGTCCATCCAGTCCGTGAGAATGTTCTGGCTCACGCTCTTGCCCTGTTCGAGCAAAATCGTGGGAATGCGCTTTTGCTTGGGAGGCTCGTTGGTTCCGCTGTCTTTGACAGTCAACGTGACCTTGGCCGTTGCGGTTCCTCCGCGCCCGTCGTTGGCTTGGTACTGGAAAGTTGCAGTGCCCTTGGCGTCCGCCGGGACCGCTATCTGGAATGCGGTCCCGTTGTAGATGCTCTGAACTTTGCCGATGCTCGGCTGATCTCCCTGGAGCTGGGCCGTGAGCAGGTCGCCGTCGGGATCTGAGTCATTGTCAAGGACCGGCAGAATTGTGGTGCGACCGGGCCGGACGCCCAACTGATCATCTACCGCAATCGGAGGCCGGTTTTCCTTGCTCCTGTCGGGAAGACTGTTGACCGGGTTCTTGTCCGCGGCCTGCTGATCTTGGTCATCGGACTTGTCTGGCGGGGGAACGATGTCGTCCCAATTGGAGACCAGGCGCATATTGTCGGTCACCAGCCACACGCTTCCGGAGCTGACATCATTTAGCACGACGACGTTGCGGTTGACTCGAAACACCATGTTCGCCTGGGTGCTCACCGAGGGTATGTCCCGGCGAACGTTGTCAGTGGGGTTTTCGCAGTCGCGGACGTATTTCCCTGCCCCCGACCACGCCGCGTACACGCAGGAATTGTTCTGCACAGGCGCCAAAGGAGCCCCAACCGAGCCCAGATCCACTACTGTCGCCGCAGATCCATCCAGGGGCTGTTTGGTGAGCGACTTCGGCGTGGCGATAGCAACGAATCCTGTGCCGGGTCCGCTCTGCTGGAGCTTCGCCCCGGCCCCGTCAGGGAGCGTGACTTTCTTACCGCCAGGCAGAAACAGCTCGCCCGAAGAACCATCCAGCACCACGGGCTGGTCCCCCACCGCGGTTATTTGGGCACCCTTGATATTCCGGATCCCGTCATATGGAACGGTGTCCTTGGACGCGACCCCGCCTGCGGAGTCGACATGAATGGAGCTGATCTCGCCGTGCGACGGGTCGGCTGCATAGACGACATCGTTTGCGCCGACGGCGGCTACGACACCCTTCGAATCGGCAAGCACCGGCTTGGTCGCGTCAGCGTCGAACGATCCAAAGGCATTGCTGTTCGAGACCCACAGCATGCCCTTCTCCGGATTTGCCAGGACCAAAGAATTTTGACCAAAGTTGATGGTGACCGAGGGCGGCAGTTGCTTGGGCTGTCCCAAAGTCACGTCGGAGACCTTCACCGTGGCGAGTGAAGCTTTGCTGCGGTCTGAGACCAATACGGTGGCCGCGTTCTGGAGGACGTCAAAGTCGGGGCTGCCGGCCAAGAGCCCGCCATCCAGGACCTTGGACTGATAATTCAGGTGCGCCACCAGGTTTTTGCTGGTGTTAGTAACCCAAACACCGCCGTCGTTGAGATCGACTTGCGTAACCTTGAAGCCTGGGTAAATAACGGCCACGGCAACGACCAGGGACACTGCTGAAAACGTTGTTGTTGAAGCAATTAAACGTTGTTTACGTTTCCCCCACGAACGAAGCCCCATCTAATTTCCCCATCTTGCCGGTGGCCGAACGCTATTACGTAGCTGCATCGTAGTATGTGGTTCTTTCTAAGACGCATTGCCTAGGCAACAATCTAATCGCGTCTGTCACAAATCTCGATGGGGAGATCTGCCCACACTCGCCCCGATCCCGCACGAACCGTTCTAGCGCCGACAACATTAGCCTTTCCGTTTAATCAGAAGGGCGATCTAAACAACCGTTAAAGGTTGTACAAACTGGAAATTTCGCCCTCACACCAAGCACGCCGCTACGACGAACCGCAATGCGCGATGTTTTGCCTCCCGCCGTCGCGTGAAATCGCGTCCCCGCTGGCACCCTTAGGCGTTTATCGGGGACCGATCCTCTGGGTACTCAAAGAACTCTCTCAGTTATTCGATAGTCAGAACTGCGGCACCCTTGACCTGCCCCGGAATACTTGCCTTCCATCCGGTGGCACGCTGATACGTGTCCACACGGACCGCATGTGATCAGGTAGAAGCGTATCGCTTTGAGCATGCGGTGATTCCTGCCAATTCCCGGCCCTTCCAGGGCACTACGCCAGTCCAACAAAAAGAGGGCTGGTTCGCCTATCCTAGGGCTAATGACTTTTTTGGGGGCAGCCAGTGAATGTAAGTTCAGCCTTCGGTGTTATTGGTGTGCTGTACGCGATCTTTACGATCGTGCTGGCCGGACTGGCGGTATACGCCCTGGTCCTCGTCATCGTGTTCCTCCGGCTGCGGATCGCTGAGCTAAAGCAGGCCGGGCGGTCCAAGGACGACCCCCGGCGGTGATGACACTGGCAATCTACGCCAATGCGGGGTTCCTCTCAGCTCTCCCAAATGGGAAAAGTACCAGGCAAATAAAGCAGTCAGAAACTTCAT
The DNA here is from genome assembly GCF_039543785.1 of Arthrobacter gyeryongensis. Classification (NCBI taxonomy): domain Bacteria; kingdom Bacillati; phylum Actinomycetota; class Actinomycetes; order Micrococcales; family Micrococcaceae; genus Arthrobacter; species Arthrobacter gyeryongensis. The sequence continues at coordinate 69,450 of NZ_BAABKK010000012.1, forward strand.
AAAGCGATGAAGACCGCCTAGCCCAACTTTGCCGGAGTCCGACATGACTTCGTCGTCTGGCGAAGGCGCGGCCAACACCGGTATGTCCGTTCGCGACGACGAAGCCTCTGCCCAGAATGCAGGAATGTTGCTAAAGCCCACGTCAGTCGCCGATCTGAATGTACCTGAACGATTTGCCGATAGTCCGAACGAAACTGTTCGGCGTCAAGCCGGCAACGAGTTCCGAAGATGGTCTCAGCCGTGACAGTGCCGTGGCTGGAACGGCCGATGGGTCTACGTGAAGGATGAACCAAGGATTCATACTCACCGGAATGTCTCTCCGCGCAGGTAAGCGTAGAACCATCCGTATGAGTTCGGATCTTTAGGAATGACTCTCAGGAGGCCGTCCGAACAGAATGACCGCCTCGCCAGAGCGGCTGGAGAAGACAACCACGATCTCCCGGTGGGCCGGACGACGCAGCTTTCCCGGGTGTCCGGGCGGGCACTGCGATGCGCCTGGGGAACGCTGGCCCCCTCAACCGCAACGCTGGCATCCGCCCTGGAAAGAAGACCCACACCGCCGACCGCAACGGCCGCCCTGGAAACATCACCCGATAGCGAGTGCCAGTTTCAGAAGTCGACTGCATGGAAGGACTTTGCGCGTTGTGGCGGCACAGGACTCACGAGCCGGGGTTGTTTGCTGCGAGTGCGTGGGTTTGCATACGTTTCGCCGTTGACCGGAACACGGACGCTGCCTGCTTCCCGGCGGGGCTGAGCCTTCGGTTTGCGAGGTGGGCCAGGAGGATCCTGCGTGGCGGGGAGCCGGTGAGCGGAACGGCGATGATGTCGGGGCGGAGGGCACTCAGGGCGAGCTGCGGGGCGAGGGCGATGCCGATGCCCGCGGCGACCATGCCTTGGGTTTCCTGGTAATCGTTGGCGGCGAAGGCAATGCGCGGTTCGAAGCCGGCATCGCGGCAGACCCGCCGGAGGACGTCGGCCACGGGGTGTTCGTCCCGGACGATCCACTCCTGGTCGCTTAGCGCGTCGATCCGCACCGAGCGACGCGCGGCGACAGGGTGGTCCCTTGGGACGAGCAGCATGGTGGGGTCATTCATGAGCTGGATGAGGGCCAGGTCCTCGTCCTCGATGCGCTCCCACGGGTAGTCCCACAGCAGAGTGAGCTCGATGTCCCTGCGCCGCAGCCTTTCGAGGAGGCCGTCGCGACGTGCGCTGACCACGGTAACGGCGACCTCCGGATGGCGCGCGCGGAAGGCGAGCACGACGTCGGGCATGAGGGAAGCCCCGACGGTGGGGAACGTTCCCATGCGCAGTTGACCTCGTCTCAGCCCGGCGAACTCGCCCATCTCGGCCCGGGCGGCCTCGATGGTCCGGTCGATGTCGTCCGCATATCGCAGCAGCGCCTGGCCGGCATCGGTGAGCACGACGCCCCGTGGATGGCGGTCGATCAGCGCGACGCCCACTTCGTGTTCAAGCTTCGCGATCTGCTGGGAGACGGCCGACGTCGTGAAGGACAAGGCCGTCGCGGCGGACGTCAGGGAGCCGGAGCGGCTCACCTCACGGAGCAGGTGAAGGCGGTGCAGATCGAGGTCGGCCATGATCCGAGTTTAGCAAAAGTGAACGGTAGTGGAGAATTCTGTGATTGTGCTGAACTCGCTCGGCGTGGATCGTAGAAGGAGCAGGCGCCGCGAGGTGCAACGCAAACAACACGTGAAGGAAGAAGACCATGCAACTCCGCGGTCACTGGTACCGGGGCGGCACGAGCAAGTGCTGGCTTTTCGACGCCGAAGATGTAGCCCCTCACGCCGGGAGCCGCGAACAGATCCGCAACCTCCTGGCAGATGCTTTCGGTGCAGCGGATGCCCGCCAGCTCGACGGCATCGGCGGCGGCACGTCAACGACGTCGAAAGCGGCCGTCGTCCGCGCCACTCCCGAGGGGCCGGCGGACCTGGACTACCTCTTCGCCCAGGTCGGGATCGGGGACCCTACTGTGGAACTTGGTTCCAATTGCGGCAACTGCGCCACGGCGATCGCCCTGTACGCCGTCCAGTCGGGCATCGTTCCTCCCCAGGCGGGATCAACTCGGGTCAGGATGCGCAACCTCAACACCGGAGCCGTGCTGAGCGGCACCGTCGCGACCCCCGGCGGCCGCATCCCGGCGTCGGGCCTGGCCAGTGTTCCTGGCAGCAGCGCACTGGGCGTTCCCGTAAGCCTCTCGTTTCACGCCCCGTGGGGGCGGACCACGGGGGCCGTTCTGCCGACGGGGAGCGTGGCCGACCAAATCTCCGCCGACGGGCTCATTCTTACGGCGACTCTAGTTGACGCCGGGGCACCCGCGGTGCTGATTCCGGCGGACGAGGCAGGCATCGATCTGTCGGTGATGACCGGCAACCTCTCCGAGCAGCTGCCCAGGCTCGTGGCAGCCCGGGCGTCGGCCGGCCTGATGATGGGGCTGAGGAAGCCTGAAGATCCTCCGCAAAATGCCGTGCCGAAGGTCGGGGTTGTCGCAGAGTCCGGTGATTACATCGCGGCCGACGGAACGAGGATCGCGGCAGATACCCATGATCTGCGGGTACGCATGCTCTCGATGCTCGCACCCCACCCGGCCATCGGGCTGACCTCGGCCGTTGCAGTCTCCCTCGCAGCCGCCCTGCCGGGATCGGTGGTGGCCAAAGTGCTGCCCCCGGCAGACAGCGCTCACCAACGGCGCCGGCTTCTGCGCATCGGAACACCTGCCGGTGTCATCACCACCGAGGTCGTCACGGACGACAACGGGGACGTCAGCGAAGTAGCCCTCCACAGAGCGGCCCGCCATCTCGCCGTCGCCGACATCGACGTCGCGCAGCCTGTGGCACTGACGGCCTAGCCCCTTTATTCCGCTCCTGCCATCATTAGGTGGGGCACTCACCCAGGAAGTTGTTCAATGAAGATCAAATCCATCCTCGGACATTTGTATGTCCAGGTACTCATCGGCGTCGGGCTCGGCATCCTCGTGGGCGCGCTGTGGCCTGACCTCGGGTCCGCCCTCAAGCCGCTCGGCGACGGCTTCGTGAAGCTCGTGAAGTTCATGATCGCACCGATCGTCTTTTGCACCATTGTCAGCGGCATCACTTCCCTGACCGACACCAAGAAGGTCGGCCCGACCCTGCTGCGTTCGCTGGGCTTGTTCTACGTGCTCACAGGGGCGGCCCTGGCCATCGGCCTGGGTGCGGTCATGCTCTTCCAGCCGGGAGCGGGCATGCACATCAACCCAGCCCACCTCGACACCTCTGTCGCATCGAAGTACACAAGCCAGCTGCCCAGCAGCAACCCCGTGGACTTCGTCATGAGCATCATCCCAAGCAGCTTCGTCGGGGCCTTCGCCGACGGCGAGGTCCTGCCCGTGCTCGTGATCGCGCTGCTTTGCGGCTTCGCCTTCAGCAAGCTCGGCGCAACGGGCCAGCTCGCCCTCAACGTTGTCAACAGCTTCAACAAGCTGCTGTTCGTCGTGTTCGGCTTCCTTATGAAGGTCGCTCCCATCGGGGCGTTCGGCGCCATGGCTTTCACGGTCGGCAAGTACGGAGCCCATTCGATCGGCAACCTCGGTATGCTGATCCTCGCCTTCTACGCCGCGTGCATCGTCTTCGTGGTCCTCGTCCTCGGAATCCTGGCGAAGCTCACCGGTTTCAGTCTCTGGCGGATCCTGCGCTATTTCCGCGACGAGTTCCTGATCGTCCTCGCCACATCCTCAAGCGAACCCGTTCTTCCCCGCCTGCTCTCCAAGCTCGAACGCATCGGCTGCGACCGCGGAGTCGTCGGCCTCGTCGTCCCGACGGGCTACTCCTTCAACCTCACCGGCACGGCCGTCTACCTGACGCTCTCCTCGATGTTCATAGCCCAGGCCTGCGACATCCACCTGGGCTGGGACCAGATCCTCCTCATGCTCGGAATGATGTTGCTGACCTCCAAGGGTGCCGCTGGCGTGACCGGCAGCGGCTTCGTCGCCCTCGTCGCCACTCTGACAGTCATGCCCACGCTGCCCGTTGCCGGCGTGGCACTCATCGTCGGCATCGACCGCTTCATGAGCGAAGCCCGCGCCCTCACCAGCACCGTGGCCAATATCGTCTCCTGCGTCGCCATCGCCAAGTGGCAGCACGCACTCGACACCGACAAACTCCGTGCCGAGCTCCAGACAGGCTTTGTGCAGACCGAGGCGGAAAAGCTCCAGCTCAGCGAGCCCGCGCTGGCACGCTGAGGGTACCCTCGCCAGGCGCGATCCAAACCTGATCACACCCGCGCGGCCCATCAGGCGCTTGCCAGAAAGGTTTCGCAAGACGGGCCGCCAACTCCGTACGCCTCATCAGCCCCACGAACCCGCCGAAGATCGAAACCAAGGATCACGGGGTTCCCCACCAAGCCGCACCGGGCACCGGGCCCTGCATTCCATCGCAACAGGTAACCCGAAAGTCGGGCGCAGGGACCGGTTCCGATGCCAACGTGGCGGGGAGAAGAAACACTGCTCCCCGCCACGCCCCCACCCGGACCCCGATCAACGGAACTAAACCCATCCAGGAACGCCAGGAAACCGTACAAACCGACCACGCAGGACAAGAACGAACGCTTCCATACAACATCGGAAGTACCGGACCCGGCAGAGGCCTACCGCTGTTGAAGAGTGGGACAGGCAAACCGGGCCTCACACGAAACACCACAGCCCTGACCGGGAAACCGATGTGAACGGTACACAGTACGTTTCACTCTTCGGTTCGAAGACCACCTTTCGGCAGGACTCATCAAAATTCGGGCGCGTAGCGCGTCATCGAGTCGCGGGACTCCAGGAGGTCCCCGGGTTGCAGGGCATGGACTTGCCGTGCCCCCACTGGTGGGGGCACGGCGCCGGCGAGGGCCGGTGACTAGTTGGCGAGGCCGATGGTGACGGCGCCGTCGTTCCAGTTGATCCGGGTGAGCAGGCTGGAGGGGACACGGAAAACGCGGCCGGGCGCTGCGGGCCACCAAAGTCGCCTTCGGGCAATGACTGTGCCGTTTTGGCGCAGGACTACTTCGGGGAACGGGACGTACGTATCGCTCCAGAGCAGAAGCCGACGGCGCGGCGGCGCGGGATCGTGTTGGCGCAGCACGGCGGGCGCTACCCACCTGAAGGGAGCATCGGCCATCAGACTTAGCGGTGCACCGGCCGGCCGGTCGCCCCGGAGGTAGCTGAGAACGTGATCGGCTACCGCAGCGCCGTCGAGGGCCGCCACGTCGGCGGTATCCACGGGGTGCAGCATGTTGCCGATGGCGAAAATGCCGGCCTTGTTGGTCCGCAGGGCGGCGTCCACGACGGGAGACTTGCTGACGGGGTCGATGTCGACGTCGGCCGCACGGGCGAGTTCATTGTCCGGGATCCAATCGCCGGTGAGGATGACAGTGTCACAGTCAACGATCCTTCGTTGACCCGTGTCGATGTTCTCGATCTCGACACCTTGAACGTTCGGTTTTCCGATAATCCGTGTGATCCTTGTGCGCGTGGCCACTTTGGTGCCGAAGAACAGCTTTCCGGGTCCGCTGAATAGCCGGTAGGCATCCGCCTTCGGGTATTCGGTGGTCATCAGCACGGTCTTGCACTTGGCGTGTTTCAATGTCATCGCTGCCGACCAACTGACCAACTCGGCACCGACGATGACGGCCCGTTTGCCGACCTTGCCGTGCTTGAGGTGAATGATGTTCTGCAGGTGACCAGTGGTGTACACGCCTTTGCCACGGTCACCTGGAATGAGCCGGGCAGGACGGGGCCGTTCCCTGGCGCCGGTGGCGAGAATGACCACCTTCGCATCGACGCGCACCCGCCCGTCGGGCATCGTGACGTTGACGGAACGCTCTCCTGCCCAGTCGGTGACCATGGCATTGGTGAGGATCCTCGCACCGGCGGCGGCCGCCTTCTCCCGCAGAATACGGGCGTATTTGGGCCCGTCGATGAACTTGCCCATGTCACGGATGCCGTAGCCGGGGTGGTCGCTGTGCCGCGGGATGCCGCCGGCGGCGCTTTCCCGTTCAAGGACGAGGACTTCGCCGCTAACGCGCGGAGCCAGTTCGGCTGCGGCGCGCAGACCGGACGGTCCGGCTCCGATGATCAGGACGGTCGGGGTCAGGACCGTTTCGTTGGTGCTCACTTGGTGACCTCCACGCTGGCAGCTTTAACTTTCGGATTGACTTGGGCATTGGCGCTCTTGCCGCGGGATTCGAGCAGCTCGCCTACTTCCGCGCCGCAGAAGAATCCCTGGCATCGGCCGTTCTGGGCGCGGGTCCGGCGGCGGAGTCCGTCCAGTGTGCACGGCGGGATGGGGGAACTGAAGGTGTCGCGGATTTCACCGGCGGTGACGCGTTCGCAGAAGCACACGATCTTCCCGTACGCGGGATCTTCCGCGATCCTCGCCGCGTCTTGGTAAGGGCGGAGGAAAGCTTCGCCAATGTTCGGCATGTGTGGTGGTTCGGGCAGGTTGTCGCGCTCCACCAGCTGGATGGCGCCTGATGCCCTGAGGAGTTCGTCGATGTACTCGGCAACGGCGATGCCGGAGGTCAGGCCGGTGGAGCGGATGCCGCCGGCGATCACGTATTGCTGTTCCGTGTCGACCTCGATCAGGTAGTCGGGGTAATCGCTGGCTGCGCGTAGCCCGGCATAGGTGGCCGTTACCTCTTCTTCCAGGAGTCTGGGCATGATCTTCTCGCCCTTGCCTATCAGGAAGGCGAAGCCGCTCTCGGACGTTCCTGTGTCGGTGCGGTCCTTGAGGTCTTCGGCGGTGGGGCCCAGCATCACGTTGCCGTAGATGGTGGGGCTGACCAGCACACCCTTGCCCAAGGCCGTGGGCACCGGGAGCACGATCTTGTCCACGAGGGGCCGTGCCTGCTTGTCGTACACCAGCAGCTCGCCGCGTCGGGGCGTCAGGTGGATCCGGTCGTAGCCGAAGAGCTGATCGATCGTGTCCCCGCCCAGCCCGGCGGCGTTGATGACCCAGCGGGCGCTGATCCGGTCGATGCTGGTGTAAAGGTGCGTGACGCCGTCGACCCTGTCGACGCTCACGACGCGGCGTCGGAGCAGGAGCTCCGTTCCCCGCTGCACGGCGTCGGTGGCCAGGGCAAGGTTGGTGGTCCAGGTGCAGATGATGGACTCGTCCGGGACGGAGAGCCCGGCCAGGGCGCCCTCGCCCAGGTGAGGCAGAAGCCGGTAGATCTCCGCCGCGTCGATGATTTCGGTCTTGGCATATCCGTTTTGCTCGGCCTTTACCTTCAGTCCGGCCAGGGCGTCGCGCTGCTCGTCATCCCACGCCACAAGGATGGCACCGGTGTGCTCGACAGGAATTCCCGTCTGCTTGGCATACTCGGAGAGCAAGTGGTACCCCTCGTGCACCATCTTCGACTCAAGGGTTCCGGGCTTGGCGTCGAATCCTGTGTGCAGGATCGCGGTGTTGGCTTTACTCGTGCCGTCCCCTACGTCTTCGCGCGCGTCGAGGAGCGCGACGCTGAGCCGGTACCCGGCCAGTTTCCGTGCGATGGCTGAGCCCACGATGCCGGCGCCGATCACGGCGACATCGTAGGTTTTGTTCTGGGTGTTGCTCATTCGGGTGTTCTCCTTCGTCACCGGGTTGCCTGGACGGCGGTTGCCCACCGCGCGCGGAACTCGGCTGCTTGGTCTGCCGACCACTTCGGTTCATAGACAGTGCTGGGGCTCCAGGGAACGACGGCGTCCTGGAGTGTGCGGGATGGTTCAAGGGCCACCCTGGCCAGGGCTGCCGCGCCCAGGGGCGTGGCGTGCTGGGAGGGGTAGACGTCGATTTCTATCTGCATAAGATCGGCGACGGCCTGCATCAGAACACGGCTTTGCGTCAGCCCGCCGTCGGCCCGCAGCCGCTGGAGCGGATGGCCGGTGTCTGAAGCGACGAGGGAGCCCAGCTCGGCGACTTGCGCGGCGATGCCCTGCAGGACGGCGAGCACGATGTGTTCCGGCCCGGTGGAGAGGGTCATTCCCGTGAGGGAGGCTTTGGCTTCCGGACTCCACCATGGTGCGGCCAGTCCGGCGAAAGCGGGGACGCTGAGCACGCCGCCGGAATCGGCGGCGGCTACGACGTCGAGTTCCGAAGCCGACTTGATGAAGCCCATTCCCTGGAGCCACCTGACGGCGGACGCCGCGGTGTACACCTGTCCGTCAAAGCAGTAGGTGGGCTTGTCTTTGACGGTCCAGGCGACCGATGCGGCGAGTCCGGCCGTTGAGCGTATTGCCGATGTTCCCGTGTTGGCCAGCAGGAACGCGCCCGTGCCGAAGGTGCACTTCGCTTCCCCGGCTTCAAGGCAGTTCTCGGCCAGGAGGGCGGCCTGCTGGTCCACGATCAGCCCACCGACGGCCATGATCCCGCCGAAGGCACTGGTTGAGCCTGCGATCGCGTCGGACGGCAGAATCCTTGGCAGCTTTTCGTCGCCGAGTTCGAACAAGTCCAACAGTTCGTGGTCCCACTTCGTGCTGTCCAGGTCAGTCGTCAGGGACCGGCTGGCGGTGCTGACATCGGTGACGAATTCCCCGGTCAGCTGGTGGATGAGCCAGCTGTCGGAGGTGGTGACAACACCGTCCCGGGTGACGTTTTTCCGGATCCAGGCCTGTTTGGGGGCGGAGAAGTACGGGTCGAGGATGAGTCCTGTGCGGCTTGCGAATTCATCGCGATGGTTTGCGAGGCCGGCGCAGATGCTTTCGGCGCGCCGGTCCTGCCACACGATCATGTTCGAGAGCGGCTTGCCGGTCGCCGGGTCCCAGGCCAGGACGGTTTCGCCTTGGTTGGCGATGGTGACAATATCGATCAATGCAGAGGATTGGGCGACGGCGGCCTTCCCGGTGTCGAGGACGGAGTCGAACAGTTCCTGCGGGTCCTGTTCGACGCCGCTGCCCGGCAGGTATTGCGGCCGGACTGTTTGTTCGGCCAGGCCCAGGATTTTTCCGCTGCCGTCGACGACGACGGCTTTGGTTCCGGACGTGCCCTGGTCGATGGATAGAACGGTGGTCACTTGCCCTGCGCCCTTTCGGAATGTTTGGCGTCAGCGTCCAGCTCGGCATCGATCGAGTGCAGATCGGGCATGGCGAGTCCGGACGGACCTCCGCGTCGGATGAGCAGGAAGACCAGGTAGACAGCGCCGATTGCCACCATGATGGCCACGTACAGCCAGGAGTTGATGAAGGATGCGTCCCTGAAAACAGACAGCATGAAGATCAGCCACACGGCGGCAAGGATGATGACCGGTACCTCGAACTTGCCCAAGGTGAATCCCTTGCTTGGGGGAAGGCTCTTGCGCTTGACGATATACAGCAGGACCGTTGCCGCATAGATGACCGCTGGCAGCAGGGTAGCAGCACCAAAGAGGCTGAAGAGAGCGTCTGTCTGGAAGGCGAAGAGGCCGAGGATCAACTCACCAAGGACGAACATGAGCCCCGTTGCCGCCGTCGGGGTTCCGAAACGCGGTGACACCTTGCGCCACACGGCGTGGCCCGGGAAGCGGTCGTCGCGGGACATAGCCCATACGAGCCTGACTCCGGTCATGAGGATCACCATGCCGCAGGCAAAGATTGCGATGACGACCATCACCAGCAGCGCGGTGCCTACGACCGGTCCGAGCACGCGGTTGATGACGTCGGCGACAGGAGTTGCGGACCCGGCCAGGGTTGCGGGATCGCCGGCCAGCATGGTGATGGCCAGGAGGAAGAGGAAGCCGAGGATGCCGGAAGCGAGGACGGCTTGCCACATGGCGCGGGGCACCACTATGGCAGGGTCTTTGGTTTCTTCAGCGAGGTTGGCGGCGGATTCGAATCCCACGATCGTGAACGCGCCCAGCAAAGTCCCCATCATCCAAGGCCCTACGTGGAGCAAGGACCCGACGTTGAAGTAGTCCTGCGCCGGGAGGGAACCTGTGGAGAACAGATTGCCCACGTTCAGTTCCTTGGCCACTGCGCCGACGACGATGAGCAGCACCACGAGCAGGATCATGCCGATGAGTTCGGCCGAGACGGCGAAGTTGTTCACCCGTTCTGTCCAGCGCGTGGAAAACGCAACCAACACGGCCTGCAAGGCGAGCACAATGCTGGTGATCAGCCAGGCGTTCGCAGGGGTTCCCTCGTAACCGAGGAGAACAGGCAGGACGGTTGACGCGATGGTGTAGTCGACGGCGACCACCACGATTGCGAGGAACGTGAAGGAGATCCAGCCCATGATCCAGCCCAGCACAGGGTTGGCCAGGCGCGACATCCACTGGTAGGAGTAGCCGGTCACAGGAATGCGGGCGGCCAGCGAGCCGAAGATCAGCGCGACCATGAGTTGCCCGACCGTGACGATCGGCCAGGTCCAGATGCCTGCAGGCCCGGAGCTGTTGAGGACTGCGCCATAGGTAGTGAAGATGCCCGTGGCGATGGAAACGAACGCGAAAGCGACGGCGAAAGAGGCGAATCTGCCCGTTCCGCGCTTCATTTCCTGCTTGTAGCCGTACTCTTCAACGTTGGTGTCCGTGTCCGGCACGATACTGCCTGTTGGTGGAAGGTTGTGTGTCATTCGAGCGGGGATCCTTCGATAATTGCCCGTCGGAGCGTCGTTGCTGGGTCAGGCCGGGCGCGGGGTGGTGGTTCGTTGGAATTGGTTGTTCCTTGGTGCCTCATGTTCGTGGCGACATGACAGCGGCTTGGTAAGGCCTACGGGGCGCTAGGACCCACGTGCGTGGAATCGCGTCCACCCATTTGTGTGGATTTATGCGGATTCATAAGGAAAAGTATGGATCTGTGAGGACCGGACGTCAAGGGGTACTTGTAGCGAGCGTCACAATCGCCCGCTTTTTCCATGGTTTCACGCCGATCTGCGGCGGAGATTCGCAAGACTTGTATCCACACAATTCCACGAATAGCCTCGGTGGATGGTCTTGGGTGATCCAAACGTTGGGCGCTTAAGCACAGATACCCCGCACTTTCGTACGGAGTATCTTGGCTGTGCACTGGGAGCGGGCCCGGACCGGCCGGCTTCGAGTGGCCGCTCGGTCGACCGGAACTAGCCGGACAACTCCCCCGGGCTGCCACCCTGGAAGACTTCAAGACCAGCGTCTTTCAGGGCCTTGATGCGGGCACTACTGGCCTTGCTATCGGTGACTACCCCTCGAATTTCGTCCAGATCGCAGACATGGCGGACAGCAACGCGTCCCAGCTTGTCGCCGACCGCCAGAACATAGGTCTTCGCGGACTTTTCAATCATCAGTTGCTTGATTGCTACGTCCTCAGATGAATAATCAGTGAGGCCCGCCCGGACATCCAGTCCTCCGGCGCCAAGGAATGCCCAGTTAGCGTTGAAGCTTCGGACCTGGGCAAGGGCGTCCGGGCCGTATGTTGTCATCTCCCCCGCGCGCACACGACCGCCAAGCACATAGAGTTCGACCTGCGGACGGTCACTGAGGATGGATCCCACCACCAGACTATTAGTGATGACGATTCCGTGGAACGTTGGGGAGAGTGCCCTCGCCGCGGCTTCCACCGTGGTGCCGACATCGAGAAAGATCGTGTCGGTATCCTCGACCAGCGCAGCAGCTGCTACCCCGATCTCTTCCTTCTCCCGCGGGTTTTCCATAGAGCGATTAGCCCTGTCGGGTTCGCTATCTGTCACTTTGACAGGAGGCATAGCCCCGCCGTGGATGCGTTTGAGCTCCCCGGAGCGCTCCAAGGCCATAAGGTCCCTACGCACGGTTTCCCCTGAGACAGACATCATGGACGCAATGTCGGCGGGCCTCAGGAACTCGCCTTCGCTCACGAGTTCAAGGATTCTTCGGCGCCTGACCTCGGGCGGCTCCTTCATTGGACTAACCATCGCCTTCAGCGCCCTCTACTCATTGGCTCCTGCCCCGGCCTCGCCGGTGCACCGGTGCATCGGCTGGGGCCAGCTTTGGCTTAGCCAAAGCTGTTATTCAGGATGCAATTCTGTGTGTATCATACGAATTTGCAACAATTTCCACAACTTGCCAACATTCTCGTTTCTGAAGTATTCACCAGCGATACACTCCCAGCGGTCGCCCAGCCCGCTCAAGAGGGTGGCCTACTCGAAGCAGGTCCGTTGGACACACCACCGTCCACATATCCATCCGCCCGACGATTCCCACGCAGAACACATCATCGAGGTGCCGGCTCTTCACCTTCAACCAGCTCCTCCCGGGCTCGTAGGCCTCGTGTCCACGATGTGCCCGACAGGTCCCCGTGTCTTGCCGATGCTACAGCGCCCGGTGATATTGCCTCGGCCAGTGGGCCTTGAAGTGGTCCCCGAGGAGGTGCAGCGCGAAGTAGGGGTCGCGCAGGAGGGCCCGGCCAACGATGACTGCATCGACCGTGGACCTGTCGAGGATCGTGCCGACCAAATCCGGATTGGACAGTTGTCCCACCGGCGCGACTGCAATTCCGGTCTGCTCGCGCAGTATCTCGGCGAACTCAACGTTCAGGCCCTGCCTAATGGGCGGTTGCGCGTCCACGGCGAGAGCTCCTGAGGTCACGTCCAGAAGATCGATGCCCACCCCGGCTAGGCTCCGGGCGAAAATGCTGGCTTCATCCAGGGTGATGCCGCCATCGATCCAGTCGGTCGCCGTCAAGCGGACGAAGACAGGCTTGTGTTGCGGGAACGTGTGCCGGACGGCCTGGGCGACCCGGAGCGGCAGCCGCATCCGGTTTTCCAAGGAGCCGCCATAGTCGTCCTCGCGGTGGTTGGAGAGAGGCGAGAGGAACTGGTGGAGCAGATAGCCATGCGCTGCATGGATTTCGACGACGTCGTAGCCCGCCTCGTGCGCGTTCGAGGCTGCGTGCGCGAAGTCTTCCACGACCTCGTCGATGTCTCCCGCAGTCATCTGGGCCGGTACTGTGAGGTTCCCGAACGGCCTAGCCGACGGCGCCATGGGGATCCAGCCCCCTTCATCCAGGGCGACGGGACTGTTCTGGCCTCCGCCGAGCCACGGTACTTTGTGGGAACTCTTCCGGCCCGCGCTCTGGAGCTGGACCGCGGCCACGGCACCGGCTCCCCGGATGTCTGCCGCAAGCTTTGAGTGCGCCTTCACCTGGTGCCCGTTCCAGAGACCCAAGTCGCTGGCTGTCGTCCGGTGACGTGGTCCTATGGCCGTCGATTCCACCATGACGATTCCAGCACCACCTATGGCCCGGGAAACGTAATGGACCGTGTGCCAACTTGTGGGGACCCCGTCCGGGCCCGCTGAATACTGGCACATTGGCGACATCCAGATCCTGTTGGGGATTTCCAGTCCGCGAAGCGTCAGCGGCTGCGCTACATTTCGGGAAGGCATCTAGGCGACCGCCGCGTCCGCAACATCTGCTGACCGCTGGACGATCCCCGGAGAGTCGTGCAGAAGGGCAAGCAAGCCGGCGGCGAGGCAGGTGCGCTCCAACATGCCCTCCACGCTGATCCACTCGTTCCTGGCGTGCGCGCCGTCTCCGACCGCGCCGAGGCCGTCGAGAACGGGCAAGCCCAGTGCGGCAGCGAAGTTCCCGTCGCTGGCGCCGCCCACGGAGGTCTCAGCGAGCTCGAACCCGAGTTCCCCGGCAACGGATTCAGCGGCAGCGAACAGGCACGCGGTCTGCGGTGAGCGCATCATGACCGGGCGGTTCCACTCTCCACTGACCCGTAATGTGGCATGTTCATGCCGCGTCGTGAGCCTCTTCAGCACCGCGCTGATGCGCCGCTCTTCGGCATCGGAGGATACCCGCACATCAAGGTTTGCCGTTGCGGTGCCGGCCATGACATTCGTCCGGGTGCCGCCGTGCACGATGCCCACATTGACTGTGGTTCCCCTGCCGGGGTCCGCCTCGGAATGGAGTTGGAGGATCACCCTTGCTATTTCGTCAATGGCGCTTGCCCCGGCCTCGGGGTCGAGCCCAGCGTGCGCTTCCCGACCGTTCACGGTGACTTCGAAGATGCCCACGCCTTTTCGTGCTGTTTTCAATGCGCCCCCGGCACTGGCTTCGAACACCAGTACGGCGTCGCCCCGGCGGGCTTCCTTCTCGATGACCGCACGGGAGGCGGGGCTGCCTAGTTCTTCGTCGCCGTTGAGCACCAGGCGTACGTTGGGGCGGGGAAGCCCCAGGTCCTTCGATGCCTTGAGCGCCCAGACAAGCTGCACGAGCCCGCCCTTCATATCGAAAGCGCCCGGCCCGGAAAAGCGGTCCCCTTCCACCGTCGGGGGCCAGTTCCGGAGTGTCCCGGCGGGCCACACGGTGTCGTAGTGACACAAGGCGGTGATCCAGGTTTCCGATCCGCTGTCCGAGGGATAGTCCAGCACCACGGTGTCGCCCCATTGGCCGCCGTCGATCATCCTCCGGGCTGCCGGTCTTCCTAGGCGGGTGGACAGCCAATCCTCGATCCACGTCAAACCCGAGACGAGGAGGGATTTGTCGTCGGATGGAGTTTCCTGGGTGACATAGGCAGCCAGGTCGCCCACTATGTCGGAACGCCGCTGACCGATCCACGTCGACAGCTCCTTGAGGCCGCTCATAGTGCCGTCTCCTTTTTCCCGGTGGCTTTCCGGTCGAGGTGTGCGAGGTGCTCCTCGTCCATCGCAATGGATCCGGTCTCCAGCTTCCGGATCACAGCAACCAGCTCCTCGATGAGGGGCAGTTTCAGACCGTGCCGCGCGGCGGCGTCGATGACCGGTTCGTATTGAGTGGGCACCTCGGTGGGCCGTTGCCGGACTGCAATATCCCGCCAGATCCCGGAGCGGGTCTTGGTCTGGGTGGAGAGCCACTTGACGAGGTCGTCAATGGCTTCGGCGTTTTTCGCTGGATCGGCGGCACGGATGAAACGGGCGGGGTCGAAGGCATCGAAAGCCTCAAGCCTGATACCTTCGGCGGCCGCAACATCGAACACCTCCGCGCCAAGCTCGTTCATGGCCGGGCGGTGTCGATCGATGAGTTCGCTCATGTCCGCGTCGGCCAGGGCTGTTGCCGTGAGCATCGCGCCAAAGCCCAGCTTGGACCATAGGAAACCTGCAACGTTGTCGGTAACCGTCGGGGTGCCCCAGTGGCGCAGGTCTTCGGCGAGCTGCCGCACCCTGTCGCTCACCTGGCCGGCGTATTCGCCCAGCGCCATGGCGCCGCTGCCGCCGTCGCTGATGACGCCCGGCTCCACGACGTCTGCGAAGAGGTCCACGAAGGCGATCACAGTCCGGTCGGCGCCGACGTGCTTGGCGATGGATGCTTCGTTGAGGCCATTCTGCATGGAGGCAACAAAGCCGTCCCTGGCTAGCCGCGGAGCAAGCCACGCTGCTGCCTTGTGGGTGGCCTGGGCCTTGACGGCGAGCAGCACGCGGTCCAACTGCTCGGGGGCATCATCCGGGGTGAAGGCTGGGACGTGCGCCGTCAGGACACCGGACGGGCCTTTGATCTGCAGCCCGTTCTTACGGATTGCTTCCACATGGCGGGCATCCGCATCCACGACTTGGACGGGAACGCCTTGGGCGTGGAGGTGAGCTGCCAAGGTGCCGCCGATCGCGCCGGCGCCAACTACGGTGTAGGGATTATTCGTCATGACTTCCTTAGGAATTTCCGATGCCGGCTTCGCCGCCGGCCTGAGGCGCCCAGTGGAGGGGCAGATTCATGGCGCCTGTGGAGGAACCGCCGTCGACCCGAAGGGTCTCTCCGGTGATCCACTCGGCTTCGTCCCCGGCCAGCCAAACGACCGCCCGGGCGATATCGTCAGGTTCACCCCTGCGCCCCAACGGGTTGCCGGAGACCGCGGCTGCGTACTCCTCGGTAACCGGGTTGGTGCTGCTGTTCACCGTGACAAACCCGGGAGCGACGGCGTTCACGCGGATGCCGTACTGCCCCAACTCGAGCGCCGAAGCCTTTGTCGCCATTTCCAGGGCTGCCTTCGACGTGGAGTACGGCGCCGCCCCGGGGCGGGCACGGAGCGCCGCTCCTGAGGAGATGTTGACGATACTGGCCCCCCTGGAGGGTTCGTTGGCGGTTTGTGATTCGACGACACGCTGCGCCAGCGCCACCGTGGCCAGCAACGGGGCCCGGGTGTTGAGGTTCAGCACCGCGTCCCAGCTCCGGGCGTCCAGTGACAGGAACGGGGTGGCCGGGTAGATACCCGCCGAGTTGACCAGAACATCCACGGGAGCCGCGGACCAGGCTTCGGTGATCATGTTTTCGGGGCCGTCGGGGGAACCGAGGTCCGCGATCACCGCCCTGGCCGCGTCGGCACCGGCTTCCCGGCAATCTTGGACAGCCGTGGAGAGCAGAGCGGGGTTGATGTCAACGAGGGTCACTTGGTAGCCGAGGCCTGCGAACCGAACCGCGACCCGGTGTCCGATGCCGCTGCCGGCTCCCGTAACTACTGCGTGGCGGCTCAATCGAGCTCCTTGCCCTTGGTCTCGGGCATGGTCAGGTAGACCACCACTCCGATCGCCGCGGCGATGGAGCAGTACAGCCAAACCAGCCCGCCGTAACCGCTGGTGGTCATCCAGGTGGTGATGTAGGGGGCCGTGCCGCCGAAGATGGCCACTGCCAGGGCGTAGGGGAGGCCGATGCCGGTGGCCCGGACTTCTGCCGGGAACTGTTCAGCCATGATCACCGCGCAGTTGGCTGAGTACCCCAGAAGAAGGATGACCCCGACCACCTCGATGAACAGGAGCATCCAGAAGTTCCCGTTCAGCAAGGTAAAGGCTGGCCAGGAGAAGAGCAGGAAGCCACCGGCGAACGCCGTCATGGTCGGCTTGCGGCCGATCTTGTCCGAGAGCAGCCCCGCGAAAGGCAGCAACACAAGGAACAGGCCGACGGCGATGAAGTTGGCAATCAGCGCCTGGTTCAGCGGGATGCCCGTTGCCACGGCAGCATACGTGGGCATGTAGGAAACCCACATGTAGTACAGGAGCGTACCGGCGATGGTGATACCGAAGACGCGCAGCGTCGCCTTGGGGTGCTTCACGAACATGGTGAATACCGTGTTGCGGGGGCGTCCGTCCGAGGCGTCAAGGCGTGCTTTTGACTTGGTGAATGAGCTTGTCTCGGCCACGGACGACCGCAGCCACAGACCAACGAGCCCCAGCAGCGCGGCAACAATGAAGGCTGCGCGCCAGCCCCAGCCATCCAGGGCTTCCTTGGAGAGCCCGGAGGTGAGGATGGCACCGATGCCCGAAGCCAGCAGCACACCGGCGCCCACGGACACCTGCTGCCAAGAACCCGCGAAGGCGCGGCGGCGAGGCGCTGCGGACTCAACTAGGAACGCCGAGGATGAACCGAACTCGCCGCCTGCGGCGAAACCCTGGACCATGCGGGCCGCCACCAGGATGATCGGTGAGAGCAGGCCCACGCTCGCGTACGTCGGGGCCAGGCCGATCGCGCCGGTCGCTACCGCCATCATGGCGATGGTGACGACCAGGCCCTTCTTCCGTCCGTGCCGGTCTGCGTAAGCTCCCATGAGCGCCGCGCCGACCGGTCGCATGATGAACCCGACGGCGAAAATCGCAAGAGTGGCAAGGAGAGCCGCGACGGGATCTCCCTTAGGAAAGAAGTGGTGTGCAAAGACCGAGGAAAACGTGGTGTAGACAGCCCAGTCCACCCACTCGACGGCGTTTCCGATGCCCCCAGCAATGATTGCCTTGCGGCCACCGGGGGAAAGTTTGGTTTCGTGGACCGTTTCGGCGGTCAGCTGGTGTGTCATGAGATTGAAGTCCTCGTGTTGAGTCGGGAGGCAGCATGTGTTGCAAGGTCTTGGTGGGTGGCGATCCAGACGCCGGTGTGGGAGCGGATGTGTTCCAGCAGCTCTTCAAGCACAATCAACCGGGAACGGTGACCGATGATGTGAGGGTGGAGGGTGAGCTGGAAGACGCCGTTTGCTGCGTACGCGGCATCGAACTCGTCCTTCCAGATTTGGGTGAGTTGTCGGGGAGGCATGTACGGACGAAGACCGGTGTAGCGGTCCATCATCAAGTAGGGGGCGTCGTCGCGGATCCACTCCACCGGAATCTCGATGATTCCCGTCTGGGAACCTTCCGAGAGCAGCTCATAGGGCTCGTCGTCCGCCATCAGGGAGGAGTCGTACAGGAAACCGAGCTCACGGATGACGTCCAGGGTTGAATCTGAGAAGTCCCAGGACGGCGTCCTGATGCCCGTGGGCTTGCTGCCGGACTGCGTGTGCAGCACGTCGGTTGCCCGGCCAAGCAGATCCAGTTCCTGTTCGTACGTAAGCAGAGTGTTCCGCTCGTGGATCCATCCGTGCACGCCGACTTCGTGGCCGTTATCCACATAGGTGGGAACCTCGTCCGGACGCAGCAGCGCGCACACTGCAGGGATGTAGAAGGACGCAGGTGCCTCGTAGCGACGCAGAAGTTCAAGAATCCGCGGCACTGCTACCCGGGCACCATACTCTCCCTGGGCCATCCGACCAGGTGAGGTCTCACCGTCGCGCAGTGACGGGGTCTCATGATCGGAGTCAAAGGACAGCAGGACAGCGACCTTGGCGCCGTCTTTCCAGCGTAGGGCAGGGTCCGGGTGAAGGAGCGATTGGCCCGCGCGAATTTTGTTCACGCGACTGCGCCATTGCGGTTCAGGCCACTCCCATGGCTGTAAGGGGTTCATTCTGGTCTCTCTTTCCGTGCTGGCGCCGGATCCGGACTGCCGGGCCGCTCCCCTTCTCCGGGATCTGCCTGCTTGCTGAGAGTGACGCAGCTCTCATGCATTTGAGATTAGGCCCAATCGTGCACGGATACAAGCCATTATGAGAAAATCGTTCATAAAATGCCGCCTATACGGTTTTTCTTCTCGCCTAGCGGGACTCTGCAGGGTATTCTGGAGCTACTATGACGGTGGATCAGATAGCAGACGTGGCAACGGACCAGGCGACAGCCCAGACCTCGGTGCGGAACGGGAATTCGCGCATGGACGAGACGGATCACGACATCATTGCCGCGCTCCAGATCGCTCCGCGGGTTCCGGCAAAGGCCCTTGGCGAGATCCTGGGCGTACCGACCAGCACCATCACCCGCAGGCTCAAACGGCTTCAGGATGAACAGCTGATGAAAGTAGTCGGCCGATTCGCGTGGCCCTTGATCCTCTCGGGAAACCCGCAGCAGCTATGGATTTGCTGCCATCCTGGACAAGCATTGGATGTCGCCGAACAACTCAAGGCTTTCCCGGAGGTCCAATACATCATGACCACGTCCGGGAGCAGCGACGTCTATGCAGAACTCTTCCCGCTCCTCGGAACGAATCTCAATGATTTGATCAGCCGCAGGATCCCGTCCCTCGCCGGCATCACGTCCGTCGAGACCCAGTTGGTGCTGGACTCCAGGCGCGTGGCACTCTCCTGGCGCCTCCAGCGACTCAACGCCGACCAGAAGAATGCCCTTGCGGCGCACGTCGTGCCGGTGAACCAGCCGCCGCTCCGATCTACAGAAGACATGACCGACCTCGAATTCCGCACTATGGGCGAATTGGGACGCAATGCCCGCGCCTCCGCAGCCGAGATCGCCCGGACCTTGAATGTCGGCAGTTCCACGGCTTACCGCGCCATTCAGACGTTGTTGACCACCGGGGCGGTCTCACCCCGCGTGGAGGTGGAGCCCGAGGCGGTCGGCTTCCCGCTCGCGGCCATCATCTCACTGCAAATCAAACCGAAGTTCATTGGAACGGTGCTGGACATCCTCGCGGAACACTCCGCCGCCCGCATGGTTTCCATGGTGACGGGTAAAGCCCCGGTGGTGTTCCACGGCGTGTTCGCCGGGCCGCAGCAGCTTGCCGGGTTCCTCACCGAGGACGTGGGCGCCCTGCCTGGCGTCCAAGCCATGGATACGTGCGTCAGCCACAGGATCTTGCGACGCTACTGGATGGACAGGGACGGGGCCCGTATCGGAGAACAGACAGAGGGGCTACTCAGGCGGTAGGGCTCCCACACCCGTGAAGGCAAAGGCAGGACGGAACAGCGGCCATTGGAAAATGGGGCACAAGGCGTCACGTCTCGGCCTGGAAACCACATCATCGACGCGTGCATGACCGGGCCATCGATTGCCCCTTACAAACAAACTACGCTAGGTCGATAAGAGACATCGGACCGGGCTAAGACCGCAGTCGGTCGACTAACTGGAACTCATCCGTCCGAAGCCGAATGTGTTGACACTGTCGACACAATTCTTTGCCCAAGTTCCACGAGTTTGTTGCATCCTGCATTCACGAATCATGACCGCCCGGTTTCGTCCGGAGACGCTTCTCGGGCACCCCTGTGGAGGGAGCTCCATCTCCGGCAGGCGTTCGATGCCGGCGACGCGGCACCGCTTACCTCAGCCGACACGAAGGGTAACCTCCCGCCATTGTCAGAAGAACCTGCAGGTCCCTGCGCATATTCTGAGATCAGCCGTATCCGATCCTGAAGGAAGCCATGCCCGACACCTCACGTCCATTACGCAAACTTGGATTCCTCACTATCGGCCTGTTCGATCCGGCGGATCCCGCCTCGGGCCACGAATCCACTTTGCAGATCATCGAACTTGGCGAAGGCCTCGGATTCGACAGCGCGTGGCTGCGGCACCGTCATCTGCAGTTCGGAATTTCCTCCCCCATCGCGATGATGGCCGCCGCCAGCCAGCGCACCTCACGGATCGAGCTTGGAACCGCGGTAACCCCGCTGGGCTGGGAAAACCCCTTGCGCCTTGCCGAAGACCTGGCCACGGTGGATCTGCTCGCCGGGGGACGCATCAATCCTGGGCTGAGCGTGGGTGAACCGATGCACTACGACACAGTGAAGCACGAGCTGTACCCGGATTCCTCCGAGTTAGAGGATTTCAGCTACGGGCGCCTGAACCGATTTGCCCGTCTGATCGCGGGGGAAAAGGTGCGGGACTTTTCCGGCAGGCAGGGTGTAGTCGAGGAATTCTCCAACCGCGTCGAGCCGCACTCTGCCGGGCTCCGGGATCGGCTTTGGTATGGGGCGGCCAGCAGGAAGTCTGCCGTCTGGGCCGGGGCAAACGGCTTCAATCTGCTCTCCAGCAGCGTCATCTTCCCGGAAGCGGATCAGGAACCGGACTTTGCCCGAATCCAGCAGTCGCAGATTCGCGCCTTCCGTGAAGCCGCTGAAACGTCAGCCCAGGCGCACGGACAGGCCCGTGTGTCGCAGGGCCTGGTGGTCATCCCAACTGATTCGGCATCGCCGGGTCAACGGGAGAAATACCAGCGGTATGTTGACGAACGCACTCCCCGCACACGGGCGCCGCAGGGGGCAAGGGGCATGCTGTTCGCCGCGGATCTGATCGGTACCAGCGACGAGATCGCCGAGCAGCTACACGCGCACGCAGGATTTCAGGAAGTCGACGAGGTGGCGTTTGCGCTGCCCTTCAGCTTCGACCACGAGGATTACATCCAGATCCTCACCGACATCGCCAGCAAACTCGGTCCAGCCCTGGGATGGACTCCAGCTGAAGTCCGGCGCGACCCACAGTAGGCGTCACGACCTACAATCGAGCACACGTTGGGCATTCCTGGGCGGCTGTGCGCTGCCGAGTCGCGGTGCTTCCAGTTGTCAGAGCGGTCCCACGAGCTCGCGGCCTGCCTCCTACTCATATTGTTCTCGGAGCTGTGGATTCCTTAGCCGACAAACACCGACACCCCGCGCCGGATTTTGAGCACTACGGACCCGAACTAGGACAACCAGCCTAGGAGCCCAACTGTGCGGTAGCGTTTCGTCCCATGGTCGATGCGAAGCGGTTCCGAGTACTCCTTGAGGAGGAACGTGACCGCAAGGTTGCGCTCTTGAGAGCCCTCCTTGGGGACATCACTTCGGTAAACGTCGCCAGGCAGGACGCGAACGTCGACGACGAACACGATCCGGAAGGGAGCACGATCGCCTTCGAACTTTCCCAGGCTTCCGCACTCATGGAGCAGAGCCGGGTGGGCCTGGAACAGATCGAGGCCGCTTTGCTGCGGATTGCCAAAGGGAGTTACGGACTGTGCGCCGTGTGCGGCAAGCCCATCGCGGAGGGTCGCCTGGAGGCAAGGCCTTGGACTCCGTATTGCATAGAGCACGCATCCGGTCAGAGCTAAGCCAAGGCGGGGTCCTTGTCGCTGTTGCCCGTCATCGGCGTCGCAATTTCACCCGGAGCAACGCTGTGGGTAGCGCACGTTCACAACGGACGGTGGAAGCACTAGCGCCGCCAGCGGACTGTCGCAATCGTTCGAGTATGTGAAGCTCTGACTCGAAACGGTCTCGACGCAGACTCCCTCGACTTCGCTGCGGGACCGTGACCCGGCTTTACTCCTGAGCTCCGATATTGTGGGCCTATGCCAATCGAAATCCCTGCCGCTGAAGGCACTGCTGAGGCCCTCGTGGCCCGCCCTTCCACTGCAATCGGCCCTCTTCCCGGCGTCATCCTCTACATGGACGCCTTCGGCCTGCGTCCCCGAATCCAGGAGATGGCCCAGCGCATCGCCGACTGGGGCTACGTGGTGCTGGCGCCGAACGTTTTCTACCGTGAAGGATCAATGGCCGAGCTCGCCCCGGCCGTGGACATGTCCACCCAGGAAGGCAGGGAAGCGGCAGGCAAGGCTGCCTTCCCCCGGGTTGGCCGCCTGACACCGGAAAAGGCGCTGCAGGACATCAATGCGTGGGTGTCCGCACTTGCCGGGCTCAACGGCGTAGCTCCCGGCCCCATCGGGACCACCGGTTACTGCATGGGCGCCCGGCTGGCCGTCCGCACCGCCACGACCCACGCGGACGTGGTGGCAGCGTGCGGCGGCTTCCACGGCGGCGGCCTCGCCACCGACGGGCCAGACAGCCCGCATCTGAAGCTTGGCAATGCACGGGCCCGGTTCGTATTCGGCCACGCGGACAATGACCGCAGCATGGCACCGGACGCCGTCGCTCGGCTCGGCGAAGCCTTACAGGCCGCAAGGCTTGAGGCGTCCAACGAAATCTATGCAGGGGCGCCGCACGGCTACACCATGGCGGACACCTCCGCCTTCAACCCGGCGGCCACCGAGCGGCACTTCCAGGAGCTGCGCGCTCTGCTCGACACAACGCTGAAAGGCTGACCCCGGTCACCGCCCGAAGCCGGATTACCACTTCGAATCGCCTGCCGGTCAGGCCACAGACACGGCAGCCGGCCGCCCAATGAACAAGCGTGAAAAACGACCAAGCAGCAGGCGTCCCAGCGCAGGACAGTGCGATGAAAATCTACAGCACTACGCAGTCGACGCTGACAGCAACCATGGCAGCTGCATACAGAACGATCCCTGGGTCCGGACGGGAATGGCACTGGGCATCGTGGGCTGCACGGTCCACCGGCCACCTATGAAAAAGGGGCCCGAAGGGGCACAACGAAACCTGTGCACACTCAGGGGCCAAATAGGCCCCTGAGCTGTGGAAACACTGTGCCCGAGGTGGGACTCGAACCACATTCCGGGCCTTGAAAACAGTGATTTCGAACAATTCACAACCAACTGGCGCATGTCCCAACCTTGGAGGCGCCGCGGCCTTGGCTCCTTGCCCGGATGCTGTTTCATGCCTCGGGATCTGCTTTGCGGGGAGGGCCGGGCCAGACGCGTTCTGCAAGCGAGAGGACCGGCGGGAGGGCCGGGTTGTCCGAGTCCCCGCGCCAGGCCATCCTCAGATACACCGGCAAGGTCTCGTCGAGCACCCGTAGAAAGTGCACATGCGGATCGGTCACGTTTTCCGCCACGGAGGAGACCGTCAGGGAGCATCCCACCTCTGCTCCCACCAGCGCCATGGCGGTCCATGAGTCTGGCGCCCGCTGAACTATGTCCGGATCGAAGCCGGCTCCCAGGCTGAGCCTGCGCAACCGATCCCCCAGCACAGAGCCCTCGTGCGGAGGCAATGCGACGAACGGCTCTCCAGCAAGATCCACCAAATGTACCTCGTCTTTCGAGGCGAGCCGGTGGGACGCCGGGACGGCCATGACGAGGTGTTCCTCCACGATTATGCGGGACTGGATGATGCGATCAAGGCAACGGCGGGATCCCCGGACGGAAAGAACAGCACGTTGAAGACAAGGGCTGCCGCCGCGCCGTATACAAAGAAGTCGTAGTACTCAAGTGCGCTGCCGAGGAGCGCCGCGGTCGCGGCACGGCGGGGCGTCATCGCGGGCGGTGACAAACGGGACTCGCAAGCCCGTGCCGTCCGTGGCCACCGCCGGGCGATTAGCAGCGAGGCGGTGGCAGAGCAGTGCCGCGCCGTCTCTTCCGTATCTGCGCCTTGACTGCGGCATATGATGGCCATGAAAGTGGTGGGATGGTCACGCCGCGCGAGAGGATACAGATGGCAGGCAGGCCGAGGCAGGACAACGGGCAGGTCCAGGGAGCAGCGGCGTCGCTGCTGAATGGCCTTGCTGTACTGGAAGCCTTTTCAGTTCAAAATCCGGTTCTTGGTGTGACTGAGGTTGCTCAGCGCGTTGGCCTTCACAAGAGCACCGTCTCACGCATCCTGGGCGGTTTAGCAGAAGCTGGATACGTCCAGCGCGATGAGGAGACGGGACGGTATCGGCTCGGACTGGCCCTCCTTGCGTTGTCCGGCCCTTTGCTGGCTGACCTGGATGTCCGCCGTGCTGCAGTTCCGTATTTGGAGCAGTTGACCGAAAGCACCCAGGAGACCAGCGCAATCTCGGTCTGGAATGGTCATGAGGCCATCGTCGTGGAGCAGGTTGCCAGCCCGTATCAGGTCAAACACACTGCCACCATAGGAACCCGGTACAACAAATTCGAGAGTTCCTCGGTGCGGGTCTTCCTGGCGGAGCTGGCGCCGGCTCTCGCGACCGAACTGATCGAATCCGGGCAGATACTCCGCGCGGCGGCAGACGGTTTGCCGTTGGACCACACCACCCACCTGCAGGAAATCGCCCGTCAGGCATATGCCATCAACGACGGTTCGACAACCGAGGAGGAGTTTGGGGTCTCCGCTCCGGTTCGAGACTACCGAGGCAAGGTGGTTGGTTGCATCACTGCATCCGCTCCCCGTTCCCGCGTGCACAAACACGCCGCCCAGGACGCTCTGATTCGAGCCGTACAACATACTGCCGGGGAAGTATCCACCCGCTTGGGCTGGTCGGCTTCCTTGGACCAGCCATAACGGCCGGTCAGCGCCCTGGATTTGCTTTCGACGGCTGGCTGCCCAGCCGTGTCGACACGCGTTCAGCGGCCTGTAGCACGGCTTCGCGCAGGATGGACTGGCTCTGCCGGTGCTGGACTCGGGCCCGGGGCGCGCTGGCTGTGATGCAGCCGACGACGGCGCCACGGTAGTCCCGCACGGGTGCGGAGACGCCGTATTCCTCGTAAGTGGTCTCGCCGTCGTTGACGGCGAAGCCGTGGTCGCGTACGCTAGCCAGCTGTTCGTGGGCCAGGTCCTCAAGACCGCTGTAGCTCTCCCGCAACACTGTCCGGCCGGCCAGAAGGCGGTCGGTCTCTTCGGGCGGCAGTTCGGCGAGGAACACGCGGACTGAGGAGCTGGCGAACTTGTTGTAGCGCGTGCCGATCGCCGCGCTGTGCTTGACCTGGTGGGGGCTCGCCGTCTGTTCCACAACGATCGCGTTGGTGCCGTTCCAGACGGCGATCGCGGCTGTCTCGCCGGTGGCTTCGGTGAGTTCTTCGAGGTGGGGCAGGGCGGCGCGGCGGACGCCGAGTTCGGCCAGCAGCGGTCCGGCCAGGCCGATCATCCCGAGTCCGAGGCGGTATCGCCCGGTGTCTTCGTCGCGCTGCACGTATCCGGCTTCGTCCAGGCCGGCGAGCATCCGGGATACGGTGCTCTTGTGCAGGCCGACGAGATCGGAGATCTCCGTGACGCCCAGGAGGGATCGCTTGGCGACGGAGAAAGCTTCGAGGACCGCCAGACCGTTGAGCAGCGAAGCTGCCGCCCCTTGCGGTTTGTCGGCGGTGGTTTGTGGCTCCAGCATGGGTTCTCCCTCTTCGGGCGCTAGTACAAGTCACCCGTATCAGTCATCGTGCGATGCGACGTCCACGGCGGAGGAGCCCCCCTTATGGACGATCTGGTCTCGAATCTGCTGCTCACGGCATTGGGCGGTGGATCGGCATGGCGGGATCCTTGGCGACTGGCGTGTTCCAGAAACGCACTCATCACCGCAGCCCGGCCCGACCCGACGACAGCCGGCACCCGCTGAGGGGTGCCGGCTGTCGTCGGGTCGGCCCGGGGATGCCGGACCGCGGGGCTCCGAGAGTGCGGTGCGGCTCAGGCCGGATCCGCGGGGGCCGCCACCTCGGGCTGGGGATCCGAGAGGGTCTTCGGGACCGTGTCCTCGAACCGCGGAAGGCCGTTCAGGTACTCCACCACCGAATCCGTGGACTCCACGTCACCGAACTTGTTGTCGATGTCGTAGAGGTTCCACTGCACGACGCCCGGGACGCGGTCGCCGATGGTCTCCCGGGGGATGATCGGGCGGAAGCCCTTCGCGATCGCGTCCTCGACGGTGTGGCGCACACACCCGGCCGCGGTCGCACCGGTCACGATCAGGGTGTCGATGCGGTTGGAGGTCAGGAAGAGCTCAAGGTTCGTCCCCGGGAACGCCGAGGCGCGTTTCTTCTCGATCACGACCTCGCCCTCCGCGGGCGCAATGCGGTCGTCAATCTGCGCCCAGTAGGAATCCGCAGGGAGGGTCTCCGTGGGGATCTTCGAGTACCACAGACCCATGTCGTTCGTTCCGGAGGTGGCATCGCGGTTGCGATACACGTTCGTGGTGTAGAAGACCGGGACACCCTTGGCGCGTGCGGCCTCGTTGATCCGCTGGACGTTCGGGATGATCGTCTCCATGCCTGGGCAGCTGAACGGGTGGCCCGGACGGGTCCAAGCGTTCGCGAGGTCGATGTGGATGACGGCGGGGCGGTTGCCGTAGCCAATCCGACGCCTGAAGCCCCGCTCGTTGTAGATGTCCGTGCCTGCTGCGAACGCCTCCTCCAGTACTGCTGCAAGACGGGCTTCGATGTCGTTGAACGTCTCTGTTGTCATGGCTGTCTCCACTCTCTCTAGGACCGGACTTTTCCCGTCCACACTTTGTTGCTGTGCCATCACAGTAGTTGCTGCTTGTGCAACATGCAACCCCCTTTTGGATTGCACGGCATTCCTCCGCATCCGGCTTGAATGTACAAAGCGGGTGCCTCAAAAAAAGATCGGTCAACCATTGCATGTTGCTCCCACGGGAACTACATTGCTTAGTAAGCAACTTTGTGATCTACAGCACATTGATTTGCGGTCTAACCCCAGTGGACTCCAAACAGGGGTGCCCTAATGGCCGAGAGGCCCACCCAGGCTTCCCCATCAACGCAGTCCTGAGCCTCACTTCCGAAAGGACCCATTATGAAGCGCATCGGAGTAGACGTCGGCGGCACCTTTACCGACTTGTATTTTTCAGACGACGCCCACCGCATCGCCGTTGTGGAGAAGGTCCCGTCCACGCCGCACGATCCGTCCGAAGCCGTTGTCTCCGGCATCAAGAAGCTCTGTGAGAAGGCCGGAGTCTCGCTTGCGGAGATCGACCAGCTGGTGCACGGGACCACGGTGGCTACGAACACCGCGCTCACGCACACCGGTGCGGAGGTCGGGATGATCACGACCGAGGGCTTCCGGGACATCCTGCACATCGCCCGGCACAAGAAGCCGTACAACTTCTCCCTGCAGCAGGAACTGCCGTGGCAGACCAAGCCCCTCATCAAGCGCCGCCACCGGCTCACGGTCAAGGAGCGCATCACGGCACCCAACGGCGACGTCCTGGTTCCCCTGGACGAAAATGAGGTCCGTGAGCGCGTCCTCGAGCTGAAGGCGGCGGGCGTCGAGGCCATTGCCGTCTGCCTGCTGCACTCCTACCTGAACCCTGCCCACGAGCAGCGGATCGGGCAGATCGTCGCGGAGGAGTTCCCCGAGGCTTACCTGTCCCTGTCCAGCGAGATCGTGCCCCTGTACCGGGAATACGAGCGGTTCTCCACCACCGCGCTCAACGCCTATGTGGGGCCCCGGGTCTCGCGTTACCTGCACCGCTTGCAGGAGCAGGCTGAAGGCCTGGGCTACAAGCGGGAGATCCTGCTGATGCAGTCCTCCGGCGGTATGGTTCCGATCAAGGAGGCTGCCAAGCGGCCCGTCACCCTGATGATGTCCGGACCGGTCGGCGGCCTGATCGGCGGCATGTGGGCCGGTCGCCAGTCCGGCTTCGACAATGTCGTCACCCTGGACATCGGCGGCACCTCGGCGGACATCGGCGTCGCCTACCAGGGTGAGCTGCGCATGCGTCACCTGCTGGACACCAAGATCGGCGATCACCAGGCAATGGTCCCCATGGTGGACATCGACACCATTGGTGCCGGCGGCGGTTCCATCGCCTACGTCGACGCCGGCGGGGTCTTCCGTGTCGGTCCCCAGTCGGCCGGCGCTGTCCCGGGTCCGGTCTGCTACGGCCGCGGCGGGACCGAGCCGACGTCGACCGACGCCCAGATGCTGCTGGGCCGTATGCGTCCTGACCGCGTCCTGGCCGGCTCAGGCATGGATCTGGATCTCGAAGGCGCCCGAAAGGCGATGGAAGGGCTCGCAGAAAAGCTCAACATGTCGGTCGACCAGGCAGCCCTCGGCGCCCTGCAGATCCAGAAGTTCGGCATGACACAGGCTATTGAACAGAACTCCGTACGCCGCGGCTACGACCCTCGCGACTTCACCCTCGTCGCCGCCGGCGGTGCCGGAGCGCTGTTCGCCTGCGAGATCGCAGCTGAATTGGAGGTCCCGAAGGTTCTGATCCCGGCCCACCCCGGTATTATCGCCGCTACAGGCCTGCTGGCCACGGACGAGAAGTACGAGTTCGTCGCCACCAGGCGGTTCACCTTCGCCAACGCAGATCCTGCCGCCATCCAGGACTCCTACGAGCAGCTGGAGCGCGAGGCCAACGCCCAGCTCGACGCCGAAGACGTCCCGGCCGAACGGCGCAAGCTTGAATGGCTCGCCGATGCGCGCTACGAGGGCCAGGGATACGAGATCCGCTTCACCGCCCCCGCCGGCCCGGTCAACCAGGCCTGGCTGGAAAAGGCCGAGGCAGCCTTCCACGACGCCCACTTTGAGGAATACGGCCACCGCTTCAAGAACGGCACCGTGGAGGTCATCAACATCCGGGTCGAGGCCAGCGCCGTAATGGATGAGCTGCCCACGCCGGAAGCGACGAAGTCCGGTTCCCTCAAGGACGCCCTGGTCGAAACCCGCCCGGTGACCTTCGAACAGGATGGCAAGCCGGTCACCCTGGACACCGGCTTCTACGACCGCGACAGGATGGGCGTGGGAATCACCTTCGCCGGCCCCGCCATCATCGAGCAGTACGACTCCACGACAGTTGTTCCTCCGGGATTCTCCGGAACGGTGGACGCAGCCGGCAACCTCGTCATCGACTGCCCGGCCGCCACCCAGAGCGCGGAAAAACTGGCCACCCCGATCCTGATGCGCGTGATCGGCGGCGCCCTGAACTCAGCGGCCAAGGAAATGGCCTCGGTGCTGTTCCGCATGGCCTACTCATCGATCATCCGCGAGTCCGAGGACCTCGGCGCAGGCCTGTTCGACAAGGACGGCAACGTGCTGGCCGAGTCCGACTCCACGCCGATGTTCATGGGCTCCATGCCCAAGATCGTCAAGGGCGTGATCTCGGTGCTCGGTGACGACATCCACGACGGTGACATCATCCTGCACAACGATCCATATCTGGGCGCCACGCACTCTCCCGACGTGGCGATCATCGAACCGATCTTCCATAACGGGGAGCTCGTCGGCTTCGCCGGCGCCTCGGGCCAGCTGATCGACAACGGCGGCGCATACTCCGGGCTGATGGTGGACATCCAGGACATCCAGTCCGAGGGCACTATTTTCCGTGCCGTGAAGATCTCCGAGAAGGGCGTCCGCCAGGAATCGCTGATCCGGCACATCCTTAACAACACCCGGACACCCACCTCCAACGAGGGCGATTTCCAAGCCATGATCGCCGCCTGCGAGCTGGCCAAGACCCGCTACACCGCCCTCATCGAGCGCTACGGTTTCGGCGCCGTGCGCGACGCCGGCCAGAGCTGGATCGACTACTCGGAGCGGATGCTGCGCCAGGAGATCGCCAAGATCCCGGATGGCGTCTACGAGACCGAGGTCGGCTACCTGGACGACGACGGACGCAACTACGGCAAGAAGCTGCCAATCGTCGTGAAGGTGATCATCGAGGGTGACGAGATCACGTACGACCTGACCGGATCCTCCGAACAGGTACCCACCGCCTACAACTGCGCCTTCGAGGGCACGACGGTCTCGGCGTTCACGTTCATCACCCGCATGATTTTCTTGGACGAGGTCGCGTTCCCGGTGTTCGTACCCCAGAACGAGGGCATGCTCAAGCCGTTGAAGGTGATCGCCCCGGAAGGCACCATCTTCAACCCGAAGTACCCGGCGGCGACCTTCTCGCGGTTCTCCCAGGTGCAACGCGCCGTCGACCTGGCCCTGCGGGCCCTCGCTCCCGTCATCCCCGAGCGCGTCACCGCCGGCAACTCCGCCCACATCCACTTCATCTCCTACTCCGGATGGGACGAGAAGCAGGGCGAATACTGGGTTTACCTCGAGGTCAATGAGGGTGCCTACGGCGGACGCGCCACCAGCGACGGGCCGGACTCCGTGGACAACCTCATCGCCAATACGCGCAACAACCCGATCGAGGAGCTCGAGTGGCGGTTCCCGATGCGCACCGACCGCTATGAACTGCGTTCCGAGCCGGGGGCAGCCGGCGAGTTCCGCGGCGGCATCGGCATCGTCCGGGAGAACACCTTCCTGACCGACACCGCGATCACCTGCGAGGGCGAACGCCACGAGTCGGACGTGCCGTGGGGGGCCTTCGGCGGTCATGACGGCCTCAACGGCTCGCTCGTGAAGAACGTCGGCCGGGCAGGCGAGGAGTCCTGGCCGTCCAAGGTCACCGGGCGTCAGTTGCTGGCAGGAGACTCCCTCCAGATCACCGTGCCCAGCGGGGGAGGCTTCGGTGACCCGCATCGGAGGGACCCGCTGAAGGTCCTGGAGGACGTACTGGACGGCTTCACGACCGCGGAGGCGGCAGCCCGGGACTACGGCGTGGTCCTCAGGGAGGTCAACGGCCAGCTCACGGTCGACCTGAAGGCCACCACCGAACGCCGCGAGGTTCTGGTCTCCTAGCTCAGCCCTGCCAGCTGATCCAAGAGCAGCAGTGAGGGGCGGTCTGGGGACCAGCTAACGACCTGGCCTCCAGGCCGCCCCTTCGTTCCCTACTCATCACATCCCCCAACTCTCCCCGTGAATTAGGAACCACTATGTCCACTGTCCCAACCTTCCAATTCGTCGAGTCTGATGTCACTACCAAAGACGTCCGCCTGGCCACCTGGATTTGCTTCTTCGCCTGGACCTTCGCCGTCTATGACTTCGTCCTGTTCGGCAACCTCCTGCCGAAGCTGGCCTCCGACCTCGGCTGGAGCGCTGCACAGTCCACAGGGATCAACACCTGGGTGACCGCCGGTACCGCACTCGTGGCCTTCGCGATCGGCCCGATCGTCGACCGGATCGGCCGCCGCAAGGGCATCCTGATCGCGGTCAGCGGAGCCGCCGTCGCCTCTCTGCTGACCGCCACTGTCGGCTGGGTTGCGGGCATCGCTGCCGGCCTGGGACTCGTCTTCCTGGTACTCGTGCGTTCACTGGCAGGCCTCGGCTACGCCGAGCAGGCCATCAATGCGGCCTACCTCAACGAGATGTTCGCCCACAGCCACAGCGATCCCGCCATGGCCCGCCGCCGTGGCCTCATCTACTCGCTCGTCCAATCCGGTTGGCCGGTCGGCTCCGTACTGGCTGCCGGGTCTGTCTACCTCCTGTTCCCCATCGGCGGGTGGGCGCTCTGCTTTGCCGTGGCCGCCATCCCGGCCGTCTTCATCGTCCTCGCCGGACGCTGGCTCAAAGAAAGTCCCCAGTTCGGCCACCGTCACCAAATTGACAAGATGATCAAGGACGGCCGGGTTGAGGAGGCGCAGGAGCTCGGAATCAAATACGGAATCGACGTCTCGGAGAAGGCCAGCCCGCTCGTCTCGGTCTTCCGCGGGGAATCGCTGAGGTCAACCCTGACGATCGGCGGGGCCTTCCTCCTGAACTGGCTGGGCGTCCTTTCCTTCGCCATCCTCGGCACTTCGCTGCTTACGGCGCCGGACGGCAAGAACGTCGAGTTCGACAACGCGCTGTTGATCCTTATCATCTCCAACGCAACTGCCTTCGCCGGCTACTTGTTCCACGGCTGGCTGGGCGACCGGATCGGACGCCGTAACGCGATCGGGATCGGCTGGATCCTCTGTGCCGTTTCCTTCTTCACGATGCTCCAGGCACCGAACGGGAACTTCCCGCTCATCATCGGGCTATACAGCGCCGGGCTGTTCTTCCTCATCGGCCCCTTCTCCGCCCTGCTGTTCTTCACCGGCGAGAGCTTCCCCGTCCACACCCGGGCAACCGGCAGCTCCATCATCAACGCCTCAGGCCAAGTCGGCGCGATCGTCGGTGGACTGCTGATCACCGCCACCCTCGCCGCCGGCGCCGGCTGGATCAACGCCACCCTATGGTGGGGTGTCATTCCTATCCTGGCCTCCGGACTGCTGATCTTCGCCGCCCGGAACGTGGACCCCAGCAAGGTCCGCAAGGACTGACAGGCCCGAACCCCGCAACACAATCACCATCCACACGGCGGGAACTCCCTGGACCCCAGGGAGTTCCCGCCCTGCGTATGACAGGAATCCGCAGGCTCCTGCCGCACACCTTCCCCGCCTAGCTTGGCCTGCTCCACCAGCCCGGTCATCCATGGCCGGCGCCCGCGGTGGCACACCGTGCCCTCGGGCAGATGCAGGCCGTCCGGCAACCCAACGTCAACAGTTCCGTGCACCCGCCCCATCCGTCCGCACGAACTCGTGCGGATGGCTCCCGCTGTCCGGGGCGCCAGAGCGTCGTGGCACCCAACTGAGAGCGGAGAAATTTTCGTGACGACAGACAAATCCACCAACGAGTCTCCGCCTGATTCGCCGAGACGGTCACCGCAAGGTGCCCACTCCTGTATTTTCTGGGGATTTTGGCAACGCCGAAAGTAGCGGCATTCCTATTCAGCGGGACACGTACTCGAACGCCGTTCCGAGCAGCCTATCGATGGCTTTGGCGACCAGGTCTCCATCACTCCCCCTGCGTCACCGCTCGACGCATACACGGACGTTATGTAGGGCTGTTCTCTGCGTATTTCAGGTAGGCGGACTGGCGGAAGGTGTTGTTGAAATCTAAGACCAGGCACCGGGTGGAGAGAATGTCGTCTGGTAAACCGTCGTTTTGGGCTGCGCTGATGGAAAGTGAGCCCTGGGCTTGATGAATCGTGGCCTGGCGCGGCACCCTTTCAGAGAGGTGAGTGACCGGGAGAGTCGGACCGGCTGACCAGCGGAAGAATTTGCCTGCACCCTCCCATTGCCTATCTCGGGCCCCAAACCCCAACCCCAACCCTGGCCGCCGTGATGCTGTCCGCCGGCGGGTGCAGCGTGTACCCGAACACCCGCAGACCCAGGATGATTTTCCGGTCTTCAATCTTCAGCCCGGCGTCGACGATCCTCACCGCGCCCGTCAGTCCTTCCGAGCCAGGCCGCCGCGGCGACTACGAGGGCAGCTGTCCCGGTGGTCAGCGTGGGCTGGATGACGGGTGCGAACTTCGGCGAGTGGTTCGCCGGGATGTCCATGGTGACGCGGCCAGCGTCCTGCGCGGCGCGGTAGGTTTCGGCGTCCACTCCGCCGATACCCCAGTAGGTGTACGGGACCCCGAGCGCTGTGGGGATGTCGCTGAAGTCCTCGCTCGCCGTCTGCCGACCGTAGTCCTCGATCGCCTCGGCGGGGAAGTACTCTGCGAACGCGCCCGCGACCCTGGCGGTGACCTTTGCGTCGTTGTCGGTGAGCGGGTAGCTGTTGTAGAGTTCGATCTCCGGATCCTTGGGCGAGCCCGACGCCGCGGACTCGGCCTTCGCGATCCGTTCGATTGCAGTGAGGATCTGGTCGCGGGTGGCCTTGCTGTAGGTGCGGATGTTGAGTTCGAGGACGGCGTGGTCGTCAATGATGTTGCTCTTGGCGCCGACCGCGATCTTCCCCACGGTGAGTACAGCGAACTCGCCCGGCTGGACCTCGCGGGAGACGACGGTCTGGAGCCGCACCACAACCATTGCGGCCAGGACGGCCGGATCGATCGATTGATGCGGCATGGAGCCGTGGCTGCCGCGCCCGTAGAGGGTGATGTGGATGCTGTCCGCCATCGAGAGGAACGCGCCGGCATAGGTGCTCACAGTCCCGGCACGATTGGCCAGGACATGCTGGGCGAGGGCTACATCAGGCTGGGGAATGAGGTCCGCCAGCCCGCCGTCGACCATGGCCTTGGCGCCGTCGCCGAGTTCTTCGGCGGGCTGGAAGAGCGCCACCAGCGTGCCTGACCAGGCATCGGGTTCCTGGGCGAAGAGCCTTGCTGCGCCGAGGAGGCTGGACATGTGTACGTCGTGCCCGCAGGCGTGCATGACGGGTGTCTGTGTGCCCTGATCGTCGGTCGCGACGACGGTGCTCGCGTAGTCCAGGCCTGTTGCCTCCGCGACGGGGAGTGCGTCCATGTCTGAGCGCATCAGGACAGTCGGCCCGGTTCCGTTGGCGAAGACCCCTACAAGACCTGTGCCGCCGATATTCCTGTGGACCTTGAAGCCGAACCCGGCCAGCTGCTCGGCAATGAGTCCTGAGGTGCGCTTCTCCTGGTGGCTCAGCTCGGGGTTGCGGTGGAAGTCCTTGTAGAGAGATTCCTGCCAGTCCCTGAGGGACTCTTGGGCCGACAGGATCGTGCGTGCTGCTCCAGTAGATGCCATGGGCTCTTCGTCTTTCCTTCCTGTGTTCCGCGGCGTACACCGCGGAGACTATTTCGGGTATACGGGATGTGCCTCTGCACGGTCCCTGGTTTTGGGGACCGTAGCCATGATGGAGACAACCGCGATGATCACCATGACGACGTTGAACAGGAGCGCGATGACGGCGGCCTGCCGGATCCCGGTGTTGTCGGTGCGACCTTGATTGATGAGGACATCGCCGATGAACTGGGCTCCCGAGCTGCTGAAAGCGGTGAAGAGTGCGAGTGAGATCGCGGCCCCGATCGCACCTCCGAGCGAGGATGCCATCTTGTAGATGCCGGAGCCGGCACCGGCCTGGTCGGCGGGAAGGTTTGCCAGCGCGGCGTCTGTTGACGGCGTCGCGTAGAACGCGAGACCAAGGCCGAAGAGCGCGTAGGCCACGACGGCGAGCCACCGGTACTCGGAGAGCAGAAGGTTAGTGGGCAGGAGCAGGATGCTCGCAACTCCGACGATGAGGGATCCCCAGATCATCGGCTGGCGGGGACCAAAGCGCTGCAGCAGCTTCTCACCGATGCGGATGAACGCAATGATCATGACCGCGTAGCCGATGGTCAGAAGCCCCGCGTCGGAGGCCTTCATGCCTCCGGCGATCTGAAGGAGCTGCTGGGTCACGATCAGCAGCCCGATCGTGCCGTTGAGAAGGAAATTGGAAATCGTGGCGCCGGTGAAGGTGCGGTTCTGGAACAGGTCGAAGTTGATGAACGGCTTGGCTGCCCGGCGTTCGATCCGCAGGAGGAAGAGCAGTCCGATGACGGCGACGGCGAACAGCCCGATCGTGGTGGGTGTCAGCCAGCCGATCTTCGAGCCGAAGATCAGCACGACCATGAGCGCGAGCATCGAGACCATGAAGACCAGAACCCCGGCGAGGTCGAACTTCGACGTGCTGGTCTGGACGACCTTGCTCTCCGGCGTGCCGCGCATGAGCAGGATCGCGATGACCGAGATGACGATCGAGGCGATGAAGATCCAGCGCCATCCCACAAAGGTGGCCACGTAGCCGCCGAAGATCGAGGCGAGCCCCGAACCGCCCCATGAGCCGATGGACCACATGGACACGGCGCGCTGCCGGCCCGGGCCGTCCCAGTACGTCTTAACGAGCGCCATGGTGGCGGGCATGATGCATGCCGCCGAGAGACCCTGGATGGCTCGGCCGCCCAGCATCAGGGGCAGGGCGAAAGGTCCGGTCGCCAGGACGATCATAAGGGATCCGAGGATGCCCAGGCCGTTGCCGATCAGGCTGATCCGGACCCGGCCGATCCTGTCAGCGAGGCCGCCGGCCACCACGATGAACATGCCGGAGAAGAGTGCGGTGATTGACACCGCCAGGTTCATCGCAGCGACGTCGATGAGAGGGTTTGCCCACGTCTTTTGGACGGGGTCCGAATACGCGCCGTTGATGTCCGCAAGAATGTTCGGGGCAATCGTCCCGGTGGTGCCGGCGAACAGCCAGAAAGTGACGACGCCGAGCACGATGCCCAGAAGCAACTTGTCGTTGCCCCTAAATGTCGACGGGGCGGATGCAGGGATCGTGCTTGCCATGACAACTCCTCGCTGCGAACAGCTACAATGACTATTAGTTGATCCTTCAACTATAAGTCCGATAGAACCGCCCTAATCGCCCATTCCATTCAACAGAAAGTCTTGTTGGTCACATACCGGCGCTCCACGGCTCGCTGATCATCCAGCGCCTTGTCTGGCATGACTTCCTCCTATCGGTATTGTCCGTTCGTCACAGCAACCCAGCAACCCAACATTGGCGTGGAAACCGAGATTGCGCGCAGCCGCTAGAGCTGAGCGTCCGGTAAACCGGGTCTGCGCCGACGCCGAAAAACTGCAGGACTCTTTCGCGAGGCCTGGGCGGCCGGATGGTCTGGATGCCCACAGTTTCTTCTGAACAGCACATCTGCGTCCACGAACGCGAAGAACACCTCAAGTTCCCGGCCACCAGCATCAAAGTCCGGAAAACCACACCGATCCCCGTCCTCGACGCGGGAGGCAACCTACTTCGGAAACCATGGAAGTCGTCCAACTGGTCAAGGACTCCGACGCCATCCTCTCCACCGGTCACATGTCGTCACCGGAAATCACAGCCGTCCTCCGGGCTGCCCAAAAGATGGGCCTGCGCCGGCTCGTGGTAACCACCCGAACTTCGTGATCGAGGACAACCCTGCCCGAGCCCGGGAATGGGTCGAGCTCGGAGCCGTCGTCGAGCGCGGTCTCGTCCAATACGACGACCGCACCACATTCTTCCAATGGCAGGTGGATACCATGCTGAACTTCATCGACGCCGTGGGAATCGACAACACCATCATCGGCTCAGACCCGGGCCAGAAGAACAACCCCTTCGCCGTCAACTCCTACGAGCGCGTCCTAGACGGCGAACCCTGCATCTCCAGTCCTCAACGACTACCTCACGGGGTGGGGCCTCATCGCGACAACCCTGCGGCCGATGGCGGCCATGGAGCACACTCTAACGCTGTCATGGCCGCTGTCCTCCGTGACTTCGCCCTTCAGGGAGGCGCGGTCAGTTCGCCACTGCGCCGACGGCGGCACTGATTTCGTCGCCGGTTTGGGCAGCGGCGAGCCGGAGCCAGGTGTCCACGACGGTGTCCGGGTTCAGGGAGACGGAATCGATGCCTTCCTTGACCAGCCACTCCGCGAAGTCGGGGTGGTCACTCGGCCCCTGGCCGCAGATGCCAACGTATTTGCCGCGTTCCTTGCAAGCCTTGATGGCCATCGTCAGGAGTTTCTTGACTGCGAGATTGCGCTCATCGAAACCGTCGGCCACGATCGCGGAATCTCGGTCCAGGCCGAGGGTCAGCTGGGTCATGTCGTTGGAGCCGATGGAGAACCCGTCGAAGTAGTCCAGGAACTCGTCGGCGAGCAGCGCGTTTGAGGGAATCTCGCACATCATGATCACTTCAAGGCCGTTTTCGCCTCTGCGCAGGCCGTTTTCCGACAGTAGCTCGATGACGCCGCTAGCCTCGTGAACGGTGCGAACGAACGGGATCATGAGCTTGACGTTGGTCAGGCCCATCTCGTTGCGGACGAACGACAGCGCTTCGCATTCCAGGTCGAAGCAGTCCCGGAAGGATGGCTCGAGGTAGCGTGAGGCCCCGCGGAAACCGATCATCGGGTTCTCTTCGTGCGGCTCGTAAGCGGGTCCGCCGATTAGGTTGGCGTACTCGTTGGATTTGAAGTCGGACATGCGCACAA
The DNA here is from genome assembly GCF_039543785.1 of Arthrobacter gyeryongensis. Taxonomy (NCBI): domain Bacteria; kingdom Bacillati; phylum Actinomycetota; class Actinomycetes; order Micrococcales; family Micrococcaceae; genus Arthrobacter; species Arthrobacter gyeryongensis. The sequence goes on from NZ_BAABKK010000012.1 coordinate 107,608, forward strand.
TTACCGGTTCCGGCGCGAAGGCCGCGGCGATAGTGGACACGCCTTCGGCGAGGCGCTTGACGTAGTAGTCGCGCGGGCTCTCGTACGCGGCAACCCGGGTCCGTATTTCCGCGCCGACCTCGGCCGGCTGGCTGTCCACGTTCAGCAGTGCCTTGGGATGGATGCCGATCTGGCGGTTGATGATGAATTCGAGCCGGGCCAGGCCCACCCCGTGGTTGGGCAGCTGCGCGAAGGTGAACGCCTGCTCCGGGGTGCCGACGTTCATCATGACCTTGACGGGTGCTTCGGGAAGCTGGGTGATCGCGGTTTCCTCGACGCTGAAGTCCAGGAGCCCTTCGTAGATGGTGCCGGTCTCGCCGTCGGCGCAGGAGACGGTCACCTCGAGACCGTCGGCGAGTGCATCCGTGGCATCCCCGGTGCCCACGACAGCGGGAATCCCGAGTTCCCGGGCAATGATAGCGGCGTGGCAAGTGCGCCCACCGCGGTTGGTCACGATCGCGGAGGCGCGCTTCATGATCGGTTCCCAGTCCGGGTCAGTCATGTCGGCGACGAGGACGTCGCCCGTCTGGAAGGCAGCCATCTGGTCAATCGCGGTGAGGATGCGGACGCTGCCGGCGCCGATGCGCTGGCCGATAGCGCGGCCCTCGACCAGTACCGGCCCAGTCCCGTTGAGGCGGAACCGGCTCAGGCTGCCCGCGGGCCTGCGGGACTGCACGGTTTCGGGGCGGGCCTGCAGGATGTACAGGCCGCCGTCGATCCCGTCCTTGCCCCATTCGATATCCATCGGGCGTCCGTAGTGGTTCTCGATGGCGAGGGCGTGCCGGGCGAGCTGCTCAACGTCGTCGTCGCTGAGGCTGAAGCGGTTCCGCAGCGATGCCTCAACCGGGACGAAATCGATGGTACGGCCGATCTCCTGGTTACTTGTGTAGGTCATCTGCAGGGCCTTCTCCCCCAGGCCCCGTTTGAGGATGGCCGGGCGCCCTGCCTTCAGCGCGGGCTTATACACGTAGAACTCATCCGGGTTCACGGCGCCCTGGACGACGGCTTCGCCGAGGCCATAGGAGGAGGTGACGAAGACGGCATCGTTGAAGCCGGACTCGGTGTCCATGGTAAACATGACCCCGGAAGCGCCGACGTCGGAACGGACCATGCGCTGGATGCCGGCCGAGAGCGCCACTTCGGCGTGCGCGAACTTGTGGTGGACGCGGTAGGCGATGGCACGGTCGTTATACAGCGAGGCGAACACATCTTTGATGGCGAGCAGGATGTTCTCGATCCCGCGGACATTCAGGAAGGTTTCCTGTTGCCCGGCGAAGGAGGCATCGGGGAGGTCTTCCGCGGTCGCGCTGGAACGGACGGCCCAGGACAGGTCCTCAGAACCGTCATGCTTGTCCACCAGTTGCTGGTAGGCCTCCCGGATCTGCGCCTCAAAGTCCGGCAGGAAGGGCGTTTCACGCATGAGGGACCGGATCTCCTGACCAGCAGAGGCAAGGGCCGTTACGTCATCGGCGTCCAGGCCGAGCAGCCGGTCGGCGATCTTCTGGTCCAGGCCCGAATCCGCGAGGAAGCTGCGGTAAGCGTCGGCCGTGGTGGCGAAGCCGTCGGGCACCTGGACGCCGGCGGATGTCAGGTTCTGGACCATCTCCCCGAGGGAGGCATTCTTTCCCCCCACCTGATCCAGGTCCTTGAGTCCGAGGTCGGAGAACCACAGGATGTCCGTTGTCATGATTACTGCTCCTTTGCAGAGGGTGTCAGGCAGGGGCACCGCCCCTGTTCGGGGCGAAGGCCGGTTGATGGGCGCACGTCCTGTCCACAGTGGCAGGTCTCCAAGGCTCTTTCCACGTGATGTGCGCCACAGAGGGTCCGTGAAACTTTTCACTAGTGTTTGAGGTTCATCTTTTGCAGGATAGTCGCTGCCATTTCCTCTACTGAGACAGTGGCCGAATTCAGGTACGGAATCCGGTGGGAGACATACAACTGCTCTGCGCTCCGCAGCTCGAAGCCGCACTGGCGCAGCGAGGCATAGGGTGAACCGCGCCGGCGTTCGGTGCGGATCTGGCTCAGGCGCTGCGGGTTGGAGGATAGGCCGAAACACTTTGAAACAAAGGGCTTTAGCGGCTTGGGGAGCCCCTCGCGTTCAAAATCTTCGTCCACCAGCGGGAAGTTCGCGGCGAAGATGCCGTGTTGTAGTGCCAGGTACATGGTGGTGGGCGTTTTACCGCAGCGGGACGGCGCCACCAGTATGACCTGGGCTTTTTCGAGCGCACGCAGGCTTTGGCCGTCATCGTGTTCCATGGCGTACTCAACGGCGGCCATGCGGGATTGGTAGCGGACCGCGTTGCCGAGGCCGTGTGCCCGCCCGGGTTCTCCGCTTGCCGGAGTGCCGAGGGCGCGCTCCAACTGTCCGACGTGCGTGCCGATAAGGTCCACGATGATTCCCTTGCACGTCGCCAGGATCTGGCGGATATCGCTGGTGACCGCGGTGGAAAAGACGATCGGCTGCGGGCCGGTGGCTGCGAGTCCGTCGATGATCTTCACGACGGACCGCGCCTGTTCGGTTGTGGTGATGAAGGGAATCGTGATGCGGTCAAATCTGTTCGCGGGGAACTGGGTCAGCAAGGTGTTGCCGAGCGTTTCTGCGGTGATGCCGGTGCTGTCCGAAAGAAAGTAGACAGGCCGGAGATCGTCATTGGTCATGATGCATTCTCCACCAGGGCGGTCCCGGTCTGGTATCGGAGCGGCAGACGGCCCGCCTTCTCAGCATCAGTCCCGCTTCACCGGTCGGAGTGCGGACCATGTCATATGGTAGGCGCATTGCCCTCAAGTTGCCTCGACTCCATCGGCACCTCATTCCCTTCTGCAGCTTCGATAAGTACTCGGCCTGTGAACCCGCCTGCGGCGATCCAGAGGGCCGATGAATCCAGCATGACCTCGTCAAGAAGTCCATCGCTGATGACCGTGCGCTTTTCAGGACGTCGCCAAGGGTACCGAGGAGGTTCAGCCAGGGGTCTAGTTCCACCACTTCCGCAGAACAGACTTAATGTATACACTGGGGCCAAAATCTACCCGTCGTTACACAATCATATTCGGATTGGGATCATTTGTGTATACACTGGGAATGTCCGCCCAGTGAAGGAGGGTCCGTGCGTGCCAGCGAGAGAGCCTATGCGGCCCTGCGTGAAGACATCATTGAGTGGCGCCTGGCACCCGGAACGGTCCTCGCGGAAGTGGAGCAATCCGAACGCCTGGGGGTGTCCCGCACGCCGGTCCGGGAGGCGCTGGGCCGGCTCAGCGCGGAAGGGCTGACGAGGGCGGCAGGGGGCCGCGGCGTCGTCGTTACCGATATCTCGCTGGAGGACATCGACGAACTGTTCGAGCTGCGCGAAACCCTGGAAGGCAAAGCCGCCGCCCTGGCCGCCGTGCGCGGTGAACGCCCGGTGTTCGAGCAACTCCACGCCGAGCTGCTCCGGGCACCGGAGATGCTCAGCGACAGCGACCCTTCCCGGCACGACTATTACGCCCTGGTGGGGCGGCTGGATGAGGCGATCGATGCGGCCATCTCCAATTCCTACCTCGCCCAGGCCATGCGGGCCCTGCGCGTGCACCTCGTGCGGGTCCGCCGCCTCGCGGCCGACGACGCCGGACGCCTCCAAGCGGCCGCGGCCGAGCACGCCGCGATCGCCGAAGCCATCGCGGCAGGCAACCCCCGGCTCGCCGAAGCCGCCACCACCGTCCATCTGCACCGCAGTCTTTCCCACGTCAAAGCCACCCACACCCCTCACTAGAAGGAACACCATGGTGAAGATCAACCACGTCCGCGTCTACAAGAGCGAAGAGAACCTTCCCCGCGAGCAGCAGCTGGCGCACAAGATCGCCACGGTCGCCGCGGACCCCGTCGAGGTGACCCCCGAGGTCACCGAGATGGTCATCAACCGGATCATCGACAACGCCTCGGTTGCTGTCGCGTCCTTGAACCGTGCCCCGATCATCGCTGCCCGGGCGCAGGCCCTGACCCACGCGCCGACCACCAACGGCAAAGGCTCCTCGGTGTTCGGGATCACGGACCGGGTCTCGACCGAGTGGGCCGCCTGGGCCAACGGCGTCGCCGTCCGTGAACTCGATTACCACGACACGTTCCTGGCCGCTGACTACTCCCACCCGGGCGATAACATCCCGCCCATCCTCGCCGTGGCCCAGCACACCGGGGCCAGCGGGCGGGACCTGATCCGCGGCATTGCCACCGGCTACGAAATCCAGGTGAACCTGGTCAAGGCCATCTGCCTGCACAAGCACAAGATCGACCACGTCGCGCACCTGGGCCCCTCCGCCGCCGCAGGCATCGGCACCCTGCTGGGCCTGGACGTGGAGACGATCTTCCAGTCCGTCGGCCAGGCCCTGCACACCACCACCGCCACGCGCCAGTCCCGCAAGGGCGAAATCTCCACCTGGAAGGCCCACGCCCCCGCGTTCGCCGGCAAAATGGCCGTCGAGGCCGTGGACCGGGCCATGCGCGGGCAGACCTCCCCCGTGCCGATCTACGAAGGCGAAGACGGCGTCATCGCCTGGATGCTCGACGGCCCGGACGCCTCCTACGAGGTCCCGCTCCCGGAGGCCGGGGAACCCAAACGCGCCATCCTGGACACCTACACCAAGGAACACTCCGCCGAATACCAGGCCCAGGCCTGGATCGACCTCGCCCGCAAGCTCCACGGCGCACACCCAGAGGCCACGGACCCGGCCAACGTGGCCTCCGTCCTGATCAAGACCAGCCACCACACCCACTACGTGATCGGCTCCGGCGCCAACGACCCCCAAAAATACAGCCCAACCGCCAGCCGGGAGACCCTGGACCACTCCATCCCGTACATCTTCACCGTCGCCCTGCAGGACGGCGCCTGGCACCACGTGGACTCCTACAGCCCCGAACGCGCCGCACGCCCGGACACCGTGGAACTCTGGCACAAGGTCACCACCGTCGAAGACCCCGAATGGACCCGCCGCTACCACTCCCTGGACATCAAGGAAAAGGCCTTCGGCGGCACCGTCGTCATCACCCTCACCGACGGCACCGTCATCACCGAGTCGATCGCCGTCGCCGACGCCCACCCCCTCGGCGCCCGGCCCTTCGCCCGGGAACAGTACGTGAACAAGTTCCGCACCCTCGCGGCCGGGCTGGTGGAAGAGGCCGAGATCGGACGGTTCCTCGCCGCCGCCGAGCGCCTCCCGGACCTGGGCCCGGGCGAACTGGACCAGCTGAACATCACCGCCGCACCCGGCGTCATCGACCTCGCCGCCGCACCGAAGGGACTGTTCTAGATGCTCTACTCCACCACCACCCCGGAACAGAAGCGCCTCAAGCTCCGGGACCTGCTGGACTCCGGGACCATCGCCCAGTTCCCCGGCGCGTTCAACCCGCTCTCGGCACGGCTGATCGAGGAGAAGGGCTTCCCCGGCGTCTACATCTCCGGTGCCGTCCTCGCCAACGACCTCGGCCTGCCGGACATCGGCCTCACCACCCTCACGGAGGTCGCCACCCGCGCCGGGCAGATCGCCCGCATGACCGAACTCCCGTGCCTCGTGGACGCGGACACCGGATTCGGCGAACCGATGAACGTGGCCCGCACCATCCAGGAGCTGGAAAACGCCGGGCTGGCCGGTTGCCACATCGAGGACCAGTTCAACCCCAAACGCTGCGGGCACCTGGACGGCAAGAACGTGGTCGACACCGACACCGCCGCCAAACGCATCCGCGCCGCGGCCGACGCCCGCCGCGATGCGAACTTCCTCATCATGGCCCGGACCGACATCCGCGCCGTCGACGGCATCCAGGCCGCCCAGGAACGCGCCAAAGCACTCGTCGACGCCGGCGCCGACGCGATCTTCCCGGAAGCCATGAAGGATCTGTCCGAGTTCCAAGCCATCCGTGACGCAGTGGACGTGCCGATCCTGGCCAACATGACCGAGTTCGGCAAAAGCGAGCTCTTCACCGCCGAACAACTCCAGGGCGCCGGCGTGAACATGGTGATCTACCCCGTCACCCTGCTCCGCATTGCCATGGGGGCTGCAGAGTCCACCCTCGATACCATCAAAAGGCTGGGCACCCAGGAAGTCCGGGTCCCGGCGATGCTCACCCGTGCGCGCCTCTATGACCTCGTGGACTACGAGGCCTACAACCACTTCGACACGGGCGTTTTCAACTTCCAGATACCAGGAATCCACTAGTCCGTTACGGCTCCATCAAACCCAGACAAGGAAGTCTCATGAACACCGCAACCGTCGAAATCCGTAAAGGCCTGGCCGGCGTCGTGGTTGACTACACCGCGATCTCCAAGGTCAACCCTGACACCAACTCGCTGCTCTACCGCGGCTACCCCGTGCAGGAACTCGCCGCCAAGTGCAGCTTCGAAGAAGTCGCCTACCTGCTCTGGCACGGGGAACTGCCCACCCAAGAGGAATTGGAGCAATTCCGTGCGGCCGAGCGTGCCGGACGCGCCCTGGACCCCAGCGTGAAAGCCGTGATCGATGCCCTGCCAACCACGGGACACCCCATGGATGTCTGCCGCACGGCCGCTTCAGTGCTGGGAGCCCGGCATCCGCTGGCAGAAGATTCCTCGCCCGAGGCCAACCTGACAAAAGCAAAGGACTTGTTTGCCGCCTTCCCGGCTGTGGTGGCTTACGACCAGCGCCGCCGGCGCGGCCAGGCGCTCGTGGAACCCCGGGACGACCTGGGCTACTCCGCGAACTTCCTCTGGATGACCTTCGGCGAAGAACCGGTGGAAGAAGTCGTCGAAGCCTTCGACGTCTCGATGATCCTGTACGCCGAGCACTCCTTCAACGCGTCCACCTTCACGGCCCGTGTTGTCACCTCCACCCTCTCGGACCTGCACTCCGCCGTCACCGCGGCGATCGGCGCCCTCAAGGGCCCGCTGCACGGCGGCGCCAACGAGGCCGTCATGCACACCTTCGAGGAAATCGGCATCCGCACCGAGGAATCCCTCGATGAGGCCGCCGGCCGGGCGAAGACCTGGATGGAGCACGCCCTGGCGCAGAAGAAGAAGGTCATGGGATTCGGCCACCGCGTCTACAAGCACGGCGACTCCCGCGTGCCCACCATGAAGGCCGCACTGGACAAGATGATCGCCCACTACGGCCGGCCGGAAATCCTGGGCCTGTACAACGGCCTCGAACAGGCCATGGACGAGGCCAAGGCGATCAAACCCAACCTCGACTACCCCGCCGGACCCACCTACCACCTCATGGGCTTCGACACCCCCACCTTCACCCCGCTGTTCGTCGCGAGCCGCATCACCGGCTGGACCGCACACATCATGGAACAGACCGCATCGAACTCACTCATCCGCCCCCTGAGCGAATACAACGGCGTCGAGCAGCGTTCCGTGTAGCTGGCAGTATTGCTGCCTCTCAATGCCAGCGGTGGGGTGTCGGATGATCACCCGGATCATCAACTATTCGCAACGTTGACGACACCTCACCGCCTAGCAACCGGGTGCTTTGCCAATTCAACTCGTTGATTTCGGGAGCAAACGGATGCTGCCTCTGGGCCGGGCCTCTCGGCCTGTGACGCAGAGCGAAGGTGACTTCGCGACAGCGGCGCCAACATCATCGTTCAGGAGCGTCTCAACCTCAACGACGCCGGCTTTCAATTTGGCTAGCAGAAAGGATCCTCGGCTCAACCCGTGACGGGCCTTCAACCTGACCGCACGAACCCGTCCAAGACGCCGCCCGCGTCCACGAACCTCAAGGGGACATGCACCTTATGACTCGCACAATGTTCAAGTCCAAAATCCACCGCGCCACCGTCACACACGCGGACCTGCACTATGTCGGATCCGTCACCGTAGACCTCGACCTGTTGGAAGCGGCCGATATCCTCCCGGGCGAGCTCGTTGCAATCGTCGACGTCACCAACGGCGCCCGCTTGGAGACCTACACCATCGCCGGCGAACGTGGTTCCGGTGTTATCGGCATCAACGGCCCCGCCGCACACCTGATCCATGAAAACGACACAGTCATTCTCATCACCTACGCGAACATGACCACAGAAGAAGCCAGGGCCTACAACCCCAAGGTGGTGCACGTGGACAAGCACAACAGGATCCTCCAGCTCGGCAACGACCCCGCGGAGGGTCTCACCCCTGGGCTGGTCCGCCCGCCCTTCGCGTTGAACACTGTTCGATGAACTAAATCATGGCCATGAGCAACAGTCCTGAGGAAGCACGTCCTCCGAGGTTCCGGCCCACTACGGAAGCAGTCGGATACGGCAAGGAGGCCGAAGGCTGGATCCGGACCCCCGTCATCTGCAGCAGGTCAGGTCGAACGGCGAGCGTTTGGCCATGCTCACGACTTACGAACAGCACGCTGCGGAAATCTTCGACCAGCCAGGCATTGAGGTACTCCTCGTTGCAGGGCTGGGGGAAGACGCTTCTTTATAGAGAGTGCCGTGTTTGAGCATGGCGTAGATGACGTCGCAGCGGCGGCGGCCCGGGCAGACGACGTCTTTGCCGGTGTCGGCGTCGTCTGAACCGTTGACCCCTGACGGAGGGGACCGTTCCTCGCCGAGCGATATCGATCGCCCTGCGTGCCACTGCTGCGTCGGAGGCCGGCTGCCCGGCACCCACCGGAACCGCCTGGGCGGTTCCGGCAATCGACGGGAGCGGGGCTTCGGCCATGTTTGGATTGGAAGTTTTCGGAACCATTGCAGAAATGGGCTCCGGTGTCGGCAGCTTCGCGCCTAGCGACCAAGTCATGGCACTACTGGCATCGGGGGGATACGCAGAATAGGTCGCCGTCCCTGCCGGCAACGTCCTGGCCGTCCTGAAGGAAGCCGACCTGCTCGAGACCGACGGGACCCAGTAAGTGGCAAGATCGAACTGGACCGCCGCCACCCAGGTCAGACCCATTCCCATGGCCCGCCAGCTCAGCGCTTTCAGCAACACCCGCCATTGGACCCAGCGAGTTAGAGAAGGCAACTTTACATCAGGGCGACGAGTCCCTATTGCTTCAGTGCCGCCCGGACAGCAGGCAGCACCTCTGTCGCCAGCAGTTCGATGGAGCGCAGGGTCGCGGCCTGTGACAAGCCGCCCAGACCCACTTGGGCGAGAAAGCGGGTATGGCCTAGGATCTCGTGCTCCCAAAGGATTTTGTCGACGATTTCGGCCGGGCTGCCAGCGAAGAGCGCGCCGCGCGGGGCCGCCCAGGCCTCGAAACCTGCGCGATCGAGCCTCCCGGTGCGCGGCATGTTCTGGTGGATGTATGAGGAATAATGCGGGAAGAACGTGTCCTTCGCCCGCTGGGAAGTCTCCTCGACGTAGAAATGCGAGGTCACGCCGATCCGCCCCGGCATCTGGCCTGCCTGTGCCGCCGAGCGTCGATAAAGTTCGGCCAGGGGCCCGAACCCCTCCGGGTGCCCAAGGATCGCCAGGTACAACGGCAACCCAAGCCTTCCGGCCCGCACCGCCGAGGAACGCGTCCCGCCGACCGCAGCCCAGATCGGCAGTGCGGTCTGGGCCGGGCGCGGCCAGATTCCCGCATCGGTCAGCGGGGGCCGGGTCGTTCCGTTCCAAGTGACAGGGTTTTCGGCGCGGATGCGCAGCAGTAGCTCGAGCCGGTCCTCGAAGTACTCGTCGTAGCGATCCAGCGGCTGACCGAAGAGCGGGAAGGACTCCAGGTAGGCGCCACGTCCAGCGGTGATTTCGGCGCGCCCTCCACTGATGAGATCCAGCGTTGCGAAGTCCTCGAAAACGCGGACCGGATCGGCGCTCGAGAGGACCGTGACAGTGCTGGTCAGGCGAATTCTCTTGGTCTGCGCGGCCGCTGCGGCCAGCAGCACCGCGGGCGAGGACACAGCGAAGTCCTCCCGGTGGTGCTCTCCAACGCCGAAGACATCCAACCCCGCCTCGTCGGCGACCCGCGCCCATTCAAGGATGTCGCGTGTGCGCGCACCGGCATCCATCGGCTTCCCCGCAGCGTTCCGGGTGAGCTCGCCGAAAGTGAATATGCCGATCTCGAACGGGGTGGTCGCGCTCATGCGCTGGCCACCGCCGGGGAACCGACCTCGGTGGCGAGGAAATCGCGTACGTCGTCAAGCATGGGTGCGTTGATGCCGTGTGCCAGTCCTGGATATACCCGCTCAATCAGCGAAGTGTGTTGCGGCAGGTATTCACTGCTGCGGGTAATCGCCATGGGCGCGATGACACGGTCGTCCGAGCCCCGCCCCCAGAAAAGGGTCGGCCGACCGGCGCGCAGTGTCTGGTCGCCCGGCTGCGGTGCGCCGAGCACGAATCCGCCCAGCACCACGGGGGCCAGCACCCGTTCGGGGCGGGTCCTCAGCAGCTGGCTGGCCATGAGCCCTCCCTGCGAGAACCCGATGGGAACGATGAGGGTCCCGGGTTCGACGTTTGCATCGACCCAGGCCCAGATGGACTCGGTTGCTTTCTCCACAGCCCCGGCCTCGGGGTTTCCGGGTGTGATGATCGAGAACCAGGCCGCTCCGCCGTTGCCGAGCTCAACCGGTGCCCGCAGCGATGCCCAGGGCAGGTTCAACCCAAGCGCCGGCGCCAGCGAGCCAAGGTCGTGCTCGTTGGAACCGAAGCCATGCAGGAAAAGTGCGACCGCATAGGGAACCGCGTCGGTGCTCCAGTTTTGGGAACGCACGTCGCGCAATGGGGTGTTCATTCGAAGGGTCACTCCTTGAGTCGGGGAAAGACGGGGTCCGGCGTGGGGGTCGTGCAGCCCGCAGATCGGAGGAGGTATGGAACCAACGGCCGTCGCCAGCCACATGCACGGCAGCGGCAGTCAACTGCTTCAAAGAATACACCGATTACTTGCAGCTTCAACTATATGACCCTCGACTCGTATTGAGGACGCCCGCGAATTATTAGCTCAGGGAGAGGGTCGCACTGTCTGATCCGAGCCCCATACGGACATTCCCTTGCTTGGACGTATCCTTGGGCAGGTACGACGCCTGACCCGGCTGCAGCCACCATGGATCGCACTTCGGCCCGGGATGCAGGGGATGCTCCTGCCGTGGGCGACGAGCAGCGCGATCAGCAGGACGGGTCGGTATCTCGAATCGCCCCGGCACCAGGCCCGGCCTCGAGAGCCAGCTCGCCGAGGCAAATCAAAAAGAGAGATCCGACGCCAACCCCCTTGACTTCGAGGTCAAGAAGGGTCCGTGAAGCACCACACATTGGTTGACTTTTCAAGTATTGGTGCCAAACTGAATGCATACGCATATATAACCGCGTATCGCGGAAACACCGGCACGACAGTGACCGGAAAATCGCTTACAGATTGGACTGACTCATGCAGCTCGAGAACAAGGTCGCATTCATCACCGGCGGCGGATCGGGGCTCGGTCTCGCCACCGCGAAGACCTTCATCGCCGAAGGTGCGAAAGTCATGATCTTTGACTTCAACCCCAAGTCGCAGGAAGTCGCTGACGAAATCGGCGCAAAGTTCGTACAGGGCGACGTCTCGAAGGCCGAGAGCGTTGAGGCCGCCGTCGCGAAGACCGTCGAGGAATTCGGCAGCCTTAATATTGCCGTCGCCTCCGCAGGTGTCGGCGGCGAGGGCGACGTCGTCACCTCGACCGTCGAAAACTGGGAACGCACCAACGGCATCGACTACTCAGGCGTCTTTTACACCAACAAGTACGTCATCGAGCAGCTCCTCAAACAGGGCGAGGGCGGCGTCGTTGTTAACATCGCTTCGATGTTCGGCCTCGTGGCCGTCTCGAACAACATTGCTTACTCCGCCTCGAAAGGCGGCGTCGTGAACATGACCCGCGCCGCCGGGACGATGTACGCGAAGGAGGGCATCCGCGTGAACGCGGTAGCCCCGGGCGTCATCCGCACTCCGCTCATCGACGAGCCGACTCTCGAGCAGTATGCAAAACTGCACCCGGCCGGTCGCGTCGGCGAGGCGCAGGAAGTCGCCGACCTCATCACCTTCCTCGCGAGCGAGAAGGCTAAGTTCATCACCGGCGCGACCATACCGATCGACGGCGGCTATACGGCCGTCTAACGCGAAACCGGCAGCACCCGCGCGCCCCTCCAACCAAGGGGGCGCCCCTCGTTCCCCCGGTTCACTCGGGGTCTTCCCCACAGGGGAACACTCCCGGGCCCACCACCCCAGCTGTCCCCAGGTGGGTGTCAGTCATTTCGGGTTATCCACGGCGAGAATAGGGTGCGGTTAGTGAGCATGTGCAGATGGCGTAGGCCAAAGGTCTTCGGACCGACGACGGCGCCCCGCAGGCCGCCACGGTCCGGTGCGCGGCGCACTCGGAGGAAACTGACGAGACTGAACAGCACTCCCCCGCTTGGGTTTCCGGGTCTATGCTGGGTTTCCCGGTTGCGCCGGCTCGCCCAGGCGCTCCGAACTCCTACTGAGAGCGAAGGTCCATGAGCGGTTCCGAAGCAGTCTTGGCAGGCCTTGAAGCGGAGCTCGGCTGGATCCGGGATACGTACATCGATCTGCATAGGCACCCAGAGCTGAGCCTCGAGGAGCAGGAGACTTCGAAGCTCGTCGAGGGGAAACTCACCGCGTTCGGCTATGCCGTAACACGCCCCGGGGCACCGGCGTCGTCGGGATCCTCGCAAACGGGGACGGCCCAACGGTGCTTGCCCGCGCAGACACGGACGCGCTGCCCGTCACCGAGGCCACGGGGCTGCCTTATGCGTCTGCCGTGGACGGGATCATGCACGCGTGCGGGCACGACCTCCACGTCGCAGCCCTGCTCGGCGCGGCCAAGCTCATGTCCGACGAGCGTGGGGCCTGGACCGGGACGTACCTCGCGCTGTTCCAGCCCGGCGAAGAGATCGGGGCCGGATCCCAAGCAATGCTCGACGACGGACTCGTCGCCAAGGTGCCGCGGCCCGACGTCGCCTTCGCGCAGCACGTGATGCCGATCCCGGCGGGGATCGTGGCCACTGCAGCCGGCCCCGTCTTCTCGGCCGCGGATTCGCTCAAGATCACCGTGTACGGGAAGGGGGTGCCCGAGGTGGGACTCGAACCGCATTCCAACCCTCGAAAACACAGGGAAGTCCAGAAAATATACCGAGTACGGGCCAAACCGGCGGCAGTACGGCCCAGTCCGAAGCCGAAAGTGTGTATGTAGTACACACCCCAAATCTCGCCCTGCAGACTCCAACCGCACGTCAAAGAACTCCGAGCCGTCAGCTTTGGGACCAGGATGGCGCTGCGCTGCAAATCGATCTCGCCGGCGGCCACTCATCGTTCGGAGCCCCGACTCCGCTACTGCAACGGCGAAAAGACCGACGGCGCCAGGCGCTTCACCATCGTGGATGTCGGCACCGGACCATCAACCGGCGGCATTGCTTCGGCCCCAATGGCTCCACTCGTACGCTTCTTCTCGGCGGAGTGCGCCCAGATCTGGACGATCCCGTTGGTCTGCCCGAATTCCAACCGCCCGGCCAGAACGAGCGAGTCATGCTGGCTGCGCTCCTTAATCGCATTGAACCATGCCTCGCCGGCAGCGCGAAGTTCGGAGACGATGAAGTAGTCGTACCGGATTTCAAAAATGGGCCCGATGGCGCCGGGTGCGCGCTCTTCAACAAAGTCGAACGGGATGACTAGCTCCACCATCATCCGGTTGACGAATCCACCCGTTGCCGGAGGCCAGTTCGGGTGCTGTGCGGCGCGGGCCCGCACCTCGGTGCGCTCGGCCTGGTCCTCATAGGGCCACACGTGGACCACTTCGCTCACCGGCTGGTCCGTGGTGCGCCAGAAGCCCGCCAGAGACGAGAACGCAGCACGGTCAACATAGCCGGCGCCGAATCGCCGCTCGAACTCCGGCACATTCTCCGAATCCACCTGGTAAGTACGGATTTCGTGGATCATTGACACATCCTTCTCGCGTTTGCTGGGCAAATTCTTGTGCGGTTTCCGTGCGCCGATTTTCGATCCCGTGGGGCCGGGACCGGAAGGTTCAGCCTTTTAGTGCGGCGGCACCGGCGCCGGCGCATTCCTCGTCCTGTTCGCCCGTCCCGCCGCCCACGCCGCAGGCACCGACGAGGACGCCGCCACTGAAGATCGGGACCGCGCCTTTGGCATAGAAGATGTGGCCTCCCTCGGCCTGGGCGATGCCCTGCATGATCGGCGCGGCCGCCCGTTCTGCGAGCAGGCCGCTGGGCTTGGCAAACCCGGCGGAGGCGACGGCCTTCCCCAAGGAACCGTAGCCTGCGCCCCAGTGCCCGCCGTCCATCCGCCCGAAGGCGAGCAGCCGGCCTCCGGCGTCGCAGACCGAGACGCTGATCCTGATGTCCAGTTCCTGGGCCTTTTCGATGGCGTTTGCGATGACGAGATTTGCCTGGGCGAGAGTGAGTGTCATGGCCTGTCTTTCGGGTTGTTTCGGAGTGGGGTCTCGGGAATCGCTGACGCAGCCACGGAGCCGGCGCGCCTAGGGAATTGCCCGGAACATCGACAACGAGGCGTTGGCCGTGTGCGGCCTGATCTTTGACGCCCAATCGCCTTGCGCCGAGGCGGCTTTCCATGCCTCCGTTTGCGGAAGGTCCGGGGAGTCCACACGGTAGAGCGTGGCGTACCGCTGGATGCCCGCGTTCGACCCCTCCAGGACGTACCGCTGGACGCCCAGCACACCGGGGACTTTGGCGATGAACGGCACGTGCTCGGTGTTGTAGATGCGATTGAATTCATCTTCGAATTCCTCAGGGATATCGAGCTGGACGAGCCACAGGTATTCGGTGGTTTCCTTCAAGTGCTTACCTTTCGACGGCCACCGGGCGGCGGCATGGTGAGGACGGGGCAAGTTTTACCGTGAGCGGAGAGAGAACACGTTGGCCGGCGCCTCGGCGTACAGGTGGTCACGTGGCATCCGTTCGGCCATCGCCAAGGCGTACGGCGCGCCTTCCACCAGCTGTTCGAACATCCGCTCGCCTAGAACGAGTCCGGCACGGCCGGCCGCCGCACGGCACGCCTTGCGCAGCACTGCGTTGGCTTCCGCGGGGGTAACCGGCGTCAAGCCCGGCTCCTCCACCGACGGTGCAACGGCGTTGTCGGCCAATTGGGGGTGTTGCCGGTGCCATCCTGTAGCCAGCTGGTATGCGTGGCCGATGCGCAGAACCGTCGCTTCACCGAAGGGCCGGCCGAGGATCTGCATGCCTAGCGGCAACCCGCCGGGACCGAAGCCGTTCGGCAGCGCGAGGACCGGCTGGCCGGTGACATTGGCCGCGGTGTAGTGGTTGGCCTGTTTCCAAAAGCCCAGTGGGTCATGCGCAGAGAAGGCCGGAGCCTCGCCCGCGCAGATGGTGATAAAGGCATCGAAGCGCGCGTACAGTGGTGCCATCTCCGTGATGGCCCGTTGGTGTTCCCTGCCCGCTCGAATGAGGTCGTTGGCCGTGAACAGCACGGCCGGCAGCATGCGGGCCAGGATATCCGAGCCGAAATCAACGGGCCGGGTGATCAGCTCATGCTGGTGCACATTGAACACCTCGGTTTCGGCAATGATCGTCTTGATGTCGCCGTAGCTCCGCATTAGCCGGATCTGGCAGTCCTCCAGCGTGGCACCCAGGTCCGCAAGAACACCAAGGGCCTCCTCCATAGCCCGGCGCTCGTCGGCCCCGGTCCGGACTTCTTCCTCCCAGTTGTGCCGCAACACGCCGATCCGCAGTCCACGCAGGTCCCCGGTCAGGGCACCCCGGTAGTCCGGAACGTCGCGGGCCACGCTGGACGGGTCGGCCGGGTCATGGCCGGCTATGGCCTGGAGCAGAATCGCACAGTCCTCGGCGGTCCTCGCCATGGGACCGATGCGGTCGAAGGTATGGGAGTGGGGAATCACCCCCGAGCGGCCCACCAGCCCTGTGGTGGGCATCAGGCCGGTAATGCCGCAGCGGGAGGCGGGCACACGGATGGAACCGCCGGTATCGGTGCCGATGCTTGCCGGGACCATCCCCGCCGCGATCGCGGCCGCAGAACCACTCGAAGACCCTCCGGTGACCCGGGTCAGGTTCCAGGGGTTCCGCGGTGGCGGCCAGGGCGCGTCAAACGACGGCCCGCCATGGGCGAACTCGTGGAGCGCCAGCTTGCCCATGAGCAGTGCGCCGGCCTCCCTCAACCGCGCGGTCACAGCAGCGTCCCCGACCGGCACATTATCTTGCAGTACCCGGGAGTGCCCAGTGGTCAGGATGCCCGCGGTGTTGACGCAATCCTTCAGCGCGAAAGGAATACCATGAAGAACACCGCGATACCTGCCGGCCGCAATCTCTGCGGCCGCCTCGCGCGCCCCGCTGCGTGCGGTCTCAAAGGTCCGGGTGACGTATGCCTGCACCTGGCTGTCGACGGCATCGGCTCGCCCGATCAACGCCTCAACGTACTCCACCGGGGACAGCTGGCCTGATCCGATGAGCTCCCCGGCTTGCGCCAGCGTCAGTTGGTGGAGCCGGGCAGTTTCATCGGCAGCGGTCATTGTTCAGCTCCTTCGTATTCGAAAGTCCAGGGCGGGCTGCAGGCACGTCAATAAACCGCACGCCGACGTCGGGAGCGTTCTGACCCCGACGCGGGAATGCGTCTCTTTCACCTGGTCTAGGCGAGCGTCAGCCGCAGCGGAACCGAGTCCCAACCGCGCAGGGTGTTGTTGTGGTGGCGCGCGATCGACGAAGCGAGCTCGATGCTCTTGATCCGGGGCACCAGTCTTTCGAGCAACGACGCAGCCTGAAGGCGGGCTGCATGCTGGCCGACGCACTGATGGATGCCCATGCCGAAGGACAGATGCCCGGAGGGGTCGCGGGAGAGGTCGAACTTGTCCGGGTTTTCCCAGCGCCGTGGATCGCGGTTTGCCGCGGCAAAGCACAGCATGACCCTGCTACCTTCGGGAATGGTGCTTCCACCAATGGTGACGTCGGTTGAGGTCTTGCGAAAGATCTGCTGGACCGGCGATTCCCAGCGCAGCGATTCATCGAAAGCAATGCGCGACAGGTTGGGGTTCTTGCGCAGCGCTTCCCACTGTTCCGGGTTGGAGGCAAAAGCATAGAGCATGCCCGAAATCCCGTAGACGGTGGTGTCCACCCCAGCCGAGAGCAGCGAGCGGGTCAGCAGCGGGGCCTGTTCGTGCAAGATGTCGCCGCGGTCGGCGGCGGCCCAAATGTCCGCACCGAAACCCTCAGGCTTCAAGGCGTCGCGCTGGCACTTGGCGGTAGCCCACTCGGTGTATTCAGCGGCCTTGCACTTGCCCTGCTCCACCAGCTTGTTGTCGGGGCCCAACGCGTTGAAGATGTGGTCGGCATAAGGGACCAGGTTTTCGCGGTCCTTCTCGTCGATGCCCGACGCCTCGGGGAAGAAGTTCACGGGGAGCTTGGAACCGATATCGCCGTGGCCATCGACCTTGACTTGCCCGCCAGGGGCCGTGCCCGCCAACAGGTCTTCAACCAGCCCTCCGGCGACCTCCAAACAGGCGTCTTTCATCGAACGCAGGACCCGCGAGGAAAGGATTTCCTGCAACACCTCGCGTGGCGCATCGTGCTGCGGCGGATCCATCTGCAGCAGGCCACGGGCGCGCCAAGGCTCGTTGAGCCCCACTCCGGATCCCGAGGTCAGCTCCTGCCAGTTCGCGACGGCGGCCGAGAGGTCCGCATATCGTCCGATCGCATAGGCGTTGTACTTGGACAGGTACGCCACGGGGCCGGCCTCGCGCAAGCGCTCTTGAAATGGTAGGGGGTTTTCCAGGATTTCCGGCGAGAACGGGTCATCGTCGAGGACCGGAATCGTTCCGTGGTTGACGGGGCACTTCGTCGTTGTCGACATGGGGGTATCTCCTAAAGATCCAGCACGAGGCGATCGGTGATCGCGCGTGAGACACATACAAACATTCGGTCGTTCTTGGCGCGTTCCCCCTCATTGAGCAGCGAGTCACGGTGCTCCGGGGTGCCTCGCAGGACGCCAACCTCACAGGTGCCGCACACGCCTTCGTTGCACGATGAGAGCACCCGGACTCCGGCATCGCTCAACGCCGAAAGAACCGTCTCCTCGGTCCCGACGGTGATGCGCCTCTTGGAGAGGGCCAGTTCAAGTTCGAACGGCTCGGTCCGCACCGGAGCCGGGAGGGTCGCGGGCACGAAGCGCTCGAAACGCACGGCCCAAGACGGCCAGGCGGCAGCGGCGCCGGCCACTGCGTTCAGCAACGGCTCCGGTCCACAGCAGTAAACCCTTCCGCCGTCGAGCGGTTCATTGAGGAAGGCGAGGTTCAGGTGGCCGTTCTCGTCCTGCGGCCAAATGGTGACCTTGTCGCCGTACTCGGCCAGCTCGCCCAGGAACGCCATGGAGGCACGGGTGCGCCCGCCGTAGTGCAGGTGCCAGTCGATGCCGAGCTGCTCCGCGGCGACGATCATGGTCATGATCGGCGTGATCCCGATGCCGCCGGCAATGAATTCGTAACGGGTCGCCTGGGTCAGGTGGAAGTTGTTCCGTGGAGTACCAACGGTGAGCATGTCTCCGACGGCGAGCTGGTCATGGATGTAGCGCGAACCGCCTTTTGAATTCGGTTCGTTCAGGACGGCGACCTCGTACGCGTGTGGGTCCCAGCGGTCGCCGCACAGGGAGTAATGGCGCGAGAGGTATCCTGCGTCCGCGGTCGGGAGTACCAGTTCGATGTGTGAACCCGGCGCCCAGTCGGGGACGCGGCCGTTGCGCGGTTCCTCGAGTCGCAACCGCACCACACCGTCCGCGATGACTTCCTTCCGCGCGACCCGGAGGGACTGGATTCCAGGATGACCGGCAGCGGGCCTGGAGGTCGAGGATTCGTCGACGCTGAGCGAATCGGAAGTAGTAGTCATATCAAGATCATGCGCAACGGGCCCATACACAAGCAATCTCGCGCGGCCTATCGAGGCGATAGCCGCATAGTGACGGCTTGGCACTTGACAACGTTTTCCCATGAATTCTCCGGACACGCCGACGTCCCCCTCACCACGGGCGGTGGTGAAGAGGACGTCGAACCGGCTTAGGAGTTGCGTCGTTATGCCATGCGTCGCGCGCGCTGGCGCTTCAGCTCATTGCGGGCCAAGGCGTTCTTATGCACTTCGTCCGGGCCGTCGGCGAACCTGAGGGTGCGCGCGTAGGCGAAGGCCGAAGCCAGGAAGAAGTCCTGCGAGAGTCCGCCGGCACCGTGTACCTGTATGGCCTTGTCAAGGATCCATTCAACGGTCGACGGGGTGGCAATCTTGATGGCCTGGATTTCGGTGTGGGCGCCCTTGTTGCCCACAGTGTCCATGAGCCAGGCGGTCTTGAGGACCATCAGGCGCAACTGCTCGACCCGGACGCGGGACTCGGCAATCCAATCACGGATCACGCCCTGTTCGCTCAGCGGCTTGCCGAAGGCCACGCGCTCGTCGGCACGTTCGCACATCATCTTGATGGCCCGCTCGGCCATGCCAATCGCACGCATGCAGTGATGGATGCGGCCAGGGCCCAGACGCGCCTGGGCAATCGCAAAACCATCGCCCTCGCCGCCGATGAGGTTCCCTGCCGGGACCCTCACATTGGTGAACACAATCTCGGCGTGGCCACCGTTGTAATGATCCTCGTACCCGAAGATCTTCATTGCGCGCTTGACTTCGACTCCCGGAGTGTCCCGCGGCACCAAAATCTGGCTCTGCTGGCGGTGGCGCTCGGCGACGGGATCCGTCTTGCCCATCACGATGAAAATCTTGGCATTGGGATTCATCGCCCCGGTGATAAACCATTTGCGGCCATTGATCACATAGTCGTCGCCGTCACGCACGATGCTTGTCTCTACGTTGGTCGCGTCGGAGGAGGCGACGGCTGGCTCCGTCATGGCAAAGGCCGAACGAATCTGCCCTTCGAGCAACGGCTTGAGCCACTTCTCCTTCTGCTCTTTGGTCCCGAACTCCGCCAACAATTCCATGTTGCCGGTGTCCGGGGCCGAGCAGTTCAGGGCCGCCGGGGCAAGCATCCGGCTGCGACCGGTGATTTCGGCAAGCGGGGCGTACTGTACGTTGGTCAGCCCTGCCCCCTCCTCGCCGGGTAGGAACAGGTTCCACAGGCCGCGGCGGCGTGCCTCGGCCCGCAACTTCTGCAGGATAGGCGACTCCGACCACGCATACGGGTTCTCGAGGTTTTCCAGCTCTTCCTGGTATGCCGCTTCGGCCGGGTAAATGTGCGCGTACATGAAGTCGACAAGCTCCTTCTTCAGAAGCTCTGTCCGCTCGTCTGTTGAGAATTCCATCTACTTGTACTCCTTGAGTGATTCGAGCCCGAGTCCCAGCAGCAAGGGCACGGTGCTGCCGCTGTCTTCAAAGCCCTCGCCGACGGTTTGCCTGTTGATGTGTCTGTAGCGGACGCCTTCGGAAATGCCTGCCAGCTTGAAGCAGGCCAGTCCCAGGTAGAATCCGAATCCTTCAAGAGAGCGGCCGCTCTCGGCCTCGTAGAGTGCCATGATCTCTTCCTCGCAGGGGTAGCCGGGTGCCATGGTCACCTCGTAGGTGGCCGGGTCCGTCCACGCCCGGGCTGCCACGATCCGTGCGCGCCGCTGATAGATCAGCATCAGCGCCAAGTCCAACAGCGGGTCCCCGAGCGTGGCCATCTCCCAGTCGATGACTGCTGCCGGCAGGTCGTTGGCGCCCATCAACACGTTGTCCAGACGGAAGTCCCCGTGGACGATGCCCGAGGCGGACTCGGAGGGCACCGCGGCGGCGAGCTTTTCGTAAAGCTTGTCCGCGCCCGAAAGTTCGCGGGTGAAGGATGCATCAAGCTGCTGCTTCCAGCGCTTCACCTGCCGGCCGAGGAACCCCTCGGGCCTACCGAAGTGATTCAGGCCGACGTCGGCGGGATCCACCCGGTGCAGCTTCGCCAGGGTACGCACTAACTCGGTCCCGATGGCCCGTGTGCGTTCCTCGCCGAGCGGCTTGATCTCGTCGGCGTACCTGTACGGCACGCCGGCGATCCGCTCCATTAAGTAGAAATCGGTACCCAGGACGTCCTTGTCGTCGCAGTAGGCAATCATCCTGGCCACCGGAACATCCGTGTGTCGAAGCGCATCGGCTGCCTGGTACTCTCGGCGCATGTCGTGGGCGGTGGCCATGATCTTACCCAGCGGGGGCCGGCGCACAATCCACTGATGAACCCCGTCGGTTAGCTCATACGTCAGGTTCGATTTTCCACCTTGGATCAGACTGGCCGAGAGCTCCCCTAGGACAAGCCCGGGGCGCTCCACCACCAGCCAATCCCTCAGCCGGTCAAGGTCGAGACCGGTGGGAGATTCATGGCGGGTTGTCACTCCGCTGTCGTTTGCTGTCTGCATCGCGTCACTCATGCCCGGGCGAACTCCGGAACGAGGGCCTCGTAGGTAATGTCGCCTTCCTTGACGCTTCCAAAACGCAACGCAAGTTGAGCCATGTGGTCGACGGTCTCCTTCGTTGCTTTGAAAGTCGGTTTGAGCTTGGGCGCCACGTCGCTCGCATAGTGCTCGACATAGGCCGCAGCGATGTCTGGTGCCTTGCCGCCAAGCCCGGTGGTGTTGAGCACGTCGGCCGCCGCCGCCTTGTTCCCGATGATCCATTTGCTGGCATCATCCTGGGCAGCCAACCAGTTCTTGACGACATCCGGATGCTGTTGCACCATTTCCTCGCGTACACCCATCGCGACCACGGCCTGGTTGCGCATTAGCTCGGGCACGTCCGCTTCGGCGAAGTCGATCAGGATCTTCCCGCCGGTCTCCTGGGCGACGAATCGCGTGGCAGTCCATTGGACCGTGACGTATGCATCGATGCGTCCGCCATTCAGGTTTGGAATCGCCTGCGCAGTGGGGCCAACAGCAAGCACCGTGACGTCGTTGTACTTCATGCCTGCCAACTCGAGGGCGAGCTTCAATTGCAGGTCGCCGCCGGAACCGACGCTTGAGACGCCGATGCGCTTGCCCTTCAGGGAACCAATCTTGTCTTCGAAGCGCGCCCTGGACCCGGGCCAGCTGAGCTCCTTGCTGCCGACGATCCCATAAGTCGTTTCGAGGGTCCGGAACCCTACGAGCAGCGGGCGCTTGCCTTTCGAGCTGTTCGCGTGGGTTGCCATCAGCAGCAGCGTGTCCGAAGCATACGCGTCCACGGCGCCGGCAACCAGCAACTGGTATGCCTGGACGCCGCTTTGTGGGCTCAGATGCTTGGGGACATCGAGCTGGTGCCTTGCGTAATCCTTGTTCGCAAGATTAATTGCATCAAGCAAGTACGCGTCGCCCGGGAACGAAGCGATTGCGAATTTCTGGGGCTCGGCGGCGGAAGCCGAACTTCCGCCGCCCCCACACCCCGTCAGAAATGAGGCCGAGCCAATCGCTGCCGCGCCGAGGCCGAAATACTGCAACAGCGCCCGTCGTGAGACTCCGCCATCCAACGCCAGCAGATCCCCGAAGGGCGATCCGTCTTTCTGTGACTCAAACATTGCTACTCCTTTGTAGTGGATTCATGCCTGGCGGACGTGGCTGTGCCAGGTGCCTCGTTGATGCGGATTCCTACTGCTCGGTCCCGGCGTGTTCCATGACGACCCGGCCAACGGTCTTTCCGTCTGCGAGCCGCTGAAGTGCCGCAGGCACGCTGTCCAAAGTGAATCTCTCGCTGACGAAGGGGTCGATGGCACCTGCGTCCGCCAGTCTGGTCAATTCACGGTGGCATTCATCGACAGCCGCAGGGTTCTTGGTGTTGTAAAGGCCCCAGTGGATCCCGATGATCGAATAGTTCTTCACCAGTGCGTGGTTCAAGGCGGCGGACTGGATCTCCCCGCCGGCGAAACCGACCACAATAATCCGGCCTTCGAAGGCGATGCACTTGGTCGAGCGATGGTAGGTATCGCCGCCGACGGGATCGTAGATGACATCTGCGCCCTTGCCGCCGGTGAACACCTTGACCTGCTCGACGAAGTCCTGCGTACGGCGGTCGATAACCAGGTCGGCGCCGAGCTTCCTTGCGTATTCGGCCTTGGCCTCGCCGCCGACGACGCCGATGACCGTTGCGCCGGCTGCCTTGCCGAGCTGGATCGCGGCACTGCCCACCCCGCCTGCGGCGGCGTGGACCAGCAGCGTCTCGCCGGGCTGGATCCTGGCCAACCGGTGCAGCCCGAACCAGCCGGTCTGGTAGCCGATGAACAGGCAGGAAGCCTGCGCGTCATCGAGCGAGGCGGGGGCCTGGTGCACCTTGTCCTGATCCATGAGCGCGTACTCGGCGAATCCGCCGTACGGAAGGGTGGTTAGGCCCAACACCCGGTCGCCCACCGCCGCACGGGTAACACCCGGCCCGGCGGCGACAACCTCGGCGCAGACTTCGCGACCGGGGGTGAAGGGCAGCTCCGGCTTGACCTGGTACACCCCGCGGCACATCAGCACATCCGGGAAGTTGGCGGCGGAGGCAAGGACGCGCACGAGCATTTGCCCGGCGCCCGGGTCTGGCACCGGGCGTTCGACAAGCTGAAGGGCATCGACCGGTTCACCGAGTTCCATGACGGACCACGCTTTCAGGGCGCTGGGAATCGACATGTCTTACTCCGCCTCGAAATTGATCAGGGCCTGCCCAGGAGCGACCACGTCGCCCACGGACACGTGGACGGCCAGGACAGTGCCTGAGTCCTCTGCCGTTACCGGGATCTCCATCTTCATGGCTTCAAGAATCATGAAGACGTCATCTTCTTCCACGCGATCCCCCGGCGCCACGAGAACCTTCCATACGCTGGCCCCCATTTCTGCCTGAATTGTCTCGGCCATCTTCATGCACTCCTTCTGGCCAGCTTGGCCCGTTCTTTGAGTCGTTGCTGGATACGTTCCACCAGGCCGGTGTCGTAGCGCCCATCAGCGAATTCCTCATCGGAGAGGATCTCCTCAAGGAAGGGCTGGTTGGTGACCAGTCCCTCGATCTCGAAGTCTTGGCAGGCCTTGATGGCCCGGGCCAGTGCGTCCTCCCGGGATTCCCCGTACGCGCAGACCTTGGCGATCAACGAGTCGAAGTGTGCGGTGACCTCGGTGCCGGCCGCGTAGCCGGAATCCACGCGGATTCCTTCACCGCTTGGTTCAATCCAGCCGTCGATCGGACCCGTGCGCGGGAAGAACTTCTTGGGGTCCTCGGCGCAGATGCGCAGCTCGATCGCATGTCCGCGGAACACCGGGTTGAAGTCCGCCGTGGTAGTGCCCGTAGCCGCGATGCTCAGCTGCTGCTCGATCAAGTCGACGCCGTGGGTGAGCTCGGTGATCGGGTGCTCGACCTGGATGCGCGTGTTCATCTCGAGGAAGACGAATTCGCCCGTGCGGGTGTCGAGCAGGAACTCGACGGTGCCAGCGTTGCGGTAGCCAACCGAGGATGCGGCCGCGATGGCCGATTCGATGAGCCGTGCGCGGGTTTCCGGAGCCAGGTGCGGCGCCGGGGATTCCTCGATCAGCTTCTGGTGGCGGCGCTGCGTGGAGCAATCGCGCTCCCCCAAGGCAACGATGGTGCCGTCGTTCAGGCCCAGGACCTGGATCTCGACGTGGCGTGCGGACTCGACGAAGCGCTCGACGAAGACGCGGTCGGAGCCGAAGCTGCGCTCGGACATCGATTTGGTGTTCTCGAAAGCCTTGCGCAGTTCGTCAGCGTCGTGGGCCACGGCCATGCCGATGCCGCCGCCGCCGGCGGAGGCCTTGACCATTACCGGGTAGCCGACGCGTCCTGCTTCCTCGACGGCCTCCTCGCCGGTCTTCAGGGCCGCACCGGCGTCGCCGCTGATCGGCACGCCTGCAGCCGCGACGGCCCGGCGGGACTCGACCTTGTCACCCATGACCACTATGACGTCGGCCGAGGGGCCCACCCAGGTCAGGCCGGCGTCGGCGACCTCGCGTGCGAACCCGGCGTTTTCTGCCAGGAACCCGTAGCCGGGGTGGATGGCGGTGGCACCTGCTTCCCTGGCGATCGCGATGATCTGCCCGCGGTCAAGGTAGGACTGCACAGGAACGTCTCCCTTGAGCTCGATGGCCACGGAGGCCTCCGAAACGTATGGCAGGCCGGCATCGACCTTGTGGTAGACCGCTACCGTACGGACGCCGAGGCGGTTTGCCGTCTTGATGATGCGTCGGGCGATTTCGCCGCGGTTGGCGATGAGCAGGCTTTCCGGAAATGAATTCACGGTGATCTCTCCTTAGAAGCTCGTCGGCCAGGTGCGCAACAGGTGTTCGCCCACGCCGTTGCTCCGGGCCCGGTAGTGGTCCTTCAGGGCGCCGAGGATGAACTCGCGCGTTTCGGACGGATCGATGACCTGCTCGAAGCCGAAAACCTGGGCGACGTCATAGGCGGTGGTGCCCTTGTTCATCTCCGCGAGGCGCAACTCGTACATCTCGGGGTCGCTTTCGGGCGTGATGCCGTGGACCACGGAGACAGCGGAGGTCGGATCCATGAAGCTGACCTCGGAAGACCACCAGCCGGCCGTGGCGTCAGCGGTGCCGCCGCCACCCATGTTGATCAGGGCCTGGCCGTAGTTCTTGCGCATAGTGACCGCGATCTTCGGCACGGTGACCAGCGAAAGAGCGTTCATCCAGTTGATGATCTTGCCGGCAACCTTGCTCCGCTCGGCCTCGAGGCCGATCAGGAAGCCCGGCTGGTCGACGAGCATGACCACAGGGATGTTGTAGGAGTCGCAGAGGACCAGGAAACTGGTCGCCTTGTCGCAGGCGGCACCGTCCAGCGCGCCGCCCTTGAACATCGGGTTGTTGGCGATGATGCCGACGGACTGGCCGCCGATGCGAGCCAGGGAAGTCACCAGGGACTTGCCGTAGCGGGCCTTGATGGGGAACACGGAGCCGGTGTCGGCGACGATGTCGACGACCTTGCGCACGTCGTAGGTCTGGGTGCGGGATTCCGGGACGATCGACTTGATCTCTTCCGCACGCTCGCCGGATCCCTGTGGAATCGGCGCGAGCGGCGGGGTCTCGCCATTGTGCGAGGGCAGATAGGAGAGGAATCGGCGGACCAGTTCAATGGCTTCCTGGTCGGTGTCGGCCACCGCGTCGGCGTAACCCGTGACCTCGGCGTGAACCTTCCAGCCACCGAGCTCCTGGGCGTCGACCTGCTGGCCTGTGGCGCGGCTGACGAGGCCGGGGCTGGAGACAGCCAGCACGCTGCCTTTGCGAAAGACCGCGAAGTCGGCAGCTACGGTGTGCCACGCGGCCGACCCGAAGCAGTAGCCAAAGGCCGCCGACACCCACGGGCTTTCGCGCTGGCGCAGGAACCGGGTCTTGCCGTTGGCGCTGCCCATGCCGGTGCCGCCCATGGCGTCGGGCATGCGAACGCCCGTGGATTCGGAGAGGTAGACCAGCGGCTGGCCGGTCTTGACGACCAGTTCCTTGAAGTGGGCCATCTTCTTGTTGCTGATCGGGGAAGACGATGATCCCTTGACAGTGAAGTCGTAGGCAACAACGCTCGCGCGCCGGCCGTCAACCTCGCCGGTACCGGTGATCTTGCCGTCGGCAGGGGTCTTGTCGCGGTCCGCGGGAACGGCTGAGGTCACGAACAAACCGCTCTCGCGGAAGGTTCCCGGGTCCAGCAGCAGCGCGATGCGCTCGCGTGCGTTCAGCTCGCCCTTGGCTGCGCGGTCTTCAAGCTTCCTGGCGCCACCCATGGCCAATGCTGCTGCACGCTTCTTCTCGTGCTCCTGCTCGCGGGTGAGCTTGGCCTCCCCGATGTCGACCACGTCGGTCTTGACTGCTTCGGTTGTCATCTCTACTGCCTTCCGTCTGCGCCGAGCGACGCCTGGTGGATCTGCTTGCTCTGTTCGAGCACTGCCCGTGAAGCCAGCGCCGCGTCTTCGAAGGCTCCGAAGACCGGGATGCCGATCCGGCGTGCGCGCCGGGCGTAGGCCTTGACCATGTCGCCGGTTCCGTCGCTGCCGTCGGATTTCAGTACCAAGAGCTGGTGGGTGTTTGACTGTGATTCGTCGCGGGCCGCGGCGATCGAGTCGATAATGGTTCCTGTCACGTCGCCGTGGGTGGCCCCGAGGTTGCGCTGAATGATGCCGACGTTCAGGTGGGTGATCAGCACCGCGGGTTCGCTGCCTGCCAGGACGACCTTGAGAATGTCCGCGGCAACGCCGCCGCTCTTGACGGCCAGCGTTCCGGCCGGCACATCGATCGGGTTGTGGAACCCATTGCCCGGCGGAACCGCAAGGGATTCCAGTTCGGCGATGACCGATTCCGGAAGCGGCCGGGTGGAGATGCCCTGGCGGTCAAGTGCGTCGGCGCCGAGCACGCTGGCTCCGCCGCCGTTGCCGAACAGGACGGCTTCGTTACCGTTCGGCTTGACGCTGAGGTCAACGGTCGAGAGGGCATGAAGCGCGGTTGCGAAGTCGGCGAGCGAATCAACGAGGGTAATTCCGGCCTGCCGGGCGATGGCCGGCCACAGCCGGTGGTTGCCTGCCAGGGCACCGGTGTGGCTAGTGGCGGCGCGCGATCCGCCGCTGGTGCGACCGCCCGCGAGCAGCACCACCGGCTTGCGGGTTTCGGCAGCGCTGAGCACATCCAGTACCTCGCGGGCAACGCCGAGGGACTCCAGGTACAGGCCGATGACGTGGACCTCGTCGTTGCCCAGGTGGGATGAGACGAGTTCGGCGGCGCTGACATCGGCGCTGTTGCCGATGCTGACCACGGAGTGGAAATCGATGCCGCTGGCGGCGCCGACCCGCAGAATGTCAACGCTCAGCCCGCCGCTCTGGGAGACCACGGCCGTGGTTCCCGGCGTCAGCGGGGCCTCCGGGACGAAGGACAGTTTTCCTGCCGAGGCGTGGGTGCCGAGGCAGTTCGGACCGATCAGGCGGATGCCCGCCTTGCGCACCGTTGCAACGAGCGCGGCTTCTAGGTCCTTGCCCGATTCGACCTCGCCGAAACCGCTGGAAACGACCTGGGCGAAACGCACCTTGCCGGTGCCCTGGCCTAGGGCCTCTGCGACGCGTGCTCCGGGCAGGGCCACGAAGGCGTAGTCAAGGGTTTCATTCACGTCGGCGAGCGAGGCGACGGCGGGCAGGCCTTCGATCTCGTCGGCGGCCGGGTGGACGGGGACGATGGTGCCCTCGAAGCCGCCGGCGCGGAGGTTGCGGATGAACCGGTTGGCAAGGTTCGGACGCTTGCCGCTGGCCCCGAGGACCGCAATGCGGCGTGGGTTGAAGAGCGGGGAGAAATCGGTGACCTGGGCGTTCCCGGCCGCGGAGGCTTCCGCTCCGGTGGCGTCCTGGGCGCCGACGACGAAGCGCGCGTCGACCGCCACAGCGCGGGTGCCGGAGACGATCACCGGGTTCAGGTCGATTTCGACGACGCCCGCCGGCAATGCGGCCAGCAACCCCTCGGGGCCGGCGACGCGGGAGATCAGCGTGACCAGTGCGGGAATGTCGGCCTTCACGCCGCCGCGTGCGCCGTCGAGCACCTTCATGCCGCGGAGTTCCTGCAACATGTCCAGGATCTGGGTTTCGGACAATGGGGCCAGGCCGAAGGCCACGTCCTCGAAGACTTCCACGAGGACACCGCCGAGGCCGACCATGACAGTCCAGCCGAGTCCAGGCTCACGGACCGCCCCGACAATGATTTCGTGGCCGGCCGGCACCATCTCTTCGACAAGCACGCCATCGAGTTGGTGCCCGAATTCGGCCAGGCTACCGCGCATCTGCAGCGCAACGTCGTTGAGCTCCGCGCGGGATACCCCCACACGCACCCCGCCGGCGTCGGATTTGTGCACGAGCGTCGTCGAGATTGCCTTGACGACCAGGGGCTCTCGGAGATGGCCGGGAAGTTCCTGGCCCACTTTCATCTCAACACCCTGGGGGGTATCGATTCCGAAGGATGAAAGCAGGGATTTTCCTTCGGCTTCGGTGAACATGGCCGATTCTCTGTTTTTGGCCTGGGCGATGAACTCGACGATGGTGTCGGGGCTACTCGTCTGGGCTGTGTCAACTAACAACTGGGGGCACCTCACTGAACGTCGGATCCGGGCGGATAGTGGTCACGCCCGGTGTGATTTCAGTCTCGTGAGCGAACCCGGCCCTGGGAAGCTCGCCAGCCGTGGCAGGGTGATACCACTGCGCTATCGGAAGACCCGCGGACACGGCACAGCGACGGCACGCAAACAGGGCCGTACAAAAGCGGGATCAGCGGAAGGGGGCAGGTGTCTGCCGCCGTCGTGGGGGCGCGCAAATGGCCCGCACGACGGCGGCATCACCAACCCGGCGAGGCCACCCTCTGGGGGTGGCCCGGCAGCTAGAAGGTCTTGGCGGCTTCCCGTAGGAGGCGCAGGAACGCTTGGACGGCCGAGGACCTGGCCTCGTCCTTCCTGACGATGGCAGAGGTGCATGCATGCGCCCACTCGAAGGGCAGCGGAACGAGCGAAACACCGTTTCCGCTTACGGTCGAATCGAGAAGCGTGTTTGCCATGCAGATGCCGACGCCGGCGCGCACCATGGCTTGCGATGCCTCCGCGTTGGGCGTGGTGTAGACAATTCTCGCCTCGATGCCCTCGAGCAACCGTTCCCACGCCACACGCAGGATGCTTGATTCCGCGGGGAAGATCAGCGGCTCACCCTCCAGGTCGGACGGTTGGAAGTCGTCCTTCTCGGCGAGCCGATGTCCCTCAGGTACCGCCAGCACCAGTCTGCCTTGGATCAGGTCGATATGGTGCAACAAGGCGTCCTCGGCCGGGGTCAATTCGATGCCGGGCAGGCGCGTCACCAGGCCCACGTCGATTTGGCCACTGAGGACGCCACGGACAACGTGCTTCGACGGGCCCTCGTCGACCTCGAAACGCACGTTGGGGAATTCGGTCAGCAGGCGTTTGACCGTCCGGGGAAGGATCGTCTGGGACGCGGCCGGCACCGTGCCGAGCCGGACTGTCCCCAGTTTCAGCCCACCAATCGCACTGGCTTCGGCGCGCAGCATCTTCTCCGCCTGGACTGCGGCGACGACGTGGGGCATGATCCTATCGGCCGCGTAGGTCGGCCGTACGCCTTTGGCGCCGCGAGTCACCAAGATAACGCCCAAATCCTCTTCGAGCCGCTGCACCTGGTTGGTGATGGTCGGCTGGGAGATATCAAGTTCCTTGGCGGCTTGCCGGAACGAACCGGTCCGAAGCGCTGCCTCCAGGTAGCGCAGCTGCGCAAATCTCATGGTGCCCTTTCCTTGTCTGACACGGCCACAGGCCAATGATGGCCACGTTACTCCGCCCACACTCCCGGCGGGGGAATCCCTCGTCGGTCACAAAGCGCTTCAGACGACAATCCCGCCTGGAATCACCCCGGTAAGGCATCAAGCCCCGTAGAGTCCCTCGACAAGGAACCGCCCTCGACCGGGATGGTTGTACCCGTGATGTATCCGGCTGCCGGAGACAACAGGAACGCGATGGTTGCGGCTATTTCGAATGGTTGGCCGAGCCGCCTGAGCATGGGGCGGGCAGCCAGTGCCTGCGCATCGCTGCTGCTTCGTTCCCTGGCCAGGTATCTGGGTGAAAGGAAGAGCCCGGGCGCCACGGCATTGACGCGGACGCCGCGGGGTCCGTGTTCGGCAGCCATCTGCTTGACCCACACCTGCAAGGCCGCTTTGGCGGGCCCATAGCCGGGAGCGGTCAGCCCGCCGTGCTTGCCGACGACGCGAGGAAGGGCATCCGCAGTGAAGCTGCAACCGCGGCCACCGGTTCCTCGTTGATATCCACGCATAGGACGCGGCCGCCAATCCCAACGATCGTCCTGCAGACGTGCTCACCG
The DNA here is from genome assembly GCF_039543785.1 of Arthrobacter gyeryongensis. NCBI lineage: Bacteria > Bacillati > Actinomycetota > Actinomycetes > Micrococcales > Micrococcaceae > Arthrobacter > Arthrobacter gyeryongensis. The sequence continues at coordinate 138,355 of NZ_BAABKK010000012.1, forward strand.
ATCCCGCCGCCGGCCCCAAGAACCACATAGGAGCTGCCAGCCAGGCTGAACAGCTGAGAGTGGTCCACCCGGTGGGCGGGAATTGCTTGGCCGGAGTCGACGATGTGCATGGCGTCCTTTTGTTATACAGACGCCGGCCAGGGCAGCGTCGCCCCTGCCGGTGTCGCCCTAATATGGATGGTTGCCGGGCCGATGCCTGGCTATCGCGTCCACTTGGTCACAAGCTTCTGCAGGACCGAGATGGAAAGGTCAAGGATCATCGACAAGAAGCCCATCGCGAGCAGGATGGCAAAGGTCTCCGAAACCTGGAAGTTGTTTGTCACCACGACTAGCCGCTGGCCCAGGCCGGTGTACGCGCCGACCATTTCCGAGACCACTGCACCGAGCACCGAGTACACCGCGCCAAGGCGCAGGCCGCCAACGATGGACGGCAGCGCCGAAGGCAGTTCGATCTTGAAGAAGCGCTGCTTCCGCGTCATACCCAGCGACTGAGTCAGTTGCTTGATGTCGTGGTCAATGCCCTGCAAGGCACCCATCGTGCTGGTCATCAGCACGAAGAACACAACGCTGAAGGCGACAAGGGCCTTCGGGCCGAACCCCAGACCGAACCAGAGGATGAAGATCGGCGCCAATGCCGGGCGCGGAAGGCTGTTCATCAAGGTCAGAAAAGGCCTGGCCGCAACATGCAGAACCTCAACGCGGGCGAAGATGACGCCAGCCAGGATACCCAGGGCCGCACCGGCGACCAAGCCGGCCATGGCCCCGCTGAAGGTCGCGGTCACATCAACCCAGAAGGTTCCATCCCCCAGTTGCTTGACAAAGGACGTTCCGACTTCACCGGGGGTCGAAACCAGCGTAGGATCCACGATCCGCTGGCCGGTCGCGAAGGCCCAGCCGAAGACGAAGACGACGAGCGCGCCGATCCGCAGCGCCCAAACGGTCAGCTCCCGCTTGATCTTTGATCGGCGGCGCTCGGCGAGGATCGTGCTGTCGTTGTAGGCCGGCGAGTCTGCGGAGGCGGGCAGAGTTTCCGCCTTGGCGATCGTTCCCATGTCAAACCCTTCCCTTGCTGTCTTGGGTAATGCTGGATGAGTTACGCATTGCGCGGCGCCCGGACGAGCTTTGAGTCCAAAGGCGACGAGGTGTGCGGTCCTCCGGTGACCTGCAGGACCGTTCCGGTGATGAAGCTCGAAGCGTCGGAGCACAGGTACAGGCAAGCGTCGGCAACTTCCTCCGGCAGGCCCACACGGCCCAGGGCCAGGAACTCACCGAAGGACTTCTCTACGTCCGGCGAGGCAAAGCGCGAAGATGGGGTCAAGGTGGCGCCAGGCTCGACGCAGTTGGCGCGCACGCCGCGGTCTGCCCATTCCCAGGACATCGTCTTGGTCAACGAGGCAAGCCCTGCTTTGGCAGCTGCATATGCGCCACGCATCGGGTGGGCGTAGTTCGCCGAACCCGAGCCGACGTTGATGATGTTGCCGCCACCCTGCTTCTCGAAGACCGGGAGGCAAGCGACCGAGGCGTGGAAGGCGCCGGTGAGGTTGGTGCCGATCGTCGCGTTCCAGGCGTTGGCGGACAGGTCTTCGAGGCGTGCTGCGAAGTTGCCGCCAGCGTTGTTGATGAGGACGTCGATGCGGCCGAATTCCTCCAGGGCGGCGCGGACCAGCGCATCGGCGGTCTCGGGTTCCTTGATGTTGCCGGTAACCACGACCGCTTTGCGTCCGAGTTCGCGGATTTGGGCGGCCTTCGCTTCCAGCGCCTCGGCCTTGCGTCCGTGCAGCACCAGATCAGCGCCGGCCTGGGCGAACTTGTCGGCAAGGGCCGAACCGATGCCTCCGGAAGCACCTGTCACGATGACGACCTGGCCCGTGAAATCGAATGTGGTCTGGCCCGACTTTTTGCGGGTGGTGGTGACTGTGCTCGTCATCCGACGTCCTCCTGATTGATGCGCGCCCTGTGTGTGCGGCTGTTCCCACGCACGGCGGGCCCTCGTGGCAATGGTGCGTTTGAGACAGCTTCCGTCCATTCGCGACCGGGAGCAATGTCCTAATCGCTATCGAGGCGATAGCCCCGGATGGGCCGCCTTTTCCTTGACTCTTTTGCCGAGGTGTTCAACGATTCATGGACCAGTGGGTGACGTGCACCACAGGATCAGCCTTCCGGTTTCCTCATGTTCTTGCTGTTCCGGCGTGATCATCCTTGGTGCCGGCTCAGCAACGTCAGCCAAGGAAGACTGCCAACCGGGTCGGCCCCCACATAATGACTGGAGCGATAATGCCCAATACCACCCTCCGCTCGAACGGCGATGGTGAGACTGTCGTGACTGAAACGGCAGCGCAGCCCACCACAGCTAAAGGTGTTTCCGTCGAGTTCGAGAACGTGAACCACAGCTTCCTCCACGGCAACCGGCCGGTGCGGGTCTTGGACAACTTCAACCTGCGAATCGAACCTTCCGAGTTCGTCAGCATTGTGGGCCCGTCCGGCTGCGGCAAGACGACGGCCCTCGGCATGGTGGGCAGCCTCTTGAAGCCTCGCAGCGGGAAAGTCCGCATCGACGGCCACGAGGTGCGACCCGGAAGCAACGACGCGGCCTTCCTGTTCGCCCGTGACGCTCTTCTTCCCTGGCGCCGGGTCCGCAGCAACGTCGAGCTCGGGATGGAAATCCGCGGAGTGCCCAAGGAAGATCGGCGCGAACGTGCCGAGGCCTGGCTCCGCCGCGTCCGTCTGCACGAGTTTGCCGACTCCGATGTTCTGCACCTCTCGCAAGGCATGCGCCAGCGCGTTGCCATCGCACGTACCCTGGTGCAGAACCCGAAGGTCCTGTTGATGGATGAGCCGTTCGCGGCCCTTGACGCACAGACCCGCGCGATCCAGCAGGAGGAGTTCACCCAGCTCTGGGAAGCGGAACGGCCCACGGTCATATTTGTAACCCACGACCTCGAAGAAGCAATCCTGCTCAGCGACCGCGTTATCCTGATGGCCAGCCGGCCCGGCCGCATGGTGGTGGATATGAAGATCGAGCTCGAGCGGCCGCGACGCCAGGAGATGCGTAGGGACTCTGATCTGTTCAAATCCTATTTCCACGACATGTCCGACCGCCTTCGGAGCGAAGTCGAACTCGCCGAACAGCGTATCAGGGAGGAGAACCAGATTGGCTGAGGCCCTGCAAAAGCTTGCCGGCACCGATGGAACCACTCTGGCCTATCGCCAGTACGGCGAAGGTCCGCGCCTGATCACCTGCCTGCACTCGTTGGCGCTGGACGGGTCCTGGTACGCACCCTTGGCTGAGGCGCTCGGCAAAGAGTACCGACTGCTCGCTCTGGACTTCCGCGGACATGGCAGCAGCACGCACGGAGATTACGCCCCCACCCTAGGACTCGTTGCCCAGGACATCGCCGCGATGTGGGACGCCGAAAACGTCGAGAGCTCGGTCATCCTGGGCATCTCGCTGGGCGGCATGGTTGCCCAGGCCGTCACTGGCAGTTTTCCGGACCGCGTGGACGCACAGATCCTGATGGCAACCCGGGGAGCGTACGACGACGCAGCGACCCGCGGAACCCTGGCACGAGCAGCCGAGGTCCGGTCCCCGAACGGGCTCGAACGGGCCGAGGAAATGACGATGCACCGCTGGTTCGGCGACAAGTCGCAAAACGCGGCCGACCCCCTGGTCCGGCAGGCCCGCGCGCAGTTCCTCAGGGCAGGCGGCAGCACCATCGCCGAATATTTCGAGGCCATGACCCAGGTAGGCGCCTTTCATACGGACTCACCGCCACCAACCCTCGTCGTCGGCGGCAAGAACGACCGGAGCACCCCCCGTGCGGCCATCGAACAACTCGCTGCTTCGATCGCAGGTGCCGAACTCCGCTTTGCGAAAGGCGGACACCTCGTGGCCTTCGAAAACCCGCAGGAGGTCGCCGCAACGGTGCGGCCATTCCTTGACAGCCTTGATTGCTGGACACGCTGACGGCCGACGAGCCCGCTGCTCCCTTATATAACTGCCTTACGGAGAAGAAATGAACAAGACCCTGGATCGCAATTCGACGCAGGTCACCGAAGAAGAACTCGCCGCCCACCTCGAGTCTGCCCAGGTGCCGGCCTTGGTCATGCTCACGGCCCACGTCACTGGCGACAGCTCGGTGTTGCGCGATGAATGGCGGCCGAACCTGAAGACGCTTCCGCTCAGCGGCCTGGATCCGGCAACCGAGGCGGAAGCCCGCGCTTGTTGCTTCGAACTGCTCGCTCCCTTCCTCGCCACCCAGGACGAATGGGCAGCTGTCCCTGACCAGTCGCTGCGGCGAACGCTTTCCACGTGGTTGATGGGCGGCGAAAACGAAGATGCCCAGGCCATGGCTCCGGTCGCATTCACCCCCAACAACGTGGACCCGCGCCAGCCCACGTGGATGCTCCAGGACATCGCCCCGGACACTCAACTCAACGCCGTGGTGATCGGTGCAGGGTTCTCCGGCCTATTGGCCGGCCTGCGGCTGAAGCAGGCGGGTGTTCCGTTCAAGATCATTGAGAAGAGCCTGGACGTCGGCGGCACCTGGTGGGAAAACACGTACCCCGACTGCCGCACCGATGTCCGGAGCCACATCTACACCTATTCCTTTGTCCAGCACGACTGGGAAACCCACTATGGCCGCCAGGACAAGATCCACGGCTACTTGCACCAGTTCGCAGCCGATAACGGCCTGCTTGAGCATGTTGTCTTCGGCACCGAGGTCACGGCCACCCGCTGGGACGAGGAAACGGGAACCTGGACCCTTGAAACCAAGACCGCTGCAGGCGTCGTGGAACCCATCGAATCCAACATTGTCGTCAGCGCCGTGGGTCAGCTCAATCGGCCCTCGATCCCCAACCTTCCGGGCCTGGATGCCTTCAAAGGCCCCGTAGTTCACTCGGCCCAGTGGGACCACGGTGTCGACTTCAGCGGCAAGCGCGTCGTCGTCATTGGCACGGGCGCCAGCGCCCTGCAATTCGCACCCGCCGTGGCGAAAGTCGCCGAGAAGGTCACCATTTTCCAGCGCAGCGCCCCGTGGCTACGTCCCACCCCGATGCTGCGCCAGGAGATCGAATACGGTGAACGCTGGCTTCTGAGCAACCTGAACCAGTACCGCGCGTACTACCGCTTCTCCATCTTCTTGCCCCGGCTCATCGGCAACCTGCCGGCCGCTACCGTTGACCCAGACTTCCCGCCTACCGAGGTCTCGGTCTCCGCCGCCAACGAGGCACTGCGCCAAGAGCTGACCGCATACTTGGAAGCGCAGGCAGGGGACGACGAGGAACTGCGCAAGCAGATTACCCCCGACTACCCGCCGGCCGCCAAGCGGGTCATCTGCGACGACGGCACGTGGGTGAAGACGCTCAAGCGGGACAACGTCCGATTGATCAGCCAGGGAGTGAACCGCATCGACTCCGACGGCGTGTGGCTTGGCGACGAGCACATCCCGGCCGACATCATTTTGCTCGGCACCGGCTTCAAGGCGTCCGACTTCCTGTTGCCCATGTCCGTGGCAGGCGTCGGGGGCAAGGACTTGCACGAGACCTGGGGCATCGACGCGAGCGCCTACCTGGGCGTGACGCTGCCTGGCTACCCGAACTTCTTCTGCATGTACGGGCCCAACACCAACACGGTTGTTCACGGGAACCTGGTGTTCTTCCTCGAATGCCAGGCCAACTACATGATCGATGCCGTGAAGACGCTGGCAGTCGGCGGCCACCGTGCCATGTCCGTGCGCGCTGACGTGTTTGCCAAATACGACAAAGAGATCACCGAAGCCAGCGCCAAGCGCACCTGGGGCTGGTCCAAGACCCACAGCTGGTACATGAACGCCGAGGGCCGCTCCACCATCATGTGGCCGCTGCCGGCCCGCGAATACTTTGAACGCACCAGCCATGTGCGTACGGAAGACTACGACCTCGACTGACCAGCTCCCTGCTTACATACCATCCCAAACCACATCCCCGGAGACTCCCTTGCTCACCGAGACATCATTGATCACTGAGACGACGACGATCGTCGCCAATCTGGAAACCCGGTACTTCTCCGGAGGCCCCGAGGACGGCGTTCCCGTTGTATTCCTGCACGACGGCGCCTGGGGCGGCAGCTCGGACGTGACCTGGAGCCACATCCTTCCCCTGGCCGCGGCGAAATTCCGCGTCATCGCCCCCGACTTCCTCGGTTACGGTGGATCGGCCAAGTCGATCCGGGTGGACGTCTCACCGTTCGCCTTCCGCATCCGCCACATCTTCGCCCTATTGGACCAGCTCGGCATCACCGGGCCCGTGCACCTCGTCGGAAACTCCTTTGGCGGTTCGGTTGCCCTGCGGGCACTTGCAGATGAGGCATATCGCGGGCGGATCGCCTCGGTCACCACCATCAACGGCACCGGCGGCCCGTGGAAAGCACCGGGCATGGCCAGAATCGGCGACTTCGATGGCACCAGGGCCCGTCTCGAAGAGATCGTGGACATCCTGTGCGACGAATCCGCCGGCACGGTAGACCAGCTCGAGGCCCGCATGCACTGGGCAACGGCGCCCGGGCACTTCACTGCGATGCGGGCACCACACATGCCGGTACCGGAGGCTCTCAAGGTTGAGCGGCCGGCCGACCCGTACCCCGTACCCCTTCAGGGCGTGGCAACCCCAGTTTTCCTCGTGGAGTGCACCGGGGACACGCTGCTGGAAAGCGGCTGGTCCAAAAACCTTCAGGTTGTGCTTTCCAACGCCCGAGCCGAGTTGTTGCCGTACAAACATTGCCCGAATATCACCCACCCACAGGAGACCTGGAACCTGATTATCGGATTCCTTGAGTCCACTATTGAAGGCGGCAAGTGATGACGGACAACAGCAATCGCCCGGCTTTGGTCCTCAGCGGAGGCTCATCCGGCATCGGCGAAGCCTTAGCCAAAGATCTGAGGAACGACTGGGAGGTCACATCTGTCTCCCGGTCCCTGCCCAGCAACCCGCTTGACGGGGTGAACTACGTGGCCGGCGATGTTGCCGGTGACGCCCCGGCCGCCGTGCGCGAGTCCCTCGCGGCGCAGGGCCGCACGAGCATCCACTCGCTGGTCCACTGCGCAGGCGTCGGTGTCTTCGGCCCGTTCATGGACATGCCCAAGGCCGAGTGGGAACGTGCGCTCATCCTTAATCTGCACGGAACGCTGAACTTCATCCAGGGTGTCGCCGACTTGGTGGAGGATGGCGGCCGGATCGTGCTGTTCTCCTCCGGAACCGTGTTCAAGGCGCCCGCCGGCGCGGCAGCCTACGCTGCGTCCAAGGCCGGTATCATCGGTTTCTCGCGCAGCCTCGCCGCGGAGATGGGTGCCCACAACATCACGGTCAACGTAATCGCCCCAGGACTGGTCATGACGCCGCTGGCCACCCAACTTGCCGGTGGCGAGGCCAAGAACATCGAGACTAGGGCCATCAAACGGGCGTCAGTGGTCGAGGACTATGTTGGCCCTACCCGTTTCTTCCTCTCCCCGGGCGCCGGGTTCGTGACCGGGCAAACGCTGGTGGTCGACGGCGGCTCGATCCGCCGCTGACCTCCAAGGTCCACACCACAGCCCGACCGGCACCGGCGCAGACCGGCTCAGTACTGCATTTGAAAGGTTCACAGATGAGCACAACGGCCGACCGTCAAACAGCAACCTCCGACTACTTCCAACTGGATGATGACCTCAGCCCGGAGGAGATCGGCATCCGGGACAAGGTCCGGGCGTTCGCCGAGGATCAAGTTCTGCCTGTCATCAACGAGTACTGGGAGAAGGCAGAGTTCCCCGCCATGCTGCTGCCTCCGCTGGCTAAGTTGGGCATCACCGGCACTATCATCCAGGGCTATGGCTGCCCGGGCATGAGCCGCAAAGCCGCCGGCATGGTGGCCCGTGAGATGGCCCGCGCGGACGGCAGCCTGAACACTTTCCTTGGTGTGCACTCCAATCTCTGCATGGGAGCACTGAATATCCTCGGCAGCGAACAGCAAAAGGAACGCTGGCTTCCTGCCCTGGCACGGATTGAAAAAACAGGAGCCTTCGCGTTGACCGAACCGGACCACGGCTCGGACTCCGTCGCGCTGGAAACCCATGCCCGCCGCGACGGGGACCAGTGGGTGATCAACGGGCACAAGCGGTGGATCGGCAACGGACATGTCGCGGACGTTATTGTCCTATTCGCTCGCAACACCGAGGACGGGAACGTCAACGCGTTCGTTGTCGAAAAGAACGACGACGGCCGCTACCCGGCGGGCTACTCCCCCACCGTGATCACCGGCAAGGTGGGCAAGCGGGCCATCCTGCAGGCCGACATCGTCATCGAGGAAATGCGCCTGCCCGCGGCCACCAGGCTGGAAGGTTGCCACTCCTTCCGCGACGTGTCCCGGGTCCTGCAGGCGACCCGTGGCGGGGCTGCCTGGGAAGCCGTCGGCCATGCCATGGCAGTTTTCGAGATTGCCGCCGAGTATGCCCAGACCCGCCACCAGTTCGGCAAGCCGATCGGGTCCTACCAACTGGTTCAATCCCGGCTGGCGAACATGCTCAGCGAGCTGACCACCATGCAGCTGCTGTGCACGCGGATGGTCGAACTCGCCGACCGCGGCCAGCTCACCAATGCCCAGGCGTCCATGGTCAAAATGGCCACCGCCCAAAAAGGCAAGTGGATCTGCAACGAGGCACGCGACCTGCTGGGCGGCAACGGCCTGCTCCTGGAGAACCACGTCATCCGCCACATGACCGACATGGAAGTCGTCTCCACCTATGAGGGAACCGACTCCATGCAGGCGCTCATCGTGGGCCGCGACATAACCGGCATCTCCGCCTTCAACTGAGCTTCCCGCTCCCTTACCGCGGATCGACAGACCTACACGGACACGAACTTAAGGAATGAAAAAGATATGGCTGAGGCCTTCCTGATTGGTGGCGCCCGCACGCCCGTGGGCCGCTACGGCGGCTCCCTCTCGTCGATGCGCCCTGACGACCTTGCGGCACTCACCGTGCGCGCCGCCGTCGAACGCGCCGGTATTGACCCGGCCGTTGTGGATGAGGTGATCCTCGGCAACGCCAACGGCGCCGGTGAGGAGAACCGCAACGTGGCCCGCATGGCCTGGCTCCTGAACGGCTACCCGGACAGCGTCCCGGGCATCACCGTCAACCGCCTCTGCGCCTCCGGTCTGTCCGCCATCATCATGGCCTCCCACATGGTCAAGGCCGGCGCCGCGGACATCGTGGTGGCGGGCGGTGTGGAGTCGATGAGCCGCGCCCCCTGGGTCATGGAAAAACCTGACAAGGCCTTTGCCAAGCCCGGAGCCGTCTTCGACACGTCCATCGGCTGGCGCTTCACCAACCCGGCGTTCCTCTCCGGGCAGCACTCCCGCGACGGCAAGGCCGCGTTCTCCATGCCGGAGACCGCAGAAGAAGTGGCGCGGGTTTACGGCACGTCGCGTGACGACTGTGACGCCTTTGCCGTCCGTTCCCATGAACGGGCGCTGGCGGCCATCACCGCCGGCCGGTTCGCCGACGAGATCGTGCCCGTGAGCATCACCGGACGCATGGGCGCCATCACTCTCGTGGACACCGACGAGGGACCCCGCCCCGAAACCACAATGGACGTCCTCGCCGGACTCAGGCCCGTGGTCAGAGGCGGCTCCGTGGTCACTGCCGGCAATGCCTCAACCCTCAACGACGGATCGTCCGCCATCATCGTCGCCTCCGAGGCCGCTGTGCGGAAATACGGGTTGACGCCGCGGGCGAGGATCCTCGAGGGCAGCTCCGCGGGAGTGGCGCCTGAAGTGATGGGCATAGGTCCCGTCCCCGCTACCCGCAAGGTGCTGGATCGCGCCGGGCTCTCGGTCAGTGACCTGGGCGCCGTCGAACTCAACGAGGCCTTCGCTTCCCAATCGCTCGCCGTCATGCGCGAACTCAAGCTGGAAGAGGACATCGTGAATTCCGACGGCGGCGCTATCGCCCTCGGCCATCCGCTCGGGTCTTCCGGGTCCCGGCTCGTCGTCACCCTGCTCGGGCGCATGGAACGCGAACTCACGCGCAACGCCCGCAAGCTCGGCCTCGCGACCATGTGCGTCGGCGTCGGCCAGGGAACAGCCCTGCTCATCGAGGGTGTCTGATGACGGCGGTGGTGAACGACGCCGGGACGTCGCTGGACGCATCGTCCTTCACGGCGCTGCTGATTGAGGAACGCGGGGACCGTTTGGCGGTCCGGCTGCACAGGCCGGAGGTGCGTAATGCAATTGATCAAGCCATTGTCGACGAGCTGCATGCAGTCTGTGCGCACCTTGAACGGACACCCAAAGTCTTGATTCTCTCCGGCACTCCCGGTGAGCCAGCCTCGGGAACAAAGGCCATTTTTGCCTCCGGTGCGGACATCGCCCAGTTGCGCGGACGTCGTCAGGATGACGCCTTGGCCGGGATCAACTCCGGCGTCTTTGACCGGATCGCGAAGCTTCCCATGCCCGTTATCGCGGCACTGGACGGCTTCGCGCTCGGTGGCGGAGCGGAACTGGCCTACGCGGCCGATTTCCGCATCGGCACGCCGGGCCTGCGGATGGGCAACCCGGAAACCGGACTGGGCATCATGGCCGCCGCCGGGGCAACATGGCGACTGCGTGAGCTCGTCGGGGAACCCTTGGCCAAGGAAATCCTCCTCGGGGGGCGCACCCTGACGGGCCAGGAATGCCTCAGCGCCGGTCTGATCACGGAACTCGTTGAACCCGGGCACCTTCTGGATGCCGCCCACGCCCTGGCCGACCGCGTTGCTCGGCAGGACACCCTCGCCGTGCGCCTGACAAAAACCGTCTTTCACTCGCCGCGGGAGGTCCATCCACTCATCGACAACCTGGCACAAGGGATCCTCTTCGAATCCGCGGCCAAATTCGACCGCATGCAGCAGTTCTTGGACAGGAAGAAGCAGTCATGACCAACACCATCGAAGCGCCCTTCGACACGCCTTCCGGGCTCCTGCCCGCCACAGTCGGGGTACTGGGCGGAGGCCGCATGGGTGCCGGCATCGCCCATGCCTTCCTTCTCAACGGTTCGAAAGTGACCGTCGTCGAGCGCGACGACGACTCCGCCCGCGGCGCCCAGAAGCGCGTCGCCGCTTCGGTCGCCGCGTCGTTTGACCGCGGCGTCGCATCAGGGGACCGCAATGAGGTCCTGAAGAGGTTCGAAACGAGTACCGACTACGCCGCCTTCGCCTCCTGCGACCTCGTCGTCGAGGCAGTTCCCGAGGACGCAAAGCTGAAAGCGACCGCACTCAGCGCCGTAGCGGAACACGTTTCCCCGCACGCCTATCTGGCAACCAATACGTCGTCCCTGTCGGTCAGCAGGCTCGCCGAGGCGCTGCCCAGGCCTGAGTCGTTCCTGGGCCTGCACTTCTTCAACCCCGTCCCCGCCTCGACGCTCATCGAGGTGGTCGTTGGTGAAAAGACCACCGAAGAGACGGTCGCTGCCGCGAGGCGCTGGGTGTCCGGACTCGGCAAGACCGCCGTCGTGGTCAAGGACGCACCCGGCTTCGCCTCCTCCCGCCTGGGCGTCGTCATCGCACTGGAGGCGATGCGCATGCTCGAGGAAGGCGTCGCATCTGCCGAGGACATCGACAACGCCATGGTTTTGGGCTACAAACACCCCACCGGCCCCCTGAAGACAACGGACATTGTGGGGCTTGATGTGCGCCTCCGCATCGCCGAGTACCTTCACTCAACCTTGGGTGACCGCTTCTCACCGCCGCAAATCCTGCGCGACCTGGTTGCTGCCGGGCACCTCGGACGCAAGACCGGCAAGGGCTTCTACAACTGGAGCTGATGCCGCGGCGGGGCCTCGGCGCCCCTTCGCTCCCCTACCACTCGACCACGGCGAAAGGCCCCCCATGTCTGACATCAGTGACCTGATTGACTTTGACTCCTTGCTCACCCCGGAAGAGCTTGCGCTGCGCGATTTGGTCCGGTCCTTTGTGGACAGCGAGATCAAGCCGAACATTTCAGGCTGGTATGAAAAGGGCCACTTCCCGGTGGAGATCGTCCCGGAACTGGCCAAGCTCGGACTGCTGGGCATGCACCTGAAAGGCTACGGCTGCGCCGGACGCTCCGCCGTTGAGTACGGCCTGGCAGGTGCGGAGCTGGAAGCCGGCGACTCCGGGACGCGGACCCTTGTTTCCGTGCAGGGCTCCCTGGCCATGAGCGCCATCTACAAGCACGGCTCCGAGGAACAAAAACAGGAGTGGCTGCCGGCGATGGCCAAAGGCGAGGCGATCGGCTGCTTTGGCCTTACCGAACCCACCGCAGGGTCCGATCCTGGCAGCATGACCACCTTCGCCCGCCGCGACGGCAGTGACTGGGTTCTCACCGGCACCAAACGCTGGATTGGGCTGGCGTCCGTGGCCCAGGTCGCCATCATCTGGGCCCAGACCGAAGACGGCGTGCGGGGCTTCCTGGCGCCCACATCAACCCCGGGATTCACTGCCACCCCGATCGGACCGAAACTGTCCATGCGCTCCTCCATCCAGTGCGACATCGAACTCACCGACGTGCGGCTGCCCGAATCCGCGGTGCTGCCGAACGTCGTCGGGCTCAAGGGCCCGTTCTCCTGCCTGAACGAGGCTCGCTACGGGATTATCTGGGGTGCAATGGGCGCGGCCCGCGACTCGTTTGAGGTCGCCCTGGACTACTCCAAGGGGCGTATGCAATTCGACAAACCGTTGGCCGGCTACCAGCTGACGCAGCAGAAGCTGGTGGACATGGCCCTCGAAATCAATAAGGGGTTCCTCCTCGCCCTGCACCTGGGCCGACTCAAGGATGCCGGCCGCCTGCAGCCGGACCAGATCTCTGCGGGCAAACTCAACAACTGCCGCGAAGCCATCAAGATCGCACGTGAGGCCCGTACCATCCTCGGCGGCAACGGCATCACCCTGGACTACTCACCACTGCGCCACGCCAACAACCTCGAATCCGTCCGGACCTACGAGGGTACCGACGAAATCCACACCCTCATCTTGGGCCAGCGCCTCACCGGCGTCTCCGCCTTCCGCTAAGCCGGGAACGGCAGCCCTCGATCCAACAATAAGGTCCCTTGAGAAACAGTGAAGTTACCGGGACCGCACGCGAAGGAACTCGATTCATGCAAACGTTGAGGCGGAATGAACCCTACCTGATGACGCGGTGGAAGTACCTGTGGTGTGGGGAGTTCGTCGAGCTGCGCCGGGAGGGGCGGGAAATAGACTCTGGCTGGGTCGATGATGTCAGCCCTGATGGCACCGTCATGTGGATTCACCTGACAACAGGAAGAGGCCGCATCATGATTCACGTCAACGACGGACTCGACGTCTGGCGAGTGGATACCCGCATATTGCTAGTCCGAACACGGCCAGCCAAGCACGAGGCATCAGCGGTCCGTGTTGTTGGGCGAAGGTGCGCAACACTAGAAGGGTCATGACATGTCCAAAGTCACCACACGGCAGGCAGTGCCGGGAATAATGACGCCATCGGGTCAAGAGTCACGCGCAAAGGCGTGGGGCCTGACGTCCGTATTGGTTTTGCTCTACACCATCAACTACAGCGACAAGATCCTGCTTGGACTTGTCGCCCAGCCCCTCAAAGACGAATTCGGGCTCACATCAGCTCAAATCGGATTGACCGCGAGCGCGTTCTTCTTCGCGTTCTCCGCCGGGGGGTTCTTTGCCGGACTCATCAACAGGTGGGCCACTCTTAAATGGTCCCTGATGGCATTGGCCGTCATTTGGGCGGCCTGCATGGTCCCCATAATCGTCGCAGGCAGTTTCGCGGTTCTCCTGGCCAGCCGATTCCTGCTCGGCCTGACAGAAGGCCCATCGGGTGCGCTCATCCATACGGCTGTGTATTCATGGCACCCCATGGAAAAGCGGTCCATGCCCGGAGCGTTCATCGCGTCCTCAAGTTCGTTGGCAAAGATCGCCGCTGCACCGGCGTTGGCCTTCCTCATCGTTCAATTCGGCTGGCATTCGGCCTTCGTTGCCATGCTGCTCGTCGGCCTGGGCTGGTGCGTGCTGTGGTACTTCACCTGGCGGCCGGGACCCTACGGCGAAGTCCGGATTCCGGGCGTCAAGGGTTCGGCCACTACTCCAGCTCCCGCTGTTCCGTGGATGTCGATCTTCCGCACGCGGACCTTCCTGGGCGCACTTGCAGCCGTTATCCCCATGTACGCGCTGCTGACCGTTGTCCTCACGTGGTTGCCGTCGTACTTCGAAGTCGGACTGGGTTTCACCCGGTTCCAGGCCGGCGCCATGTTCGGATTCCCCAGCATCGCGGCCATACTTGCAATGTTCTCAAGCACGTACCTCAGTGACAAGTTCATGAGCCGTGGCGTGAGCTCGAGGATCATGAGGGGAATTGTCCCCGCAACGGGACTCCTTGTGTGCGGCGTTTCGATGGCAGTGCTGCCGTATATCGGCACGCCGATCGTGGTCGTAGCAGTCGTCTCAATCGGCTACGGAATCGGCTGCATCCTCGCTCCGATCATGAACGCAGCCATTTCACAGATCTCTCCCAGAAATCAAGTAGCTGGTTCGCTGGGCATGTTCCTTGCCATGATGGCCATTGGTGGCATTATTGCTCCGCCATTGACTGGAATGATCGTGGATCGGGCAGTTTCACCCGCTGTCGGATACGCACAATCCTTCCAGATATTCGGCATTGCTGCGATCGTCGGCGCCATTTTGGCCATGATCCTGGTGAATCCCGACCGTGACTCGGCGCGAGTGATGGCACAGCTTACGACTGCCTGATCAGGCCAAGTCACCGTGGCTCGGCGCTGGACCCCCTGCTAAGGCAAAACCGGCCTACCTGTCCTGCCACATACTGAGGAGAACCCGACCGTGACCACCGTTCCCGCAAGATCGGCCACCCCGGGCCTGATGAGCCTCGGCGCGGTGCTGACCTGGCCACGGGGATCGGTCCGCTGCTCACTACGGGTGTGAGTGCCCTGGGCCCTTTGCTGTCCCGGGACTTGAACCTGACGCGCGTTGAGTTCGGCTCCTTCGCCGTTGTAGCCTGCCTTTCTGCGGCGCTCCTGTCCACGCCGCTCGGCTGGGCTGCCGACCGGTTGTCACAACGCACCGGCATCCTGATGCTCCATGGCTTCGGGCTGTGCGCCATGGCCGCGGCAGCCTTGTCCCAGTCCATGGCCGGTTTGTGGGTCAGTGCTGTCTTCGGCGGGGCAAGCCCTTGGCCTGGCCAACCCGCTGACCAACGGCATGGTGGCGTTGTGGGTGGAGCCGGGCCGCCGCGGCATGTTGGTGGGCGTGAAACAAACGGGTGTCCAGCTCATCCAGGTGTTCACGAGCCTGGCCTATATCGCTCTGGGTGGCCCTGCACTACCTCCACGGCCGTCCCCAATGCGCCGCTCCAACACGTGCATTCCGGAACCGACCGCGCCGCGTCAAGGCGGTAGGACTCGCGTGGCTCGTGGCCTACGCATTCCTCTCCGGCGTCCAGTACCAGACCTTGGCCACTTACCTGCCCCTCTTCGCCTTCGAGGGTCTACACCTGCGGGCCGAAATCGCCGCCCTGTGCGGCGTGGTGTTGGGGGTGAGCGGCCTGGTGTCACGGTTGGTCTGGGGCCGGCTGACGGAGCGGTTCAAGGCCCCCGGGGTGCCGCTGGCCTTGATTGCCGTCTTCAGCGCCGTGGCCGTAGGCCTGGTAGCCGGTTCGTCGCTATGGGGAGCACAAGTCCTCATGTGGACCGGGACCGCGCTCTATGGTTTGTCCGGAACCGCCGCCATGGTCATCCTGCTCACTGTTGTCATGCGCCTGGTCCCCGGTTCCCGGGCCGGCGCAGCGACGGGACGGATCTCCATGGGGTTGTTCGCCGGCTTCGCCGCAGGTCCGGTGCTTTTCGGAATTCTGGCCGACCACACGGGGTATTCCGCCAGTTGGGTAAGCCTGCTGGCCGTAAGCGTGATGATGATCCTGGCACCGCTTGGCCTGCGCAGGCTAGCTGTTCCCGATCAATCCAGAGAAGAAGTACACGTGGGCGGGCAGACCGCCAGGTGACGTTCGCGCGGCTCACCGAGTCCTCGCAGGATGTTGACCTGCGACGACGCTCCGGCCATCCGGACTGTTCTAGCTGAACCGATGGGCCTCAACACAACGCGGATCCCGGCGCGCTCAACGAGTAGGGCAAGCATCCTGCTGGCACCCCGATAGCCAACGAGGGATGGTTCCCAACCGCCACGTTGGCTACGGTCGGGACTGTGAGTGTTCTCTATTTGGTCCGGCATGGACAAGCATCCTTCGGCACCGTGGACTACGACCGGCTGTCAACACGCGGCAAAGACCAGAGTCAAGCCCTCGGCGCACACTTGCTGGCGGCTGGCACAACTCCGACCCGCGTCGTCAGCGGCAACATGAAACGCCAGCGCCAGACGGCACAGCGACTCATCGAGGCTGCCGGCTGGGACACGACCGCCGTCGTCGATCCAGGCTGGGACGAATTCGACGCGACTGACCTGCTGAACGCCTATCCGGAAGAGGACCCCAGCGCCAAAACCGACTCGCGAGCCTTCCAGCGGCTGCTCGAGAAAGCCTCTGCCCGCTGGGCCTCCAACAACCACGACGCCGACTATCTGGAGTCGTTCTCCGCGTTCACACAGCGGATTGATACCGCCCTCGACGACGCGGTCGAAGGGCTCGGGCCGGGTCGGGACGCAGTGGTCGTCTCGAGCTCAGGCGCAATTGCCTGGGCAGCGGCCCGGCTTGTCAACGGCGGCTTTCCACAATGGCTCGCACTCAACCGGGTCACCGTAAATTCCGGTGTCACAAAAATCGTCACCGGTTCATCCGGGAAAACGATGGTGACATTCAACGACCATGGCCATCTTCCGCGCGCCTGGGTCACGTACCGCTAGGCGGCCAGGGACAGGCATCGACTTCACCCAAGAGTAAGGAAACAGGTTTCATCATGACTGAACAACAACGCACGGTGCTGGTCACCGGAGCAGGACGCGGCATCGGCGCCGAAATTGCCCGGCGCCTGGCGTCCGACGGATTCAACATTGCAGCGATCGACGTCGACAAGGCCGGGCTTGAGGCCCTCACCGCCGAGCTGACCGCAGACGGCCACAAAGCCATCGGCATCGTCGCGGACATCTCGGACGAGACCGCCGTCGAGGCCGCCGTCGCGCGCACAGCAGACGAGTTGGGCCCTCCGGTCGTGGTGGTCAATAACGCCGGCATCATCCGAGACAACCTGCTCTTCAAGATGACAGTCTCCGACTGGGACCTGGTCATGGACGTGCACCTGCGCGGATCCTTCCTCGTCGCCCGCGCCGCCCAGAAGCACATGGTCGAAGCCAAGTGGGGCCGCATCGTCAACCTCTCCAGCACCTCGGCCCTGGGCAACCGCGGCCAGGCCAACTACTCGGCGGCCAAGGCCGGGCTGCAGGGCTTCACCAAAACCCTTGCCCTGGAACTGGGCCCCTTCGGCGTGACCGCCAATGCGATCGCCCCCGGCTTCATCGAAACCGAGATGACCGCCTCCACCGCCGAGCGGATGGGCATCACCTTCGAGGACTTCACTGCCAAGGCAGCCGCGGCGATTCCGGTGCGCCGTACCGGAAAGCCCGCGGACATCGCCAACGCCGTGTCCTTCTTCGCCTCAGAGAATGCCGGGTTCGTTTCCGGCCAAGTGCTGTACGTGGCAGGTGGCCCGAAGGCATGAGGATCTTCAACGGCATCGACGACTTCGCGCAGCATGTGGGTGAGGAAATCGGCGTCACGGAATGGCGCACCATCACCCAGGAAGACATCAATGCCTTCGCCAAGGTGACCAACGACCACCAGTGGATCCACGTCGACACCGAGCGTGCGGCATCGGGCCCGTTTGGCACCACGCTGGTGCACGGTTACCTGACCCTCTCGCTGGTCTCCGGGTTCCTTTTCGAAACGTACCGCATCGACAGGCTATCCATGGGCGTGAATTACGGATCGAACAAGGTCCGTTACCCGGCGCCAGTCCTGGTCGGCTCGCGCGTGCGCGGCCGGATCAAACTGATGGCGCTTGACCGCGAGGACAACTGGGCACATTCAACTGTCCAGGTCACCGTCGAACAGGAGCTCAACGGAGAGCCGAAGAAGCCAGGCTGCGTCGCCGAAGTCGTCTCCCGGCTCTACGAGGCCCCGGCCGCCTGAATCCGGGGCACGGTGCCCACTCCCGCTGCCCTCCATACGTCAAAAGTCCCGCTTATATCAAGGAGCACCCATGACCAGAGCAGCCATCGTTGCCACCGCCCGTACCCCCATTGGCAAGGCGCACCGCGGGGCCTTCAACAATACTTCGGCTCCCGAGCTGGCCGGGCACGCGATTGCTGCGGCACTGGCCAAGACTGGACTCGACCCGACACTGGTCGAGGACGTCGTCATGGGTGCCGCCGCGCAACAGGGGACGCAAAGCTTCAACGTCGCCCGCCAGGGCGCGCTGCGCGCAGGGCTGCCGGTGACGGTTCCCGGGCAGACCATCGACAGGCAATGTTCCTCCGGCCTGATGGCAATCGCGACCGCGGCCAAGCAGATCCTCGTCGACTCCATGGCGGTGACCGTGGGCGGCGGAGTCGAGTCCATTTCGCTCGTGCAGAATGAACACCTCAACAGCTACCGCACCAGAGATCCGTGGCTTGAGGCAAACCACCCCGGCACCTACATGCCGATGTTACGGACGGCTGAACTCGTGGCCGAGCGCTACGGCATCAGCCGCGAGGCTCAGGACCACATGGGCGCGCTGTCCCAGCAACGGGCGGCGCGCGCCCAGGCGAACGGGCTATTTGACGACGAAATCGCGCCGATCCGGGTGACCACGTTGCGGACCGACAAGGAAAGCGGTGAAGTCACGGAATTCGAACAACTCGTCTCCCGAGATGAGGGCGTGCGCCCCGGCACCACCGCCGTTACCCTGGCAGGGCTTCGCACGGTCCTGCGGCCCGGGGAATTCACCGAGCATCCGACTGTGAGCGCCGGCAATGCCTCGCAGCTGTCCGACGGAGCCTCCGCCAACGTCCTGATGAACAGCAACTATGCGGCGTCATTGGGCATGGAGCCACTGGGCTACTACTGCGGCATCGCCATCAGCGGGTGCGAGCCAGACGAGATGGGGATCGGGCCGGTCACCGCCATCCCGAAGCTCCTGAAGCTCCACGGGCTGGGCGTTGAGGACATCGGGCTGTGGGAGCTGAACGAGGCCTTCGCTTCGCAGGCGGTTTACTGCCGGGACTTCCTGGGGATCGACCCGGAGAGGCTGAATGTCAACGGCGGCGCGATCGCCCTGGGCCACCCGTACGGGATGACGGGGTCGCGTGCTGTGGGCAGCGCCCTGCTTGAGGCGCGACGCCGCGACCAACAATTCGTCGTGGTTTCAATGTGTGTCGGCGGTGGCATGGGGGCCGCGGGCCTCTTCGAAGTCGCACGCTAGGCAGGACCCACCAAATACGGCACTTTCGCGCCGGAACACCACTACCACAGGCGGTTCCCCTCTGCATCATGTCGAGGGGGACCGCCTGCGTTTTCCACACGCTACTGGAGCGGAGAGAACCCGCCGGGGCCAGTCCCTTCACCAACGTGGAGGGCACTGCCGGGCAGTCCGCCGGGCGCATGGCCAGGCACGACCCGCGCAGCGCCGCACCCGCTTCCCCGAGTTCCGGCCGCAACGGGGGTTCGTCGACGGATGGCGCCGCGGCATCATTGAGCAACGCGGGACGGCTCAGATGCCGGGGCTTCGCCCGAGCAGTTGGTGGTGCAGGACTAGATGAAGTGCACGCCCACAAATGCCAGCGCCGCGATCAGACCCCAGGAGAGCATCGCTGTGATGATGGCCCTGCCACTGGTCTGGAGCAGGGACCGGACCTGCACTGATGCCCCAAGCCCGTACAGGGCTGCGGCGAGCAGCAGGTCCTGGACCGTGCCGGCAACGTCGAGGACAACGGGTGGCAGGATCCCCAGCGTCCGCAGAACGATCATCGCCATGAACCCGGCCACGAAGAGCGGGATCAGCGGAGGAAGCTTAATACCGGCATCGTCAGTGCCCTTTGTCGTCCGACGGCGGCGGAGGCGTCCCACCAGTGCTGCTCCGGTGACCATCGGAGCAAGCATCAGCACACGGGTGAGCTTGATGACGAGCGCAACGGCAAGGGAAGCCGCGCCCGCCGTCTGCGCCGTTGCCACAACCTGCCCCACATCGTGGACGCTGGCTCCGACCCAATATCCGAACTGAACAGTATCCAGGCCAAGGGGACCCTTGAGCGCGGGAAGGACCGCAATCGCCAGCGTCCCGCACAGCGTCACAAGGGCGATTGGAACGACGGTGTCGCGGTGATCCGTTTTAGTGACCCCGCTCATGGCTCCGATGGCGGAAGCACCGCAGATGGAAAATCCTGTGGCAAGAAGCAGGGGCTGATCGCCCGGAAGTTTCAGCGCCTTGCCCAAGACCAGCGTTCCCACAAAGGTCAGCAGCACGATGCCAACCACGATCGCCAGCGTCTTCCAGCCGAGCGCAGCCACATCGATCAGGCTGAGCTTGAGACCCAGCAATGCGATTCCCAGCCGCATGAACCGCTTGGCGGAAAGCACCAGCCCAGGCTTCAGGACTCCTTCCACGGCCGTACTTATCCCGGGGAGATTCGCAGAAAGAATTCCCAGCATGACCGACGCTGTCAGGAAGGGCATCACCGGTGCGAGCGAATGGATCAGCCAGGCGATCGCGACGGCGGCCGCTACCACCGTTAGTCCGGGCAAGCGCTTGGTCCGCGAGTTCCGCGGAAGCAGCGCACCCTGTTGTCCATCCCTGAGGGGTGCGGCTATGTCTTGTCTCATGCTTGTCTGCGATCCTCCCGGAGCCGGCGTGCGCCAGGCCCTGGCTGGACCTTCTGGCTACTCATCTCCCAATTCTCGGTGGAGACATGGTCCCGAGATAGCCGCCTTCTTTACATAGGGGTATATCAAAATCGCAACACCTATCGCATTGCTATATGCTTGGCGCATGGCAAAGTGGCCGGATCTGGCCGTACTGGAACTAGTGGTCGGAGTGGACGATTACGGAAGCCTCAGCGCCGCCAGCCGACAGGCGGGCCTGGCTCAACCCAACGCGAGCCGATCGATCAGAGTGTTGGAGCGCCAGCTGGGCATGACCCTACTGCAGCGCAGTCCAACAGGCTCCACGCTCACCCCCCAAGGCACAGTCGTGGCCCACTGGGCGCGAAGAATCCTCGCAGAAACACGGCAGATGTTGCAGGCCACCGATTCCCTGCGCGCTGAGCGGCGGACCGCACTGACGGTAGCCGCAAGCATGACTGTCGCCGAGCACCTGGTACCCAGTTGGCTTGGCACCTTCGGAAAGCTGCACCCCGAAGTGCGAATACACCTGCTTGTCCATAATTCCGCGCAGGTATTTGAGGATGTGACCAGCGGAGCCTGCGATATAGGTTTCGTGGAATCCCCAACCATCCCCCGCACCCTGCATAACCTCACCGTGGCCCGCGACGAACTCGTCGTCGTCGTTCATCCTAAACACCCCTGGACCCGGCGACGGCAACCCATCTCCATTGCCGAGCTAGCATCAACATCATTGCTGGTCCGCGAACCGGGGTCAGGCACCCGGATCACGCTTGACCTTGCATTGGCCGAGTACCAGCGTGCGGCCCCCTTGCTCGAACTTGGCAGCGCGGCCGCAATCCGTACAAGCGTTTTGGCCGGCATGGGTCCTTCAGTGATGAGCACCCTCGCAGTGGCAGACCAAGTAAAGACCGGAGAACTAAAGATCATCCCGGTCCAAGATCTTGTCCTCCACCGGGCGCTGCGTGCGGTGTGGAACGGCCCCCGTCAACTATCAGGCCCGGAGGCGGAGCTCGTGCGGCTCGTTCGCAGCCCGAGAACATCCCAAAACTAGACTTCATGACCAACGCTCGGCAGAGGAAATACACATCGCCATCGTCGCGACAGGGTGGCGCAATACGCCGGGCGCCGAAACTCGGCGTTCTTCGCCGGGCACGTGGCTTGGGACAAACTGAAACGGCCCCCTGGCCGCCACACTGTTCCGGGACCCTGTTACAACAACCGGCAGCGCCCCGACGCGGTGCGAGGATCGGACTCCTGAGCGGGTTCCGGGTACGGCTGCGGGCCCGGCGATGGTCCGCCGGGCCCGCAATGGTTCGCTAGCGTGCAGGGTCCCGCCGCGAACCAGCGAGCGGCGGGACGGAACCGCTCAGACGGCCGCGGACTCCAGATCTTCAGAACCGGAGATGGTGGCGCCCTTGCTGTGGTTGACCATCAGGCCCAGGAGGTCAAAGACCAGGGTTGCAGCGGCCACGGTGGTGATGTCGGCGTGGTCGTAGGCCGGAGCTACCTCGACGACGTCGGCGCCCACGATGTTGATGCCGTTCAGGCCGCGGAGCAGCGCCAGCAGTTCGCGCGAGTGCAGGCCGCCCATTTCCGGGGTGCCCGTGCCCGGCGCGTAGGAGGGATCCAGGACGTCGATGTCGATCGAGACGTACACAGGGGTGTCGCCGAGTCGGTCCTTGACCTGCTGGATGGCGGCCGGGACACCGATGACGTCCAGGTCGGAGCAGCGGATGATCTGGAATCCGAACTCGTGGTCGCGGAGGAAATCGTTACGGTCGTAGACCGGCCCGCGGATGCCGACATGCATCGACTTGTCTTCGATGAGCAGGCCTTCTTCGAATGCTCGCCGGAAGATGGTGCCGTGAGTGATGGGCTGATCGAAGTAGGTGTCCCAAGTGTCCAGGTGTGCGTCGAAGTGCAGCAACGCGACCGGGCCGTGGACCTTGTTCAAGGCCCGCAGCATCGGCAGCGCGATCGTGTGGTCACCGCCGATGGAGATGAGCTTCTTGCCGGAGTCTGCGTCGCCGAGGAGCGGGAGCGCCTGTTCTTCGATTTCGCGAACTGCGCGGGTGATGTCATAGGGCGTGCAGGCGATGTCGCCGGCGTCCACGACCTGGACTTCGTAGACGGGTTCGACGTCGAGTTCCGGGTGGTAGCCCGGGCGCAGGAGGCGGGAGGCCTCACGGACAGCGGCCGGACCGAAACGGGCCCCCGGGCGGTAAGAGGTACCGCCGTCGAATGGCACACCCACGATGGCAATGTCGTAGTCCGGGACCCGGTCGATTTGGGGAAGCCGGGCGAAGGTGCCCAGACCCGCGTAACGGGGGACCTTCGTTGCGTCGACGGGGCCAATGGGCTTGTGCGTGGTCATGAGAGGGATCCTTCAGTTGCTTTGCTGTACGCCGGGGTAACCGGCTTGTTTTCTGTGGTGAGCTCAGAGAGGGACCTGTTGGCGGTTTCCGGCGCGAGCAGGAAGGTGGCCACCAGGCCGACCAGCGAGATGACCGCGCCGATGAGCAGAGAGCCTGCGGCGCCGAAACTGAGGATGGCTACCGGCATTAGGTAGGTGCTGGCAGCGGAGCCGACCCGGCTGATAGCGGTGCCGAAGCCCACTGCCGTGGCGCGGACCTCTGTGGGGAAGAGTTCGTTTGGGTAGACCACCTCGAGGAAGCTGGAAGCGCCCGAGGCGAGGGCGAAGATGGCCAGGGCGATGAAGAGGGGTGCGGCCTGGACGTTCGGGATAAAGGCCGGGATGGCCAATGCCACCACGATGATGCCGAAGCTCCACAGGAGCAGCTTGCGGCGTCCGATCTTCTCGACGAGCCACAATCCCGGGACACCGCCGACGACGAACAGCATGGAGATCAGGAACGAGCCGCCGTAGAGGTTGGCATCGCCTGTCATGCCCATCGATCCGAGGAGGTCCGGGGCGAAGGTGTAAACGGCGAAGAGCGGGATGACCTGGGCGGTCCAGAAGATGGAGACGAACAGGGTGCGCTTCCAGAAGCCATTCCGGAAAATGTCCAGGAACCGGCCCTGTTTGGCGGGGCCTTCGCTGTCCGAGGCAATGTCCTTAAGGCCGTATTGGCGGCCGTAAACCTTCTTGATGACCGCGTCCGCCTCATCGCGGCGGCCGCGGGAGAGCAGCCAGCGCGGGGATTCCGGGGTTCCGAGGCGAAACAAGAGCGTGATGATGGCGAAGAGGGCCGGGCTGGCAACCATGATGCGCCAGGCATCGGGTCCGGCGTCGCGGAGCAGGAATCCGACGGCGTACGCAACGGCTGCTCCGATCGCCCAGACCACGAAGGTGGCGCCGAGGAGACGGCCGCGGTGCTTCTTGGGCAGGAACTCGGCCAGGAGCGAAGTGGCGATGGGGTAGTCGGCGCCGATGGCCATGCCGAGGAAGAACCGGCAGAGGACGACCTGCCAGATCTCGGTGGCGAAACCGTTGAGGGCAGAGAACACCGCCAGGGCCAGGAGGTCGGCAATGTACATCTTGTGCCGGCCGATCTTGTCGGTGAGCCATCCGAAGATCGCGCCACCGAAGAAGATGCCTACCAGACTGGCGGCACCCACCATGCCGATTTCGGCCGGGTTCATGTGTAGTCCTGGAGCCATCGTGATCAGCGCGATCCCAATGATTGACAGCGCGTAGCCGTCGATGAACGGGCCGCCGGAAGCGAAGAACGTCAGCTTTTTATGGAATTTGGTCAGCGGGGCGTCATCAATGAGATTGCTGGTTGTTGCGCTCATTGCAAACCCTCTCTCGTGAATGCTCGTCTTTGAGCGGGGAAGTTTCATTGACTTAATTCTTGGTGATCGGCGTCACGGCGTACATGCTCGGATTGACTACAAATAGAAGGATGGCCTATACATGTGTATAAGCGGCTGCGGGGAGCCATTCCGATTCAAGAACAGGACAATCCCCGAATGGCGATCACCGTGGCCGAACTGCTGGCCGAACCGCAGCTCGGGTTGACCCTTCTGGCGGGTGCGGGCGGCGTGGCCAACCGCGTCACATGGGCCCACACCTCTGACCTGCCGCGGCTGTGGGAATGGGTCACCGGCGGCGAACTCATGATGACAAACGGTCTGTCCATCCCGGCCGACGCCAAGGGGCAGGTGGAGCTCGCTGAGGCGCTCATCAAGGCGGGTGCCAGTGCGCTGGCCATCGGAGAGAAGATGCACGCCCCCGAGCTTTTGCCGGCATTTCTTGAGGCCTGCGACAAGCTGCCGCTGCCCGTGATCAATGTCCCCTATCCGCTGCCGTTCATTGCGATTGCCCGCTCTGTCGCTGAGGCATCGCTGCTCGAGGAATCCCGTCGGCTGCGCCAGACGGCCCGCATCTACGACCTGCTGCGCACGGCCGGCACCTCCGAGGACCATTGGCAGAGCCTCCTTCAGGGACTTGCAAGCGAGCTCAACTCGAACCTGTTCGTTCTGGACCGGCGGTGCCTCCATCCGTGGTACCCGGGCGGCCAGGTGCTGCCCGGGTCGCTCGACGAGGACCTGACACAGCTGACTGGCCAGACTCCCATTGGGAACAAGAAGTTCCAATGGCATCACCTCCGAGACAGGCACGTCCTGATGATGGACATCCCGACACACCCCAACGCCCTGCTGGTGGCGCTGCCGAACTCCGAACCCCATCCCGATCCGGTCGTCCTGCTCCACGCGGCCACAGTCCTGGGGCTGGAACTCTCCCGCACGGTTTTGTCGTTGGAAAACCAACGCCGGCTGGGGGCGGAATTCCTGCTGCAGGCCATCGACGGACGCCTCGGGATCGCCGATATCGAAAGTCGCCTCGCCGATTTTGATGTTCCGTCTGGTGAATTCCTGATTGTCTCGATGTCCGCGGACGACGAGGAAAGGCTGGCAACCATCCATGTCGATCTGTGGCGTCACGGCTATCCCACCGCCTGCTTCCGCCGGTTCAACACCCTTCATCTGGCTATCTCTTCCGAGCTGACCGATGATCTGCTGATGCATTCCACAGGGCCGGATGTCAGAGTCGGGATCAGCACAAGGTCAACGGCCGCCGGAATCCAGCGTGCCCTGCAGGAATCGCTGTGGGCCCTCGGGACGGCAGCCAGCGCTGGCGAGAGTGTGGTCCGCTACGCCGACGGACCCTCGTGGATGGGGCTCACCAGCTTCGAGGAAGGCAACGCTCTCGTGCAGAGGTTCCTGGGCCCGATTTTCGAGTACGAGCAGGGAGAGCACGGGGACTTGATCCTCACCCTGAAAACCTTCCTGGACACACAACGGTCCTGGCAGAAAACCGCGGCCGCCCTGTTCGCCCACCGGCAGACAATCATTTACCGTATGCGGAAGATCAGCGAACTGACCGGCCTGGACATGACCGAAACGTCCACCCTGGCCCAGCTGTGGTTCGCCCTGCAGATCCACGAAGCAATGCAGACACAACCCCCTGCGGCGTCCGGACACGGCCGGCCCCAGGGTTAAGCCGCGGGCGCCAGGCTGCGGGAGGGCGGCTACCATGCCCGTACCGCACCGTGGCGTAGATAATGCCGGCGAGGACCCCGAGACCAGTGAGCGACACTGCCCATGTCTCCAGCCGGAGCCTGACCTGCCGCTGCCGGGCGCGCGGGCCCGCCGATCGGATCGCAGGTCAGGCCCAGGTTGTGTTCCATCGCGATCTCCGCCGCGTTCTCCACCTGTCCCGGCGAGCCGCCCATGACTTCGGCCAGGCCGGCGGCGGCCATCGAGGAAGCTGACCCGACCTCGCCCTGGCAGCCCACTTCGGCGCCGGAGATCGAGGCCTGCTCCTTGTAGAGCACCCCGACGGCACCCGCGGCGAGCAGGAACTTCACCACGACGTCGTCGCGGTCCTGTTGCGTGGCCTTGTCCATGCCGGGGGCGAAGTGCAGGGCGTAGTACAGCACGGCGGGGATGATCCCGGCGGCACCGTTCGTCGGCGCGGTGACCACGCGCCCGCCCGAAGCGTTTTCCTCGTTCACGGCCAGCGCGATCAGGTTCACCCATTCCTGCCAGTACTTCGGATCCCGGTAGTCAGGGTCCTGGTCTTTGGTTTCCTTCAGGAGACGCTCGTGCCAGTCCGGGGCCCGACGGCGGACCTTCAGCCCGCCGGGCAGCACGCCTTCGCGCTTGAGGGACGTTTCAACACAGGCCCCTTGCTTGACGACCGTCGTGGATTCCAAGAATGGCATTCCGGCGAGTCGGGAGCGTCCGACCAGGAAGGTATTCTCCCGTAATCCTGGCGCAGTACAGGCTGCCCGGCGCGGGCAGGATCCGAAGAGGAGCTCCGGCTTGGTATGAGAATGTCAGCAGGGCTGCGCCCTGCGAATTGCCGAAGGATATCCCCGGAGAAGCGGGCGTCAGCTTCGAACCGCCGGGAATTTTCGAAGTGAACCTTGGCGCGGCAGCAGTGCCAGGAAAGCTGTAATGATGCGGGCGGCGGGCCTGCCGTGATCCGCTGCCACGACGTTTTCCCAGTTTTCGAGAAGCCTTTCCCTGGCCTGGGTGTACATGGTTGTCCGGAAGTAGTTTCCGTGTTCGGCAACCACGGCTTGGTAGGAGTCCGGCTCGATCTCGAGAGCAGGCAGGTCCAGCGCGTTCTGCCCGGGGTAGGAACTGACGGGGAAGCCAAGGGGGTCCGTGCGTCGCCAGATATTCTGCCACGCCGTGGCATTCCCGCCGCGGTTATCGAGGAGATCATCGAGTCGGAGGTGTACCCGCGGCCTGACGGCCGGTTGAGCGGCTTGTCCGGGCCTCGGCGGCCGCGGAAGGTCCCGGTCCCACCATGGGTCGGTCGCGAAAGTTCTGGGGTGTCTTAGCCCGTGTGTTCCGAGGACGTTTGGTCCGCATAGTTCGGGAAAGAACCGCCCGAAGTAGGGGCGCAACTGCACACCGAAAGTGAGCAGGCGGATGTTGGGCAGCAGATCGTTCCGACCGATGGCTGCAAGGTGGTAGAGGGCTGCTATTCCCAGGACTGCGCCGAGGCTGTGCGTTGCCAGGAGGACGCGGCGGTCGGGCAACGCGGGCTTCGGTTCTGCCGGGTCATCTTTGTCTGACTCATCGGTGAGCCATTGAATCATCCGGCCGGCCAGCTCGGGTACGGCGCGTTCGAAGTAGCAGGCCGGACCGAAGGGGTGGGCTGCCCTCGGCAACCATGCCACCAGGTCCCAGAGCAGCCCGATCGGTCTGTTGGTTCCGCGCGCTGCGCTCGACACGGCGATGCCGACGATGACGAGTCCCCCGGCAGCCAAGGCGCTTGTTGTTACCCACGCGCCCGCAACAGAGACAAAATGCCAGCCCCAGCGGCTCTGTAACCACTGATGGCCGTCGCCGTTCCCGTGGAGGATCGTCAACGCCAGCGATGCTGCGACACCGAACGCAGTGGCAGCTGAGGCGACCCCGAGGAGCGGCTCGCCGCGCTGTAACAGGGCGCTTCTGCGGCGGACGGCCATGATGTCGGCCACAAAGTGTTCTTCGGCCTGGTCAACCGGCGGGTTTCCGATATTGACGCTTCCGCGGAGCTTGGGCAGCAATGCCACAATCAGCAATGCCTCGGCCGCGAGCACCGCCAACACTGCGCCCCCGAACGCCCGGTAGATGAACGGCACCGAGATGTCCACGGTTCCCTGAGCGGTCACGTCGCGGAAGAGCGGCTCGCCGGTGTCCTGCGTCCACAGGAGGCTGCCTCCGCGCAGCCAGTTCCCGGTGCCGACAACGATGGCGCTGGCGTAGAACGCCTGGAACAGGATGCTGACGAACATGGTTACGGCCGGGGTCATTCCGTGCCAGGCTTCGGCTTTCCTTCCGAACGGCCGTTCAGTGGCGCGTCGGCCCTGGGCCAATAGGGTTCCGGCGACCAGCACCACGGCGGCGTCGCACAGCTCGAACCCCGCGAGCACGGGTGCCGGAGCCGAGTCCCACATCGTGGCGGTAACCATCAGCCCTGCTACGCCGACAAGCAGGAGCGCGAGACCCCAAATCACGGCGGACCGTTGGTTGAGCCGCATGAAGCATCCCGAGACAGCGAGGATCGTCAAAAGGGCCACCAGAACGGTCGGTGCAAGCTGTGCCGCCGTGAAAGGTGCCGTCTCATTCGCGGCCGGAGTCCTGACTGCCACTGTGATGGCCCCCGCGTACACAAAAGCGCTCAGAAGGAACGTGACGACGGCGAACCTCATTCGCGGACTCGTGTCCCGGCGCGGGGCCCGGATACTCTTCGCCCAGATCAGGACCGCCACCGCCGTGACAGACAGCAGAGCGCAGGACACGGCAAACACGGTCGAAGCCGCGGTCGCGTTGTCACCGGTCGATCGGGAGGAGGCATCCGCGGCGAGCAGGAATGCGGTGAACTGCACGGTCGCGGCGATATGCAACACACCGGTCGGAGAATTGGCCCTGCGGATCCACAAGTGCGGTGCCGCAAGCACGACCGAATCCACCAGCTGGCTTCCGCCGGCCGGCGGCACGGAGACCCGGCGCTCGCCGTTGATCCGCGTGCGGAAGCGGACATCACCCAGCCATCCGACGACCGCCAGCAAAACTACCGCGAGGATCGGGAAGGGAGATACCGCGGCCAGCCGCTGCCCCCGGGTAAGTGCACGGAGGCCGTCGAACCAGTGCGGCAGGTTGTTACACATCTGTTGCGTCGTGTCTTGGATCCGGAAACACTGGACTGCGACCAGATCCATGACGGCCGTGGCGATAGCGGCGGCCAGGAGAAGAGTCAGCAGCAGACCGAAGAGTCGCACCAGGGACGCACCCGTTCCGGGGTCGACCCCGTCTTCACGGCGGTCGTTGGCTTTGACAACCCGGCTCCAGTAAGCGACGTTCGCGAAACCAAACGGGGCGATGAGGAACCAGCCAAGGTTGTAAAAGGTCCGTCCGGCCTTCCCCAGGAACCCGGGTAGCCCGAAGCGGTCCAGCTTGCCCCAGCTGTACGCTTCGAGGGTCGTCGGGGCATTCCGGGGACGCGTCTTGGCCCGGTAGAAACCGGCACGGTCGTCAGCGAGTTTGATGCCGCCGCTCCGGGCGGGAACAACTTCGTCGGGCTCGACACAGAGCATCTCGTACGGTGGGCTGTTGAGGACCCCGTGTACGCGGAGTTCGAGGATTTCCGATTCCGAGGGCATGGCCCCTCCTCGCCGCCTCCCCCAGCCGCTGATCGGATTATAGGAGCACCAGCGGGACGCGTCCAGATATTGCTGGCAGAACAACGACCAATTGTCCCCGTTACCGTGCACCGACAATATGCGCCCCGCTGTCCGACTCCCCCACCGGAGAACATGCCGAAGCTGGAGGTGACGAGCACAAAGTCAATCGGTTTCCCCTGTATACGAGCTTCTTGCCCATGAGTTCGCGCCCGAGGCAGGTCCGTCCGGTGCCATGAGGTACGGCGCACGTTCGGCCCGCTGTCGAGGCCGACGGCTGCCTCGACAGCCCGGTCGAGGCTCGCGGGCTGCCTGAACTCGCCTTCCCGCCCTCGATACCGGGTGCCGTTGTGCTCGTAGTTGGTCAGGCAGATGCCGAACGCCTCCGACATCGCAGCTGCGACGGCTTGGAGCTTGACAATCCTCGGGGCCCGCTGCCGCCCGACGACCTCGCGCCGGTAGTCGGCGGCGAACCGCCTGACTTGTGCGATGTCGGGGAATCTTGCCTGAGCGAACTATGGAGCACGTCGCCGTCGCACTCGGTCGCGTTCACGCCAGGCGGGGAGCCGCTTTCCCGTTCCTTGTCGATGTCTTCTGGCGATGGCAAAGGGAAGGCGGCGTCCCCTCGGAGACGGCCGGGCGGCCTCGTCGACGGGGCTCCATTTCGCGGGCATCGTGCCGATCCTGGTGTCCTTGCTGCCTTCCGCCGGCGGGGACTGGAGGGTGGCGAGTCCCATCTCCTCGTAGGCCTTGGTCCCTTGACCAGCCTGGTAAGGCCTCCGGTTCAGAAGGGCACTCGCGACCGCGTAGCCCTTGTCCGCAAGCCAGGGAATCGCGCCCGCAAGGATGCCGAGCAGAAAAATCCACTCCTTTCGTGCCTTTCAAGCGTGAGCTGCCACTCCGGGCGATGGAAACCGTCCTCAGTCAACCGGAACCGCACCTCCCGCTCGACGACGCCCAGCGAGTTCTCCAGACGACCCTCGCCGTTGGACTCGTAACCCAGGCTTCTGCTTGCAGAGGGATCCCTCACCGGGACGGTCACGGCCCGTTTGGGCCGAAAAGGTGGGTTCGCTGATTTTTTCGCCAACGACATGCCCGGTGTGTCGGGAAATGTCCCTGCGCTGGGTGAGGATTGGCCCATGACAACGCGTATCCCCGCCGTACTGGCGGAAGCCCTCGAGGGCGAAACCGGGCCGCAGAGCCCATTCACTGTCAGCTCCGTGGAAACGGGCATGGCCGCCAGTCGCCCCCTCCCGCTAAACACGCCGCTATGTGGAGGTTTTCCATGAGGCAACTCGGATCCTTGTCAGCCGCGGGTGCGCGGATCTAGCATGACGAATCGAAACAAGGCCGAGCGGCCGGTCTGGAACACATAGGGGGACGCATGAAGCCATTGGTCCGACGGATCGCCGGAGTCTTCGCCGCTCTCCTGGGTCTGGCGACGATTGCACCAGCCGCGCTGGCCCTCGACGACGGCGGAGCTATCGATGCTGCCTACCAGCGGCTCGGCGGGAGCACAGGGAGACTCGGCCAACCCCTTGACGTCGGCTGGTGTGGATCGCGTGACAACGGCTGCGTGCGGCACTACCAAGCAGGCAGCATCCACTGGTCGTCGGCATCCGGCGCCCACGCGACCTGGGGCGGGATCGAGAACCGTTGGGCGCAGCTGGGGTGGGAAGGGAGTCAGTTGGAGTACCCGCTCGACGAGGAGCACTGTGGGCTGGGGGGCGGCTGTTATCAGGATTTCCAAGGCGGGAAGATCTATTGGTCGCCTGCGGTGGGTGCGAATCCGGTCTGGGGGGCGATTCTTCAGCGGTATGCCTCGTTGGGCTGGGAGACTGGGCCGCTCGGGTATGCGGTCGGTGGGGAGCACTGTGGGCTGCGGGGCGGTGGCTGTTATCAGGATTTCCAAGCCGGGAAGATCTATTGGTCGCCTGCGGTGGGTGCGAATCCGGTCTGGGGGGCGATTCTTCAGCGGTATGCCTCGTTGGGCTGGGAGACTGGGCCGCTCGGGTATGCGGTCGGTGGGGAGCACTGTGGGCTGCGGGGCGGTGGCTGTTATCAGGATTTCCAAGCCGGGAAGATCTATTGGTCGCCAGCGTTCGGCACAAACCCCGTCTGGGGCGGCATCGGCTCCTACTGGGCGACTTATGGGTGGGAGAACGGGCCGTTCGGATACCCGACGTCAGGGGAGGCCTGTTCGGGCAGCTGCTCTCAGGACTTCTGGGGTGGACGCATTACCTGGAATCCCTCTGCTCCCATGTCGTACACGCTCTGGGACTGGAATCCGCTCGCGGCGATCAACAAGCGGCTGCCGCTCAGCCCGCCGTCGTCCGTCCCGTCCGCGCTGGTAGGTGTCGGAAGCCAGCAGATGCGATCTGATGCGGCCAATGCGTTGCAGCGGATGATCAACGATGCCGCGGCGGCTGGTGTCACCATAGCGACGATAAGCGGCTACCGCTCATACGACCAGCAGGCGTCGGTCTACAACTCGTACGTTGCGCAATACGGACAGACTTATGCCGACATCATCTCCGCCCGGCCCGGCTACAGCGAGCATCAGTCCGGGCTCGCGATGGACATCGGCAACCCGGACGGGTCGTGCGCCCTCCAAGCTTGCTTCCAGACCACGCCGGCCGGGGCCTTCGCGGCAAACAACGCGTGGCGCTACGGCTTCATTGTCCGGTATCCGGACGGATACCAGGACGTCACGGGATATACGTATGAGCCATGGCACTTGAGGTACATCGGCCCAGACGCGGCGCGCCAGATTCACGCTTGGGGCGTGTCCACCCTCGAACGGTACTTCACGATCGCCGCCGCGCCCACGTACTGACTTTGGGCACCCATTGTGTCGCGGGGCGCCCACACTCAGCGGCCAACAGGCCCTTGAAGTGGGAAAACACGTGCCCAAGGTGGGACTCGAACCGGGTTCCAGCCCTTGCGAACAGTGGGAAGTCTTCGAAACATGCGGAATCCGGGCCAGTCCGACGGGCAAGGTGTGGACAGTGTCCACACCCGGTCTCCCAAGAAGATCGGCAAGGCTTAGCGGCCCACCAAGTGCTTCGAAATTTCCGCAGCAGCGTCCCGCACCTCGATGTTGCCAGCAGCCACTCCCACGACTAGCTCGAAACCCTCATCGGTCGTGAAGTCATGGCGGTATCCGTTGATCCATAACAGCAGCACCATCAGGGTCCAGGCCGTGCGCTTATTGCCGTCGATGAGCGGATGAAAGCGGGCCACCGACTCAAGCAAGGCGGCCGCCTTCAGCGCTAGTTCGGGATAGGCCTCAGCACCCATGACGGTTGTCGCAGGCCTGGCCAACGCCGAAGCAAGCAGGCCTACATCCCGGATGTGAAAGCCGTACCGGTCAACAACCTGCAGGGCATCCTCGATGTCCAGGTACGCGGTCACGCGTCTTCTAGCCGGGTGAGCAGTTCAGCGTCGTGGCTCATCACGAAGTCCAACCCTTCACTGATTTCCCGGCGGCGGGCATGCCGCTGCAAAACCAGTTCGGCGCCCTGCAGCAGTAGCGCAGACTTGGACGTGTGTTCCTCGGCCGCGAGCTTCTCCAGCCGGCGGTCAAGGTCTTCCGGGACTCGAAGGTTCATTGCCATAGCTAGATGGTACCAAAACGGTACACAGCCTAGACATCGACTCCGCTCACAGAGCACCGACAGTAGTGATGGAATTGGCCTGTGCGACGTTGTGACTCTTTGAAAACAGTGCAGTGCCAGAAGTCAGAACACCCAGACAGAATTTTGATCGTCGATAAGTTTCGCCCACTCAGCGGTAGCCAATTCTGTCGGTACCGCGACGAACAATCGCCGTTGGTCTTGGCTGGCAGCAATGACGACTTGTTCGTAGTAGTACCAATAAGCAATGTGGAAACACGCCGGGCAACGGTTGGCGTTGTAAGACGCCCCGGGCAAGCCTAGTCGCCGGTCCACAAGATGGCGCGCTCGTCCTCGTAGATCCAGATGGCGTAATAGATACCGGGCACATGATGCAGCTGAGGGCTGGTCGATCATCACCGGCATTCTGAAGTCTCTGCCGGATTCAAGAAAGGCCTCCGGACCTCCAGGCCACGCGTTCTGCCAATCAGCCGGTTGAGGCGAAACCGCCCTCATCCACATAACCCACCAAAACGGTTGCGTGCATTTCATGCACGGGTACTTGTACATGGATACCTCGATGGAGATTCTCAACGATTGACCATCCGCTGGTGCTTCGCCATCAAGTCCGAAAGCAGCGGTGCCGTGCTCGATCGTGAACTGATTTC
Organism: Arthrobacter gyeryongensis; assembly: GCF_039543785.1. NCBI lineage: Bacteria > Bacillati > Actinomycetota > Actinomycetes > Micrococcales > Micrococcaceae > Arthrobacter > Arthrobacter gyeryongensis. The sequence goes on from NZ_BAABKK010000012.1 coordinate 172,640, forward strand.
GCATCCTTGCAGCCGTGTTCTGAATGGCGAACAGGCCGGTTTTCCGCACGGTTTGCTCACGCGGAACGGCTCGGGCCCATTCAACAGGTACAACCCACTCAGCGTTGTCATCTCTTTCGTCGCCGTCGTGGTGGTAGTTCCCGGCGAGGGCGAACTCGTCCAGCTTGCGTTCGGCCCCATCGACTAGAACAGTGCTTTGGTTGAACCGCCGGGCTTCGCCGAGGCAGTCCCCCGCCACCGACTGGTAGGCCCTGACCTCGTCGAGCAGGTGCATCTTGTGGGCGTCCACAGCAACCCGGTCAACAGGCCGCTTGGCCAACATTTGACCGAACGCGTCATAAGGCGTGGCGCTAACTAGACCAGCACCCAGACATTCCCGGTTCGGCCTTAAGGTTTCTATCCTGAGCAATCCGGCCGGTCGAGTACGCCGAGCGGTGGCTCTTGCGGACGCGGATGAAGCGGGCAGAACCCAGGCTGGCTATTTTTCTTGAACGCGTGACCTTCGCACCCTGGTGCTGGCCTCCGGCGACGGCGGTTTCCTGATGGGCCTGTCCGACCACGAATCGCTCATTGGGGCGGCCAGCAGCGCCGTCGTCGTGATCTACGACGACGCCGCCTACGGAGCCGAAATCCACCAGTACGGTTCCCAGGGCCTGACCGAAAAGCCAATGCTGATCCCCGAGGTGGACTTCAGCGGCATCGCCCGCGCGCTTGGCGCCGAGTCCGCGATCATCCGCTCATTGGCGGACCTTTCCGCGCTCACGGACGGGATCGACGCCGGCGCCAGGGGAACATTCGTGGCCTACTGCCGGATCACGTCGAGCGTCCGGGCCCCGTGGATGAGCGAGTGGATGGCGGCCTCGCAGGCCGCGAAGGCGGGGTAGTTTGCGGAGCCGTTGGGCTGGGTGGCACCCAGCCCACGCGCCGCCGTCGTACTCCCCGACGGCGGCCGCTGGCCAGGTGACCCGCCTATCGCACCGGACTATCGGCGAACAAGCCGCCACAGCGACGTGACCTCGGCCGTGCGCGCCTCGAACAGGGGATCGTCGCGGTCCGATGCCTTCGGATGCGTTGGCTTGGTATCTAGCCGTTCCACCACCTTCAGCCCAGCCGCCGTGATGGCGGTCAGCAGATCGTCACGCGTCCGTAGGCCAAGGTGCTCGGCCAGGTCGGAGAGGACAAGCCAGGCCTCACCGCCCGGCTCCAGATGGTCGGAGAGTCCGTCCAGGAAGCGGAACAGCATCCTGCTCCCGGGGTCGTAGACGGCGTTGTCCAGGGTGGAGTGCGGCGTGGCCGGAATCCAGGGCGGGTTGCACACGATGAGGGGTGCCCGCCCCGGCGGGAACAAGTCGGTCAGGACGGCCTCAGCACGGTCCTGGACACCGAAGTTCCGGAAATTCTCAGCGGCGCAGGCGATTGCACGCGGTTCATTGTCCGTCGCCACCACGCGGTGGACGCCACGGCGCGCGAGGACGGCAGCGAGTACACCCGTGCCGGTTCCGACGTCGAACGCCAGCGTGTCAGAGGGCAGCGCAGCGGCGGCCACGAGATCCACATACTCACTGCGGGTGGGGAAGAACGTGCCATAGTGCGGGTGGATGCGGCCCTGCAGGGCATCGACGTAGACGCCATTACGCCGCCACTCGTGGGCGCCAATGGCCCCGACAAGCTCATGCAGGGACACAATGGAAGATTCGCCGATATCACCGTACGCTTCAGCGGCGGCCTGCCCGATGTCCGGTGCGCGGCGCAGCGGAACCACCGGGCCCGGATAAAGAGGAACCAGCAGCAGGCCGAGAATGCGTGCACGGTGCGAGCGGGACTGGCGGTGCCGATAGAACTTATCGGCCGGAGTTGCTGTGATCTCTTTCTTTCCGGCGCCTATCCGTCGGTCCATGGCGTTGAGGATCTGCCGTGCGTTCTGGAAGTCACCGTGCCAGAGCATCGCGATCCCCTGTGACGCCATCCGGCTCGCATCATCGGCCGTGAGAGAGTCGGAGACCACTTCGACGCGCGTCGGCGCCGGTCTGCCGTTCGCCGAACGCCATCGCGCGGTCATGCTCTCACCAGCCTCGGCCCATGTCACAAGGGCACGCTCAACCACCATAGCTCTGCGCTCGGGTTTGAGGGCCGGCGTCGGGATTCCCACGGGAGCTGGCGTGTCGGTAGTGATAAAGATCCATTCCAAGAGTCCGAAGGCCGATCGGAGACTGACGATTGCGGCGGTGATTCGACAACATGGATGGCTACGGCCCAAGATTCCGGACCGTCATCCGGCCGCGAACCGAGCTTGGTTGATGGCCGCTGGAACCATTCAACCTGCATTGTCAGGATACAGGTGTGCCGTGGCCGCCGCCCGCCTGCCATTTGGCTTACCGGCCAGATCCTGCGGGGTCGTGGCTGCCTGGAAGTGACGGCGCAGCTCGGCTATCTCCTCGTCGACGCGTATCCAGCCTGTACGACAGTGGGTTGTCACGGGTTGAGCAAGCTCGGAGGTCATCGAACCGGCCTCGAGGTCGGCCAGGCGCTACGTTTGCGGTCGAGGAGACAACCACTGGCCTTTGGCCATAGCACCTTGGCACACGAATCGTCCGAAATCAGCAGCACTGGTCGACGAAGCCCCTTCAGGAATATCGGCGCCTTTGGGCGACGTACACCTGCTCGGTGGTTATCAGGAGAGGGCCCAGGGATCCGAGGGCCTCATCGAGGGAGCAAAAGTTGATCGATCCGAACGCGAAGAAGGAAGCCTTCCTAGCCGCTCACGCAAAGCTCTGCTAAACCCTGCGTGCCGGGGAATCATGTCGGGGTGCCGAAAGTCACGCAGGCTGCCGAAGGATGGCTGCCTGGCCCTGCAAGGCCAGCGTGTCGGTGCACCACCCTCGACTCGATGACGTTCAGTAGTCGCTGGCTCGCGCTTTCACCTGATCGTCGCTGAGTCCGATGACCTGATTGATCCACGCCCCGAAGTCACGGCTCGGCGCGTAGCGTATCTCGGTCCAGCCGAGTTTGCTTGGCTTCACGGGGGCTGCTGAGATGTCCAGGCCGAACCGCTGGACTACGGACCGCGCCCCGGGGAAGAGACGGTCTGCGGTGCCGATTGGGTCAAGTTTCCACTCGGCCAGGTCTCCGGCCGGGAGTGCGTCCGGATGGAGGGATAAGTGTGGACAATGTCCACACCCCCTTTGGCAGGAGAAGCGAACAGGCACTGCGCTCCCCCATACGACCGGGAGCGGCTTTCCAAGAAGCTTCCGCGCAAAGTCGGTTTCATCATGTTGTACCCGGAACCTTGGACGATGAACTGGTGTTGGCCATCCACGACCAACCAGACAGAACCGGAACGAGGAACCATTCAACAGCTACACAGAGGGCGGAGGGCCCACTAGCCACGGCTGTCAACGGCGACTGAATCCGCCACCCGCACACCTTCATAGGCCACCGCAGCGGCCAGGCCAAAGCCCGCGAACCTAGCGTCAGAGGGACGCCACAAGCTTTGTACACACGTTAAAGCAAAAACCCCTCTGACGAGGGGTCATGCTGTGCCCGAGGTGGGACTCGAACCGCATTCCAGGCCCCGGAAACACAGGGAACTCCCGAAAACATAGCGAATACGAGCCAGTCCGGCCGATGTACGACCCAGTCCGAAGCCCAAAGTGTGTATGTTGTACACACCCTCTTTTTGCCCTGAGACAGCAACATCCGGGGGAGGGAGTTTCTTCGGGAGAGCCCGGCACCTTCGACCCTGATCCAATCCCAGGCAACCCAGACCCTGAGGATATTCACACGGCCGCCGCGTACGAAATAGTTATGTCGAATTCAGTCTTGGCCGGTCGCCTTCTACAACCGAAGGCGCCGAGAGTGCCATACCAACTTCCGGTCCTCTGATGCGACTTGCCGAGATCTCCAACCTCAGCCAAACGCAGTAAGCCGGGACGTGCCGCCAAGGCCCGCTAACGGAGGAACCAGGTAGCCGAACGACGAAGCTTCCCCGCCTGTTCGAAGGTCAAAGGTTCCGTGCGCCCAACCGCTTAGATAACCTTGCGGACTGTTGCATCAAACGCAGCAATGCTTTCAAGGGCAAGCGAGGAAGCCCGTTCATCATCGCCACTCGCTATTGCCCGGAGCAGGATAGCGATTTCTTTGATTTCCTCATATACAGGGGGGAGCTTGTCGAGAAGGAAACACCAAATGCGCGTAGCCAGATTGTCGTAGCGGACGAGTATTTCTTCTAGTCGGGAACTTCCCGCTGCTCGGTAGATCAAACGATGCACGGCCATATCGTGCTGCATCAGAGAGCGTTGATCCAATGCCGGATCCAGCTGTTCCAAGAATGCGGCACGCTGCGAGAGTTCGTTCCGGAGGTCCGGGTTGGCCGTTCTTGCCGCCCGTCCGGCGGCAAGGGGCTCAAGGACCATCCGGACTTCTGAAACTTCGGCCAGTTCGGCGAGGTCCACCATGGTGGCGAAGGTCCCCTTGCGGGGATAGGAAGCGACGAGATGATCGCACTCAAGCCGGGTCAGCGCTTCACGAATAGCTGTCCGACCGACGCCGAGCGAAGCAGCAAGCTGGACCTCGTTCAACGGGTGGCCAGGCGGGATCTCGAGAGTGATTAACTTTTCGCGGAGTTCCCCGTAGGCAATTTGTCCCAAGGTGCCCGTGGTCTGGAGCCTCATGGTCCCCATGCGGTCACCAGTCATTTGCAGCCTTCTTCAGAAGATATAGGGTCAGTGGCCTATTCAGTTCGGAGACGTCAGTCTATAGGAGCTCCCGCAGGAAGCTTTGGCAGGTTGGGCCGAAGGATCCAGGGCGAATCGAAACCGAGGCCAAAGCACCGACCGCGGCGACCCCGGATCTGCTCCGTCGCGGCGCGGAAGCAATACCGCTTTCGATCATGGGCGATCCCGTCGGTGTGAGCTGCGGCTTGAGCGCATACGTAAGCGTTGATTTCAAACGAGTCTGATATATCTATTGACGACAGCCTGTGGACATGATCACATATGGGTACCTTGTGACATGAATCGCACCCGGAAGACCACGCTGCAGAAAGCGCTTAAGGGAGCGGACCTCACGGCGGACTTGGCCAAGATGAAACGGGCCCGGTGCTTCGAACCAATGGTTTCAGTAGGAAGAAAAGGTTAAGCAATGCTCGATGTACTAATAGTCGGCGCGGGCGCGGCAGGGCTGGGAACGGCCTATTACCTCCGCGACCTCAAGCTGGATATCCGCGTGCTCGAAGCGGGCCCCGATGTTGGCGGTCGGTCGCGCACCGTTTCCCTGGCGGGCACCTCCGCCAACTCCGGTGCGATGTTCATCTACAGGGATACGAAAACAGAAGAAATCGCCGCCGAATTAGGGCTGGAGACGGTGCCGTTCCGCCCCAATACCTACGGCATCCACGTCAACGGACGCACTGTCGTCGCAGATACCAACGAGGACCTGATTGCCAGGCTGAACCTGAGCGAATCCGAGAAGGCCGAGCTCAAGGAGTTCATTGATGGCTCGCTCAAGGAGTACGCGGAAAGTACCAGCAACGGCGCTCTCCGGAACGACCTGAAGCAACTTGCCGATGAAACGGTGGCGGACCGCCTGCACAGTCTGCAGCCGGCCGTCCGCGACATCGTGGCCACTGCGATTCGCGGCGGCGCGGTAGGTGACCCCATGCGGCTATCAGCCAAGTATGCCTTACGCTACTTTGCGAGCTACCTTGCCCGGGAAAAGAACAACCGACTGTTTGCTTTGGAGGGGATGCAGGCCATCCCCCGTGCCATCCTGGAGCATCTTCCACAGGACGTTGTCCACTTAAACACGTATGTCACGGACGTAGCGTTCATCCCCATAGAAGACGCATACAGAGTGTCCGTCCTGGGTCCCGCGGGTGAGGAAACACTCTGGGCGCGGCAGGTCGTTCTTGCCGTTCCAGCCCCGGCAGTGCCCAGGCTGGCCAAGAGCTTGCCTGCATGGAAAATGGAAGCACTGGACAGGGTGGGGACGCCCGGCAGCACCACGCTCAACATCGCGGCCGATATCGAGGGTCTTCCCCAGTATCAAAACTGGTCGTTCATCACTACGGTTGGAATGCCGTTTGATGCAATCATCAATCCGGTCCCGGGCGGCACCGAATTCACTTCAAAGGCCAAGATCCTCCAACTGACCTGTTACGGGAACTCGGCCGGTTTCCAACCCGGCTTTGAACAGGACGAAGCGCGGATTGCCGAATGGGTTGAGGCCGTACTTACTGTTGCCCCGGAACTCAGGGGCAGGATTATCGGCGTACATGCCCAAACCTGGGAACACTGCTTCGCGCTGCTGGATCCGGAGCGCGCTGCAGCGCTTCCCGAGCTGCAGGAATCTGTGGGCTTGCTCCATTTTGCCGGCGACTACACCTCTGAGACTGCCGGCACGCACGGGGCCTACACGGAAGCAGCGCGAGTAGCATCACTTATTCGAACCTCGGTAGTCACGCCGGACTAAACCACCGGAACACCCCGGGGTCCGGCCATATCGGACAGGCCCCAAGGCGAATGCCTCTCCAAGTCAGCTAAACACGGCCTTTTACGCGTGTGACATAGACCACCACCTAAGATGTGATCACAGATCTAGACAAGCTCGTATCCTCTGGATAAAGTGATGTAGAGCACAAGTTGTTGTGAGGAATGCGACAACTTGTCCACGCACTGAGCAAACCGTCCGGGCGTGCAGAGCACGGCACCGCGCGGGGACCCATCTCAGGGTTGCAGGCGCCCACTACCCGAAGGAAACGAATAATGGGCTTAAGTTTTGGCACGAAAACTCCCCCGGTTGCGCTCTCCGGGGAGGTCGTGGTCTCCGGGCTCGGCAAGAGTTATGGCGCTAGCCGTGTGTTGTCGGATGTGAACCTGGTGATGAACGAAGGCGAAGTGGTCTCGATCATCGGGCCGTCGGGGGCGGGAAAGAGCACGTTTCTGCGATGCTTGAACTACTTGGAGACGCCAACCGAGGGCACAATCGCGATCGGTGGAGCCCAGGTTGTTGCCGGTGGGAAGCTGCCGGACAAGGCCAGCCTCGACCACCTCCGCCGCGTCACCGGAATGGTCTTCCAAAGCTTCAACCTGTTCCCTCACCTCACCGTCATGGAGAACATCACCCTGCCGCAGCGAAAGGTGTTGGGTGCGAGCAAGGAGCAGGCGCAGGCGGTCACAGAAATGCTGCTCAAGCGGGTCGGCCTCCCCGAAAAGGCCAAGGCGTATCCTGCCCGCCTCTCGGGAGGACAGCAGCAGCGGATCGCCATCGCTCGCGCTCTCGCCCTGTCGCCGAAAGTCATGCTCTTCGACGAGCCGACGTCCGCCCTCGACCCGGAGATCGGCCTTGAGGTTCTCGCCGTCATGCGTGATCTCGCTGATGAGGGCATGACCATGCTCGTAGTCACCCACGAGATGCACTTCGCCCGCGACGTCTCGAATCGCATTATGGTGATGGGCAACGGCGGCGTGCTGGAGATCGGCCCGAGCGAGCAGGTCATGTCGGAGCCGCAAAACGCACGCACCCGGCAGTTCCTCAAAGCCGTCCTGGACAGGTGAGACTGCGATGACTACCCAACTCTTGCCCGCGATTGCCCAGGGCGTCGGCCTCACACTCTACGTAACGGGCGCGTCGCTCCTGTTCGGTGGCATCATCGGCTTGCTTCTCGTCGCTGCTGCGCGCTCACCGTTCGCGATCGTGCGGGGTGTCGCCACGTTTTACATCAACGTGGTCCGGGTCATCCCGCCGATCACGTGGCTGTTCCTGATCTACTTCGGCCTACCCCAATACGCGCTCCGGCTGTCCACGATCCAGGCTGCGATCATAGGCTTCTCCATCATCGCCTCGGCGTTCATGGCCGAAATCTATCGCTCTGGTCTGCTGAGCATCCCCGAGGGCCAACGTGAGGCCGCCCACGCCCTCGGGCTGAGCACCGTCACTACCGTCGGACACATCATTACCCCGCAAGCGTTCCGTGTCGCGCTGCCCGCGATCGCCACGTACGGCATCGGGCTTTTGAAGGACTCTGCCCTCGCGTCCACGATCGGGGTGCGTGAGATCACCTACTACGCCCAACAGAGCGCGAAGCAGACGCATCAGGGTCTGCTTTCGTTCATCATTGCCGGGGCGCTCTACATCATGATCAGCCTCGTCGTTGCCCTCGTCTCCCGGCAGGTCGACCTCAGGCTGCGCAAGAAGATCGGAGTGGCGTGATGGACATGCTTACCCAGTGGCTTGGATGGTTGCCGAACCTCGCTCCGGGGCTGCTCGTCAGCCTCCAGCTGACCGGACTCGCTTTGCTCTTTGGGTTCCCGCTCGGCCTGCTGTTCGCCGTGATGGCAGCTGCGAAACTCGCACCTCTGCAGTGGATCTCGTTCCTGTTCGTGGAGATCGGGCGGGGACTTCCGGCTCTAGTGCTGTTGTACCTGCTGTACTTCAGCCTCCCTGACGCGGGGATCACCCTGACCTCGCTGACCACAGCGATCATCGCGTTGAGTTGGAACACCGGAGCCTACGCGTCGGAGTACTTCCGCGCCGGAATCGCCTCCGTGCCACGGGGACAGAAAGAAGCGGCAATCACTTCCGGGCTCCGCGGCTGGACAGGATTCCGGATTATCATCCTGCCGCAGGCCCTTCGGATCTCCACCCCGCCACTGGCTGGACTCGCCGTCCTTGTATTCCAGGGCAGCGCACTCGCATTCGTGATCGCGGTGCCGGAACTGATGTCCAAAGGCTTCGAGATCGCCTCCATCACCTTCCAATACCTCAGCGTCTACCTGCTCACTGCCGTGATCTACGGATCCATCACTCTCGTCTTCCTCGGCCTTGTCCAGTTGCTGGAACGGCGCCTCGGCCGCCACCTGCAACGCAACTAAACCCGCTCCATCATCCGGGCAATCCGCCCACCAACCCCAGCAAAGAGAGAAACACATGTCACGGACTCCCCGTACACTCGCGCGCGCCCTTTCCGCTAGCACCGCCGTCGGATTGCTCGCCATCTCCCTCACCGCCTGCGGCGGCAGCGACACCGCAGGCAGCACATCCGGCTGCACCGCCGCGCATAAGCTCACGACCATAACTCCCGGGGAGCTCACGGTCGCAAGCTACGACTATGCGCCCGCCACGATCCTGAACGGCGACAACGTCTCAGGTATGGAGGGCGACCTGATCGCCGAGATCGCCAAACTCGAATGCCTGAAGGTCACAGTGAGCACTTCGGGTGGCGCCGGAGCGGTCATCCCGTCCGTGCAGTCAAAGCGGGTCGACATCGGCTCGGGCAACTGGCTGCGCACAAAGGAGCGGACGAAAATCGTCTACCTGAGCACGCCCCTGTGGAGCGATCCGCAGGCGATCGTCTCGACAAAGGGCCTTACCAGCAACGACCTTGAAGGCAAAGTGGTCGGCTCGGTCGCGGGCAACCTCTGGAACGACAGTTTGCAGAAGTGGCTTGGAGACAAGTTCAAGATCTACCAGGACGACGAGTCCATCTACGCAGACCTCAAAGCGGGCCGCATCGATGCCCTCGTGGCATCCTCCGCGTCCGCCAACTACCGATTCAAAAGCGCCCCCATCGAGGGCGTCAAGGTGGTCAACGTCATGCCGAATCCGCATGTCCCACAGTTCGCTGGGGTAGGCCAGGTCATGCTGCCTTCCAGCCTCGACAACGCAACGCTTGGCAAGGCACTGGACGAGGACATTACTAAGCTTCGCCAAAACGGCACCATCAAGACGATCCTCCAGAAGTACGGGATCGACCCGACAGTCGGCGAGCCGGGCGCACCCAGCGAGCTCTAGCCAAAGCGTCACCCCGCATCGGGCGGCGTCGGATCTCCCATCCGGCGCCGCCACCGGTAGTGGTAAAGGGCCGCAGGAGGGCGCCCAAATTCGTTTCAGGCGTCACCATTGCCCAGATGAATGCGGCCAATCGTTCGACGTTCGACATTCGCTGGCGCAGGCTACTCCGGAGGGACCCACGCATTTTCGGCAAGGAGGGAAGCATTCACATGAGCAGAGTAATTGTTTTCGGAGTTGACGGCAGCGAGACGGCGCGGAAGGCAGCGGAGGCCGCGAGGGACCTTGCCACGGCACTTGGGGCCACCCTCCACGTGGTGTCAGCATTCGATGCTGACCGGGCAGAGCTGTTCGCCAGCGGCAGATTCAGATGGCTCGTGTCGGACGCTGACAAGGCCGAACACGTTTGCCAGGACCGTGGCCGACACCCTCGGCGGAGGCATCAAGATCACGCACTCTGCATCGGCCGGCAGGCCGGCGGATGCCCTCATCAGGGAAGCCATTCGTAAGGAGGCCCGACTTATCGTGGTGGGCAGCCGCAGGGTGCAGGGCATTGGACGTGTCCTGGGCAGCGTATCCAACAGCGTGGCCCAGAACGCGCCCTGCGACGTCTACATCGCCGATACCTACGACTCCGGCTAGCCGTTACCGGTACACGTAAAACTCGGAATCCAGTGTCGACGCCATGGGATGCGTCGACGGCGTGGGGAGCAAAATCTACTCCCCTGTTTCCGCGGCAATTTCCCGTGCCCGTGCAATGGATGCAGCCGTTGCTTTGAGGAGGACCTTTTTGAAGTCCGCGGCGGACAGCTGCTCGATGGCCTTGATACTGGTCCCCTGCGGGCTGGTGAAGTATCGGAGCAGTTCCTCTGGTTTCTGTCCGGATGATTGCATGAGCGCCGCCGAGCCCAGGAACGTCTGTTCGGCGAGGACCCGCGCCTGTCCTGGTGAGAAGCCAAGTTCGATGCCTGTGGCCGTGAGCTGTTCAACGAAGAAATAGAAATACCCCGGGCCGGATCCCGAGATACTGCTCACCTCATCAAGCTGGTCATCCCCTACAACCACGACTGTGCCAACTGTACCGAAGAGATCTGAAGCGATCTTAAGGTCTTCCTGCGTGCATGAATCGTTTGTCGCCACTCCCGTGACGCCGCAGCCAACTTCCCCGCCCATATTGGGAAGCGCTCGAACCACGGTGACGGAGTCCGGCAGCATCTTCTTCAAGCGTGCCAGCGTGACGCCGGCAGCGACGCTTACCACCAGCGCCCCCGGCCTGAAGGACGTGGATACATCGGCGATGAGCGCCGGAACTCCCTCCGGATTAACGGCGAGGACCACCAGATCCGACTCGAAGACAGCATCCTTGTTAACGGAAGGATGATCTTCGACCGCCGTTACAGTGACTTGCGAAAGGGATGCTAGTTCAGCTGCTCGGCTGGCTGAAGAACAGGTGGCATAGATGGATCCGTTGACAGCAACTCCCGGCTTCGTCAATCCTTTCAACAATGATTTGCCGATCGCTCCCGCACCTAAAACAGCAACACTGGGTAGTTCAATGACGGAAGGTACCTCTTTTGCTGGTTCGTAGCTCGCGGAGTAGGTAGACGGCATCACGGGTTCCCTTCGGAGGTGTTCGATGTTATCTGGTGAAGGCGATGGCTGAATACCGTCTTAGTCCCGTTCTTCGGGAACGTTAAAGACCTCAATAACCCGGAGCTCACCGGCTGAGTCAGGGACGCCGGGGAATTGAGTGTGGGGAGGATCAACTGTTGGGAGTGATACTGGTCCGGCGAAACGCATGCGAAGAAGCGCTATGGCGGAAATGAGGAACCAGGCAACATTGGTGGCAACCGATGGCCAGGCTTGGTGGAATGCCCCATTGACGATAAAGGCACACGCACCAACAAGATTTGCGATCTGGAAGACGCTGCCCGTTTTTAACCAGTTCATGGAGACAGCAAGGTATGCACTGAGTATGGCAGCGGCACCTACCCACCCGGCAATTTCCCAAAGCGGTCCCATCAGGCCCTTTCACGTGTTGTCGCTGTAATCGGCGGAACTATTTCGTTGCTGGATAAAACTCTGAACTTGCGCAGTCAGCGTTGGACGACTGTCCGGGGTTTTGTGCACAGCAGGGTAAGCCCTTCACCTGCGGGCAATTCATCAGTGCGAGTAACCCGCTGCCGCCTGGGTAAGGGTTTTGCCCAGGGAAGGACTTCGCCCGGATTGACGTTCGTCAGGGTGTTGTATCCGGCTTTGAAAAATGAGAAGACCAGGAATAGGATCAGCGCGACAATGGCCGGCCCGCCCGCCCACAGGCCGATGATGCCCAGTACTACCGGTGTAACGCGAAGCGTTAAGGAAGTGGTTCCGGGACCCCCAGGTGCAAGGGTGTCCCGGAACCATCGGTCCGGACGGTCAGGTCCGGTGTGTTGAGCGGCCCCGTCCAGGGATGTGACTAACCCTGGCTGCGGTTGTACATGACGTGCTTGGTGCGGGAGAAGTCCTCCAGGGCGTAGCTGGAAAGATCGCGGCCATAGCCGGATCCCTTGAAGCCGCCCCAGGGCATTTCAGTAGCAATCACCAAGTGCGAATTGACCCAGACGGTGCCGAAGTCGAGCTGCCGGGGCACGGTGAGCGAGCGTGCGCTGTCCATGGTCCACACGGACGCCGCCAACCCGTAGATGGTTTCGTTGGCGCGGGCCACGGCTTCTTCGTCGGTGCTGAAGGTCTCCACGGACACCACCGGACCGAAGATTTCGGTGCTGGCGATCGCGGCACCTGCGGGCACGTTGGTGACCACGGTTGGCTCGATGAAGTAGCCGGGTCCGTCGATGGCGTTGCCGCCCACGGCGATGGTCAGGCCGTCCTTGCGGACGTCCTCGAGTGCGGCCAGGACCCTCTCATAGTGGGCACCCGAGATCATGGACCCGATTTCGACGTCGGCCCCGGCACCTGGGGTGCCGACGGAGATGTCACTGACTTCCCGGACCAGGAGTTCGGTGAACTTTTCGGCCACCGATTCGTGCACCAGGACGCGGCACGCCGCGCCGCATTCCTGGCCACCGTTCCAGAACCCCGCGGAACGCACGCCCTGGGCGGCGGCTTCGAGATCGGCGTCGGCGAAGACCACTACGGGGGCCTTGCCGCCCAGTTCCAGGTGCACGCGCTTAACCGAGGACGCCGCGCTCGCGGCCACCTTCTGGCCACTTCCTACGCTTCCGGTGATTGCCACGAGGTCCACGTCCGGGTGTTCGGACAACCTGTTTCCCACCACCCGTCCGGGGCCGGTGACGATGTTCACGACGCCGGCGGGAACCTCGTCGGCGATGAGTTCCGCGAGCTTGAGTGTGGTCAGCGGTGTCTGTTCCGACGGCTTGAGCACCAAGGTATTGCCTGCGCCCAGGACCGGCGCGATCTTCCATGCGGCCATCAGCAGCGGGTAGTTCCAGGGCGTGATGACGCCGACAACGCCCACCGGCTCGCGGAAAATCACGGACGTGTGGTTTTCCGCGTAGTCGTCAGCACCGACCGTGCTGAAAGCCCGGGCTGCACCAGCAGAGAACCGGAAGGTGTCGATCGCGCTGGAAATGTCGTCTTCGGCGACTGCCTCCGGCTTGCCGGTGTTGGCAGCTTCCAGAGTTTCGAACAGTTCCCGGTTCGACTCGATGATGTCCGCGACCCGTAGCAGGACAGCGGCACGGTCCTTTGGCGTCTTCGCTGCCCATTCCGCTTTGGCCGCGACGGCGGCGGCCACCGCGGCGTCGACATCCTCGACGGTCCCGGCAGGCACTTGGGTGAGGACCTCTTCCGTAGCAGGGTTGACGACGTCTACCGTGGCGTCCGAGGTGGAAGGAATGAACGTGCCGCCGATGAACTGTCCGAAGGGCGGGAGGGACGGGGCGCGCGTGCTGTCCGCCCGGCGAACGGCAAACGGTGCTGCTTTTGTCGTGGTCATCGCTATGCCACCGTCTGGTAGAGGGCAGACAGGGCCTGCTGGACCCGGGCCTGGTCCTCGGCGCTGAGGTCTGCCGTGGGGCGCCGCGGCGATCCTGCCCGAAGGCCCTGCAGGGTCAGACCGGTCTTGATCGCGGGAATGAACGGCACCGACAGGAGCGCGTCAATCACCGGGTAGACGCGCCGCCACTGTTCCAGGGCGCCGGCGAGGTCGCCTTCCGCTATGGCGCGGCTGACGGCCACGATCTCATTCGGGACCACGTTGGCCGTGCCGGCCATGACCCCGGCGGCGCCTTCCACCAAGGCGCTATAGAGGTAGACGTCCCAGCCGATGAAGGTGCCGATGACATCCGAGTGGTGGTGGATCAGCTGCAGCGCCTGTTCCCAGTTGGCGCTGGAGTCCTTGATGTAGCGGATGTTGTCCACTTCCTCGGCCAGGGCCCGGACGGTGGTTGGGTCCAGGTTCACTCCGGTGACTGCCGGGATGTTGTAAAGCATGACCGGAATCTTGACGGAGTTGGCGACGTCCTTGATGTAGGTGACGGTCTCTTCCAGGGACAGCGGCTCATAGTACGGAGTGACCAGCATGAGCACGTCCGCACCGAGCTTCTCGGCTGCCTGGGAAAGGCGAATAGCCTCGGCGGTGGAGGTGGCGCCAGTGTTCGCGATGACCGGCACGCGGCCGTTTGCCTGCTTGATGACGGTCTCGATGGGAAGCAGCCGTTCTTCCGAGGACAGGGCACCCACCTCGCCGGTTGAGCCCGCTGCCACGACGCCGTCAACACCGGCGTCGATGGAGCGGTCGACAATGCGCCGCAGGGTGTCGACGTCGATGGTCTCATCCTGGTTGAACGGAGTAGACAGGGCGGTGAGGACACCGCGGAGGTTGTGGGACATGAGTGATTCCTTCTTGAGTTCGTGGGTAGTGCTGCTGGTCACGGGGCTGATGTTCCCGCAGTGGAGGTCACGCGACGACCGACAGGCCAGTGTGCGGCGGTGCCTGACGGTGGGTGGCCAGCACGCTCGCGGCCTCCTGCGCTGCGGAGAACCCAGTGGTAATGGAACTTTCGGTGTAGAGCGTGCCCAGATAATCGCCGGCCAGGAAGACCCGGTCCGTTCCACGCATGAGCGTGGACTGGATCTTGGCCCGGCCAGGGAAGCAGTAGGGGGAAGCAACCTTCCAGCGGTCGGTCTTGGCTTCAACCACGCTGTCCGCGAAACCGTGGCCCAGCACCTGGTCAAGGTCGCGCAGGTGGGTGTTGATGACTTCCTCATTGCTCTTCTCCAGCAGGGCGCGGCCAAGGCTGGCCGGCGAGAAGGTCATGAAACTGCCGCCGGGCTTGCGCACGGACTCGGTCCCGCGGACGATGCTCGCCTGGTTCAGGGCAATGGCAAACGAACGCTTCGGCGCGGCAATGGCATAGATGTCATCCCACGGGCGGGCTGAGGTCTCATTCGTCAGGAAAGCGGTGCTGACGTGCGGCCCGTATTTGATCTGGTCCAGTGCGCCGCGCAGGTCCTCCGGCAGGTCCACGCCGATCTTGTGCGAAACATCTGCGGTCGTGGCCAGGACCACAGTGCGGGCCTCCACTTCCTGGTCGATGCCGCCCTGGCGGTACCGGACGACGACCGAGTCCTTTCTGTGGACTACCTCGCTGACTACAGCGCCAAGCTCGATGCGGTCCCCCAGCGCAGCCGCAATGGACTCAGTCAGCGTGGACGGGCCACCCACGATTCCCTGACTGAGCCCCTGGCCGATCCCCAGCACCAGGCTGAAATAGCCGATGCCGGCACCGGCGGAAATCTGGCCCATGTCACCCGCCGAGCGCGTGACAGTGGTTTTGAACAGTGCGGCTGCGTCTTCGGACAAGTTCCCGATGAAATCCAGGAACGAAGCGTCATTCTCGAAATCATAGATCCGCTGCTGCCGCATAGCGCCCGACTCACCGGCACGCTTCCGGACAACACCGGTGTACTTGGCCACCCCGCTGACCACCTTCAAACCGGCCCGCAGAGTATCGACCCGGGAAGCCAGGGACATCGGAATACGGAACGGATAGGTGGCGATGTGCCCCTTCTTGATGAACTTGCCGTTCATGGACAACGCCTGGAGAGAACCAGGGATCTGGACCGCCATCACGCCCACCTCAGTGAGCAGGGCATCCGTGGAAGACCCGGCACCAGCAAAGACATGCCCGCCCCAGTTCAACCAGTAGTCCCCCCGGCGTTCGGACCGGATACGCCCACCAACCCGGTTCGCGGACTCCAGAACCACCGTGTCCCAGTGCCTCAGCCGCCAGGCTGCAGAGAGCCCAGCAAGTCCGCCTCCAACGATTACTACGTCTTTCATCTTTCCCATTCCTTGCTGTTGTTCCTTGTATTGGTGCCGGAAGAGCGGCCAGTGGCAGCGACTCCCCCGGAAGTTCGTTGGCTTAGCTGAGCGCGTGATTCCTGAACGGGCGCGCTGCCTTGGCAGGGACGCCGTCGAGCCTTGCTGCTTCGCCAAGGGTCTTGCCGCGGGTTTCCGGCGCCCAGGCGACGGACACCACCAGGCCCAGGAGGGTTATGACGCCGGCGATGATCATGGTGGTTCCGATACCCAGGGTGCTGAGCGCGAGAGGCACGAGGTAAGTGCCAACTGCGGCACCGATACGGCTCAGTGATGAAGCCAGGCCTACCGCGGAGCCGCGGACTTCCGTGGGGAACAGCTCGTTGGGGTAAACCCATTGCATGATCTGGGTGCCGCCGATGAGCACTGCGTAGGCAGCGAACAGGGCCAGGATGACCCAGCTGTCCGCAGTGGGGAAGATTCCCAGGGCCAGGAGGGCCAGACCGCCCCAGAGGAAGCTGTGGATGATCAGCGGACGCCGTCCCATCCTGTTGACCAGGGCCACGGCGATGAGGCAGCCGACCAGGAACATGATGGTGATGGCAGCGGAGCCGATGTTGGCCAGTTCCCCGCCGAGGTTGAGGGCTCCAAGGATGGCGGGGCCGAACGCGTAGACCGCGAACAGCGGGACGATCGAGCAAGTCCAGAAGATGGTGATGAAGGCCATCCGCTTGCCGTAGCCGGATCTGATCAGCTCACCCACACTGACGTTTGAGCCGCTTTCCTCAGGCAGGTCAGCCAGGGTTACGTGGGGGCCATAGACCTTGGCGAGCACCTCGTTGGCTTCTTCGTAGCGGCCCTTCTTCACAAGCCAGCGGGGCGATTCGGGCGTGCCAATGCGCAAAAGGACGATGATCAGCCC
Organism: Arthrobacter gyeryongensis; assembly: GCF_039543785.1. Lineage (NCBI taxonomy): Bacteria > Bacillati > Actinomycetota > Actinomycetes > Micrococcales > Micrococcaceae > Arthrobacter > Arthrobacter gyeryongensis. Next base: position 189,634 of record NZ_BAABKK010000012.1, read on the forward strand.
CGGAACAGCTGCGCTGGCCAGCATCCAACGCCATCCGCCGTCGAGCCCCAGCAGGAACTGGCCCACGACATAGGCCACCGCCGCGCCGACGAACCACATCGTGACGAAGGCGCCCAGGAGGGGCCCCCGCCAGCGGCTCGGGGTGAATTCTGCCAGAAGTGAGGTCGCGATCGGGTAGTCGGCCCCGACGGCGAAACCGATCATCAGGCGCAGGATGATGAGCCACACGGCGTCGTTCACAAAGGCCTGAAGCACCGAGCAGACCACCAGGGCGATAAGGTCGACGGTGAAGAGAAGGTGCCGTCCGAACTTGTCCGTCAGCCAACCGCCCAGGAAGGCGCCGAAGAAGATGCCGGCCAGCGCTGCGGCGCCCACCATGCCCTGCGTGGAGGCGGAAAGGTTGAACTGCGGAGTGATTTGAACCATCGCGACGCCGATGATGCTCAGGATGTACCCGTCAAGGAACGGGCCGCCGGACGAAAACAGTGCCAGCCTTTTGTGGAAGGACGACAGCGGCGCGTCATCTACAACGTGGGACATTGGTTTTCCTTTCACAGCAGCGTCCGCAGATAACGGCGCCCGATGGAGAATCTGTTCTATTGGTCCGGCCTGAGAGGCAGTCGGCGTTGGCAGCGAAGCCGGTTCTTGTTGAGCTTCTGGGGCCCCTCCCGCTTCAGGTTCGCGGGCCGTGGAGCCGGTGTGACATAAACCACCTTATGATGTGATCACAAATCACACAAGTGATCGAGTAAAGATTTTTCCTCGTTTCGAAAAGGCGAAGGTGCGGGCACTTTGGGGACTCGGGTCTATATTTGATCTGTGGTCATATCCAAGCGCGTCGAACCCACCCTGCTGACCGATCAGGTCTTTGACATGATCCATGCGGCGATCCTCAGCGGAGACCTGCCCGCGGGCTCGCGGCTCAGGGTCAGGGACCTTGCCGAGCAGGTGGGCACCAGTGTCATGCCGGTCCGGGAAGCCATCCGGCGGCTGGAGGAAGCGGGCCTGGCCGAGCGCGAACCTCACAAAGGTGCCGTGGTCAAGAACCTGACGCTGGAGGAACTGATCCACGTCTATGACGTGCGCCGGCTGTTGGAGACCGAGGCCGCACGCCTGGGCAGCGAACGGGTGACTTCCGAAGACTGCGACAAGATGCAGACCGAGTACGACCTGATGCGCCAAGCTATCGCCGAACGACGGGTCATCGCCCTGCTGGACCATGACGAGGCCCTGCTCTCCATCCTGTACAACGCTGCCGGCAACCCCGTGCTGGCGCAGATGATCCGGGCGCTCTGGCAGAAGTGCCGGGCGTACAAGATTGTCGGCGCACAAGGTTCGCTGGATGCGAGCGACGACGATTCGTTGTGGCGTTACCAGCAGGACCTGATCACAGCGGCCCGCAACAACAATCCCCCGGCGGCAGCGGCCGTGAACGAAGCCTCCCTCCTTGATGCCAGCGAGCGGATCAAGGCGCGCCTTGCGGACCAGCTCGCGACCTAACGCCCGTCCTCCACATCAAACAGCCCCGACTGCCCCATGTGTGGGAAGCCGGGGTGTTTTCATCGGTTGAAGCTCAGCCGCGGGACTCCCGAAAACGTAGCCCGTACGAGCCAGTCAGGCAGTGTCAGCCCGAGGCGATCAAGTGCCGCGGCGGAGACTCGAGGGGCGTCACCGGGACGGGTACAGAGCCTTCCTGTCAACGGCCAACACCCGTCTCTCGCCTGGTCATGGCGCCCTCTTTCGGGGTGTCATGACACCGCGTAGACTGACCGTGAAGCCAACACCCTCTCAAAGGCAGGAGCGCACTATGTCGGCAGGGACACCACGGCATACGATCCGCGTCAGTGACGAACTGTGGAACGAAGCCCACAGCAAAGCCCTGCGGGAAGGCACCTCCGTGTCTGAACTCATCCGCACCCGGCTCCGTGACTACGTCGCGGCCCCGGTCGAGCACCGGCACACCATCGGCGACTCCCTCGTGTACCTGGTCCCGAACGCGTTGGACGACCTGCACGGCCCAGCCACCGGAACCGTGGAACTCCCCCTGCACCTGGACTGGGGACCGGAAAAAAGCTACAACGTGGACGATGACGGAAGCTGCTCAGTGCTGTACCAACTCACCCTTCAGAATTCCGGGTCCGTCGGCGAAATCTGCCGCATCGTCCACCCAGGACGGCTGACCGCCCTGTGGCCCACCATGATCCTGCCTCCACGGTGCAGGCAGCTCTGGGAAACCAGCTTCCCCCAGCTCCCCGCCACCCGCGAAGCGAAGGAACACCCATCATGGACCACTCTCAGCGTCTAGCAGCCAAGATCGCCCTCGACGTCCTGGCCGACGACGGCTTCCTCCTCGCCGGCGGCCAGGCCCTGATTGAACACGGCATCACCGAACGCCTCTCGGACGACACTCACGCGGCTACGCCCGCGACTACCTCGCCGCCTACTCCATCATCACCAGCCGCCGCTTCACCCACCAACAACTGATCACCCTCTGCCAACGCCGCGACCCGACACTGGACCTGCCAACGTTCGCCGCCGCCCTCGCCAGACACCGGACACTCCCCACCTCCGAATTCACGAAATACGGCCTGCAACCCAGCGAACTCCCCGCCCTCAGCACCACCCTCCTGGACTTCGCCAAGACAATCCACAAAGCCAGCCACAACGCCGGCACAGCCAACACAGACGCAGCCAACCCCACCGGCCCTGGACACCCCGGGCCGGGCCCCGGCCTGCTCTAGCCGGCCCGAATCAGTCACCGAGCCGCATGCAACCCGACACCGCGCACCCGAGGATCCACCCCTCTCTCGGAAAGACTGACACCCTGATCCGCGAACATTTCGTGCTGGAACGTCTGCAGGTCCGGGGCCACGCCCCGGCGGCCCGTCGGAGGCGTCCCCGCGCAGCGTGGCGTCGTCGGCGGACTGCTCAGCTAAGCCATCGGCCTCTCAGAATCCTTTCACGAGCATCCGCTCGCTAGGTCAAACAGTCAATAAAACCCGGGGACAGTCCCCCCGTAGCTCCGTAGCTCCGTAGCTCCGTAGCTCCGTAGTTCCGAGCCCGCACGTGCATTGAGAGCGTTTTCGTCGAAGACTCAAGGGCGGACCGCCATGGGCACTTCCATAAAGCAGACGTAAGTGTGGACACTGTCCACACCCCTTTGGCAGGACAAACGAACAGGGACAGCTCCCGCTTGCGGCCGGAAATAGCTTTCCGAAGAAACTTCGGCGCCAAAGAGGATTCATCATGTTGCACCCCGGACCCTGAACCATGAACCGGTGTTGGACACCCACGACCAACCAGACAGAACCGGAACGAGCAGGAACCGCATAACCCCACCTAGAGCAGGCGGAGGGCCCACCAGCCAGGACCCTGAACCCGCCACCCACACACCTGAACGGGCCACCGCGGCGGCCAGGCACCAGCCCGCGCCCCTAGCGTCAGAGGGGCGCCACCACCACAAGCTTTGTACACACGTTAAAGCAAAAACCCCTCTGACGAGGGGGAATGCTGTGCCCGAGGTGGGACTCGGGGCGCGTGGTTACAGAACCGCCGACCTTTCGACTGCGTGCAAGCTTCTTCGAGGGCCTGCCAGGCGCGTCTGCAACTCTTCGGCGGTTGGCGGGTTGGCGCCTGGGCGGCTCACTGTGATTGAGGCGGCCATCGACGCGGTCTGCCCGATGGCTTCGAGCCCGGGCGGCGTGAACGCCTCGTCGCCCCGGGTCCGCAGTTCAAAGATGAGCGCGGCCATGTAGGCGTCGCCGGCCCCGATCGTGTCGGCCACCTCGGTCTTCACGGATGGGATGCTGAACCGGGCACCGGGTGTGGCCAGCAGGGCGCCCTCTGCGCCCTTGGTGATGACGGCCAGGCGCGCGCCCTGTTCCAGCAGATGGGAGAGGACGTCGTCCGGGGAGGATGCGGGGTACAGCCAGTGTGCATCTTCGTCGCTGAGTTTCACGACGTCCGTGAGCGGGAGCAGGTCCTCGAAGACTGACTGTGCCTCCGAGTGGCTGCCGAGGAGAGCGGGGCGGATGTTGGGGTCGTAGGTGACCAGGCATGATTGGTGGCATTGCTCGAGGAGGGTGCGGACTGTGGCGGCTCCTGGTGCGAGGAACGTGGCGATGGAGCCCGTGTGGAGAACTTTCGGGATCACGGCAGGCGCCACGTGCGGCAGCTGCCATGCGATGTCGAACTCGTAGCTGGCCGACCCATCTGCGGCCAAGGTGGCGGTGGCGGTTGCTGTCCGTTCAAGGGAAGTGGATCCGGGAAGAAGCCGGACGCCCGCGCTTTGGAGGTGGTTGGTGATGGCGGTGCCGTGTTCGTCGTCGCCGATCGCTGTGAGCAGCCCGGTCGGGATGCCGAGCCGGCCAAGGCCGTAGGCGACATTCGCCGGGGACCCGCCTGGATAGCTGATGGACCCTCCGGGGCCGTTGACGATGTCGATGAGGGCTTCGCCGATGACAATGACGTCCATCTGGTCGTGAGTAGCGGCCGCTTGGAGCTTGTGCATCGTGGTTCTTTCTTCGGATTGCCGTTGGTGGGGAGCCCCGGGATGGATCCGTCCGCGGACCTGTTGGCAGGCCCGCGGACGGAGAAGGGGCCCCGAGGGAGCGGGAAGCGCCGATCGGCCCTGTCAGGCCTTGGCGGCGCCGGTCATGATCGCGACGGCGTCGGTCATGCTGTGGGACTGCGGGGTGATGGTGGCCGCGCACTTGCCCAGGCGCTGGATGTGGATCCGGTCTGCCACATCGAACACGTGTGGCATGTTGTGGCTGATCAGGATGACCGGAAGGCCGCGGTCGCGCAGGTCGCGGACGAGCTGGAGGACCTGGTTTGATTCGCGGACGCCCAGGGCGGCGGTCGGTTCGTCAAGGACGACGACCTTGGAGCCGAAGGCAGCCGCGCGGGCAACGGCGACGGCCTGGCGCTGGCCGCCGGAGAGGTTCTCGACCGGCACTGTGACGTCTTGCAGGGTGGAGATGCCCAGGCGTGTCAGTTCTTCCTTGGCTTTCCTGCGCATGCCTTTGGTATCGAGCATCCGGAACACGCTTCCCAGTAGGCCGGGGAGGCGCTCTTCACGGCCGAGGAACAGGTTCGAGGCGACATCAAGTGCCGGGGAGACAGCCAGGTTCTGGTAGACGGTTTCGATGCCGTGGACCCGGGCGTCCTGCGGGCGTTTGAAGTGCACCTGCTGTCCGGAGACATAGAGTTCCCCGGTGTCGGGGATTTCGGCGCCAGTCAGGCATTTGATGAGCGTGGACTTGCCGGCGCCGTTGTCGCCGATGACGGCCAGGACTTCGCCCGGGTACAGGTCCAGGCTGACACCGTCGAGTCCAACGACGCGGCCGAAGGTCTTGACGAGGTTCCTGGCTTTGAGGATGGGTTCGCGGGTGGCGGTGTGGGAGGCTGAAAATTCTGTCATGGTCATGACTTGACCTTTCGGATCCACTGGTCGATAGACACGGCAACGATGATCAGGATGCCGACGGCGAGAGTCTGGTAGAGGACGTCCAGGCCTGCGAGTGAGAGGCCGTTGCGGAAGATGCCGACGATCAATGCGCCAAGCAGTGAACCCCAGATGGAGCCACGTCCGCCGAAGAGGCTGGTTCCACCGATCACGACGGCGGTGATGGAGTCCAGGTTCAGATCGACCCCGGCGTTGGGGCTGGCGGCATTGGTGCGGCCGATCTGGATCCAGGCGCCCACGGCAAGAACTGCGCCCGCGGCAAGGTAGACGCTCATGAGGACCCGGCTGACGGGAATACCGGCAAGACGGGCCGCTTCCTTGTCATCGCCGACCGCGTAGACGTGCCGTCCCCAGGCGGTCTTGCCCAGAATGAAGGCAACGACGACGTAGAGCAGGATCATCATCACGACTCCGGTGGAGATGCGGACGGGTCCGATCGGGAACGTGCTTCCCAGCCAGGTGAGCACCGGCGGCATCGCGGATCCGCGCACGGTGCTGCCGCCGGAGTAAAGGAGCGTCAGGGCGACGAAAATGTTCAGCGTTCCGAGGGTGACGATGAACGGCGGGAGCCGGAATCTGGTCACCAGGAAGCCGTTGAGAGCCCCGGCAGCCAGACCTACGGCGAGACCTGCAATGAGGGCGAGCGGCCCGGGGATGCCGTTGCTGACTGCAAGCTGGGCGATCACCATCGAGGACAGGATCATGACCGCCCCGACCGAGAGGTCAATGCCGGCGGTCAGGATGATCAGGGTCTGGGCGATCGCCAGGGTGCCCACCACCGCGACCTGCTGCGTGATGAGCGACAGGTTCTCCACCCGCAGGAAGCGCTCATTGAGGATCCCGAAGACCACCACCGCGATCAGCAGGACAATGGCGGGGCTGAGGGCCGGGTAGCGGTGGAGAATGTTGCGGATTCTGCTGAGAGGGGTCTGGCGGTCGAGGAATTCCTCGGCCAGGTCAGCATGCCCTGCGCTCGGGGGGCCGGCGGTCTGTTGCTGGGTCACTTGAATAGCTCCTGAACTTCAATGTTCTATAACTGTTGTCGTGCTGGTGTGCTGCGGGGAGACGCCTTTGCCACGGCTCCCCGCAGAGGGGAGGCTTTACTTGCCCCAGCAGATCTGGGAAGCAGCCGTGGTATCGATGCTCTGCAGTCCCGAAACTGCCTTGTCCGTGACGAGTGCGGAACCGGTGTTGAAGAAGTCCAGGCCCGCGGAGACCGTGGGCTTCTTGCCTGAGGTGGCCAGGTCCTGGATGGCCTGGACACCGAGCTGGGCCATCTTCACGGGGTACTGCTGCGCGGTGGCACCGATGATGCCGGCCTTGACGTTGTTCACGCCGGTGCAGCCGCCGTCGATGGAGACGACCAGCACGCCCTTGTCCTTGCCAGCGGCCTTCAACGCCTCATAGGCTCCTGCTGCGGCCGGTTCATTGATCGTGTAGACGACGTTGACGTTGGGGTTCTTCGACAGCAGGGTTTCCATCGCCGTGCGGCCGCCGTCCTCGGCGCCCTGGGATGCCTGGTTGCCTACGATCTCGTAGTCTCCGCCCTTGCCGCCGGTGTACTTGCCGGTCTTGGCCTCATCGCCGTTCTTCGTCTTGTCCGCGGTGTCGATACCCAGGCCGGTCAGGAACCCCTGGTCGCGGTTGTAGTCAACCGAGACGACCTTGTCGCTGAACAGGTCGACCAAGGCGATGGTGGCTTTCTTGCCGTCGAGCTGCGCCGCAGTCCACTGCCCGATCTGCTTGCCCGCGGCGAAGTTGTCCGTGGCGAAAGTGATGTCCACGGCACTGGCCGGGTCCGGCGGGGTGTCCAGAGCGATCACATACAACCCTGCGTCACGGGCCTTCTTGATCGCGTCGACGACGGCCGGACCGTTCGGGGTGATCAGGATGCCCTTGTCGCCCTTGGAGATGGCGTTTTCGATGGCCTGGATCTGGGTGTCCTCGTCGCCGTCGGACTTGCCGGCCGCGAGCTTCAGGTCGATGTTTCCGCCTTCAGCGGCCTTCTTTGCACCGTCTTCCATCGCCACGAAGTACGGGTTGGATGTGGTCTTCACGATCAGCGAAACACCGATCTTTCCTGCGGCGCCTCCGCTGGACGACGAGCTGGAGGAACTGCCTCCGCAGGCGGTCAAGCTAAGTGCGCCGAGGGTCAGGACTGCGCCGGCGGCAAGAAGGCGGGTCGCGGCCGACCTCGGGGCTTTGGAACTCAACATTGAAACTCCTGTGTTTGTGGCGCCCTTCCGGCGCCAGACAACGATGTCATGTATCATGTAACCAAGCTCACACTGTGGAGTCAAGTGTTAATCGATGATGAGGAGCAGTTCGTTGACAACGGTGTCTAATCGTTACCAATCCGATTCCGGACGAAGGCCCCCGACGATGAAAAACGTCGCGGATCTCGCTGGAGTTGGCATCAAGACGGTCTCGAGAGTCGTGAACAACGAACCCGGGGTTTCGGAGGAAACACGCCAGCGGGTCCTGAGGGCTTCGGAACAGCTGCAGTATCACCTGGATATCACCGCGGGCAGCCTGAAACGGTCCGGACGCAAAACGCAGTCCATCGGGTTGTTGCTGCCCAGTGTGTCCAACCCCTTCAGCGGCGAGATCCACAGGGCACTGGAAGACGCACTGGCTGAACGGGGAATCGCCGTTTTCGCCTCAAGCCTGGATGATGATCCGGAGCGGGAGAAAAAGCTGATTTCCGCTTTCCTGGGCCGTCGGGTGGACGGACTAGTGCTGACCCCGATCGCCAGAAGCCAGGCCTACGTCATCCCGGAGCACTCACGGAACCTGCCCATGGTGTTCATCGACCGCGAGCCGGTAGGCATCGAAGCTGACGCGGTCGTCACGGACAACGAGGTGGGCGCCGCGAAGGCGGCCGCACACCTCATCCGCCACGGCCACACCAGACTGGCCTACCTCGGAGACCGCACCGACATCCAGACCGCAACGAAACGCCGCACAGGGTTCCTGGAGGAAATCGGCAGGGCCGGCATTGCAACCTCGACCATCCCGGTGCGCAACGGACTTCACGACGAGGAGACCGCCCTCCGGGCAGCGCTCGAGCTGCTCACCTCGGAGAACCCTCCCACGGCGATCTTCTCGAGCCAGAACCTGGTCACCTTCGGTGCCATGCGCGCGCTGAAGTCCCTCGGGTTGCACCACAGCGTTGCCCTGATCGGATTTGACGACTTCACCCTGGCCGACATGATGGAACCCGGGATCACCGTCATTGCCCAGCACCCCGAGCGCATCGGCAAGACCGCCGCGGAGCGGATCCTTGCCAGAATCGATGGTGACGACGGCGCCCCGAAAACCTACATCGTCCCGTCGGAACTGATCCCCAGGGGATCCGGCGAGATCCTGCCGCTGAGCTAGCAGCCAAGACTTCGGAACAACCCGACACCAACCAAGCAAAGGACCCGACATGACCAAAACACTGTATGCGGAATTCACCGTCAGGCCAGGCAGCGAAGCCAGGGTGGCCGAAATGATGGCCGAGCTCACCGTCCACGTCCGCCGGGAGCCCGGGAACGTCATGTTCCTGCCCTACACCCGCGAAACCAACCCGCGGGAATACTTCGTGTTCGAGGTCTACCGTGACCAGGCAGCCTTCGAGGAACACATCGGAGCGGAATACGGCCGGAAATTCAACGCCGAACTCGCCGCGCACATCGAAGAAGACGGCTCCGTCCTGACCTGGCTTCATCCAATGGTTTAGGGCCTGGCCAAGGCCGAAAAGCGCGCACAGGCAGGAACGAACAGAGCCTGCACCCCAGCGGTCGTTGCTGCTCCCGGAGTGCTTCGGGAGCAGCAACGACCATTGCATTTAATACACAATTCAACTGAAGCCAGGAAGCACAGGCGCTCCAGCAAAGGACGCCACCGGGCGGGTGCAGAAGGATACTCAAGAGTGGATGATGCGCCTGGAAATCTGGCACTACCGGGCAGGCAATCCACTCCGTCATAGAAGCCAGGGGCACTGGCTGGATCTGCCATTCGTCCTGTGCCATCGTCCTTAGGAGGACTCGTGGACGCCTGTTTCCTTATGCAGGGCCGATCCGTGGCTTTTTTCGTAGCCCGCTCCGGTTGCAGGATGACGGTCAGCTGGCTGCTCTCCTGGCCCAGCATGATTGCCCCGGTACGTGCATGATTCCGGGTCGGACAGGTACGGCGCCCGCAACGGTGAAGTTGCGGGCGCCGCGGTCTGATCAATGCGATGGGGCGTCCGGTTATTGCCAGGCCGACTTCATCTGCTTGACGTCCAGAGAAGTGAGAGCAGCGTTTCCTCCGTTGGCGAAAGCTTCGATGCCTTGGCTGGACGGGTCCGGGAAGATCTGGTCTGTCAGGACGATTTTCCCGTCGTCGGCGAAGACTTCGACCGAGGACCAGTCAACCAGGATCCGGAGTTTGACCGTTCCTCCGCTTGTCGTGAGCGGCGCGGTCTGGACTCCGGGGAAGCTGGGGTTGAATCCCACGGCGCCGGACTTGGTTCGGTCGATGTAGACCTGTCCGGACTTGTTGTCATAGCCGATGAGTGTTTCCTGGCCGGACCCCGTGCGGACTTTCAGTCCGTAGGAGCTTGCAGTACCTGCAGTGAAGGACGCCGAGATGTCGAGCGCCTTCCCTGTGGCCGGCAAGACGGTGCTTCCGGCAGGGACGGACGTGTTCTCCTTGTGGACTGACGGCCCCGTAGTGAGCTGGTTGAGCTGATTAACCGGTGTCTGCACCAAGCGGGGTGCGCCGTCGACGGTTTGAAGGGACAGCTCCCGCGGGACGGTCATGGCGCTGCGCCACGGTGAGGTGGGAATGGATCCTCCATAGTCCCAGTTGTTCATCCAGCCGATCATGATCCGCTTGCCGCCAGGGGCGTCATTGAAGGTGACACCGGCGTAGTTGTCCTTGCCGTAGTCGACCCAGTGAGCGCGTTGGACTGCGGATTGTGCCGCCGTGTCTGAGAGCGTGAAGTCGTCGGCCAGGATGTGTCCCCAGCCGCCGGTGTTGTGGTCGACGACCTGGATCTGCGCCTGCTTGCCCATCAGGTCGCTCAGGTCCCACGACGCCCAGTCCAGGTTCTCGCTGTTTGCGCCCGTGGCGGAGCGCGCCACCTTGCCGTCGACGACGAGATTGACGGAGGTCTGCGTGTCCCAGGGCTTGGCCGGGGCGTTGGCGAAGACTATGTCGCCCACCATGAGATGGCCCCAGCCGGTGGATCCGTCGTTCTGGTCCACGACCTGGATCTGGGCCTGCTGGCCCTGGTACTTGCTCACGTCCCAGTTCGTCCACGTCAGGTCAGGGCTGTTGGGGCCCGTGGTGGTGGCGACGACCTTGCCGCCGACGATCAGGTTGACCGCGGTCGGGTTCGATTGGCCCCAGGGGTGGTTGCCGCCAGCGACCTGCAGGTCGATATACGGGCTGTTGACCGTGAACGTCGGGGAGGTGATGGTGCCGGTGCCGGTCTCGCCTTGGGGCGCGTAGGTGTCCAGCACCTTCGGGCCGAGCTGGTTGGGCAGGCTCTCGGTCGAGGGCCCGGAGCTGGCGAAGGAACCGGTGGCGGTCCAGCCGGCGCCGTAGGTGGCCCCGGAGAAGTCGTTGAACACGGTCCCGGCCGGCAGGGTGCCGAGCGGGACGGTGTCGGCGGCGTAAGGGTGGTTGCCGCCGCCGACGAGGAAGTTCAGGTGGGATTTGTTGACGGTGAAGGTCTGGGAACTGAGTGTTCCGGTGGGGCCGTCACCGCCGTTGAAGCTGTTGACGAAGCCGGTTCCTTCAAAGCCTGTAACGCTGGACTGGCCCGGCAGGCTTCCTGTGGCCGGGGCAGTGCCGAAGGCTGTCCCGGTGGTTTGCCAGCCATCGTAAGTACCGTTTTCGAAGTTTCCCAAAGATGTCCCGGCCGGGGGGACATAGGGTTTGTCATCCGAGGTGAACTTGGTGCCGTCGAAACTTCCCGTGAAATATTGGACGCCCGAACCTCCTGCGATCCCTCCCGGGTTGAGGTTGACCGTCAGTACCCACTTCTGTTTGCCGGGGTTGGCGGGATCCGGCAGGGGGAACAGGTCAGGACATTCCCAGGCGCCGCCTGTGGCGCCTGCAGGCCCGAAATCGCTCAGATGCATCCAGGTTTTCAGGTCTGGAGAACTGTAAAAAGTCACCTTTTGCTGGTCGGACAACACGGCTGACATCAGCCACTCGTGTCCGGCCTCGTACCAGAAGACTTTCGGGTCCCTGAAATTGTTTGACCCGATGTCCAGCACCGGGTTCCCGGAATTGTATTTGGTGAACGTCCGGCCTTTGTCCGTGCTGTACGCGAGTGCTTGGGACTGCTTCCCGGTAGCCTTGTCGGCGGCGGTATAGATTGCCACCATGGCGGGCTTGCCCGGCTGGCCAAAGCCCGTCGTGTTGTCTTTATCGATGACAGCACTGCCCGAGAAGATCATGTTTTTGTCGTCCTGCGGAATGGCGAGCGGGAGTTGCGTCCAGTGCACCAGGTCCGTGCTGACGGCGTGGCCCCAGGACATGTTGCCCCAGGTGTCCCCCGAGGGGTTGTACTGGAAGAACATGTGGTATTCGCCTTGGTAGTAGACCAGGCCGTTCGGGTCGTTCATCCAGTTCGTTGCCGGGCTGAGGTGGAACTGGGGCCGGTATGTCTCGGAGTAGGGCGCGGAAGTTCCGACCGCGCCGGAAGCCGTCGCGGCCGCCCCGGAGGTGTCCGCGGCCAGGGCCGGGGCGGACAGCGGAAGGGCGCTGCCAGCGGTCATAGCGGCGGCGAGCATCAGGGCGTTGAGGCGTTTTTTTGATTTTGGTCCGGGTGTCAGACCGGGACCGGAATGTGTGCGGCGCACGTATTCACCTTTCGTGTCGACAGTGACAGGCAGGTAATGCCGGTTGTCGCTCGGCTAGTTGTGTGGGGGCATTGATCGACTCAAATGCTGCACTTGCGTCAGATCCACCGAACGAAGACAACGTTGTCAAAAAGGGAACCTACGGCTTGTCCACCGGACAAGTCAACAGTCAAATCCTCCGACGCCCGGCCTGGCTCAAGTGGTCGTGAACCAACTGCCCGCATGCCGGTGGAAGCCGTTGACAGCTACGAGGTAACGCGTGTAACCTCAATCACACCGCTGAAGGTAACCCGCGTTACTTGCCAACGATTGCGATACGACCTCAGACCGAACCCTTGGTACTGCGCGCAGGATCAACGAAGACACGGAGCATTCAATGGCGAAAACCACCACCCCCCAGAAAGCCGCGGCTGTGCGGCAGCGGGGTGTCACCATGAGTGATGTCGCCCAGCACGCCGGTGTCTCCCGGACGGCGGTCTCGTTCGTGCTGAACAACCGCGAAAACGCCAGCATTTCCGAGGAAACGCGCATCCGCATCAACGACGCCGTTCAGGCATTGGGTTACCGCCCGAATGCCGGAGCGCGCGCACTGGCTTCCCAACGCAGTGATTGGTACGGACTCGTCACCGAGATCGTGACGGCCCCGTTTGCGGTGGACATCATCAAGGGCGCCCAGGATCAAGCCTGGCTTGACCACCGGTTCCTGCTCATCGCGCCTTCCGACCAGGCCGATGCCGTAGGACCCAACCAAGGCCTGGAAGATGCAGCAACGGAAAAGCTGCTGGAACAACGAGTGGAAGGACTTTTGTACGCGGCAACATACCACCGCGGGGTACATGTTCCGGAAAGCGCCCACGAGGTTCCCACTGTCCTGATCAATTGTTTCGACGCGGACGGGAAGCTGCCCTCGATCGTCCCGGACGAGCGCGGGGGCGGCAGGGTTGCCGTCGATCGTTTGCTCCGGGCCGGCCACAGCAGGATCGGAGTCATCAACCTGGACCCGCACATTCCCGCGGCCGTCGGGCGTTTGGAGGGTGCCCGCGAAGCACTCGCCGGCGCCGGGCTCGAACTGGATCCGGAGCTGGTGGTGTCCGGGCATGCGACGGCGGATGGAGGCTACGAGGCGGCGTGCCAAATCCTGGATCGTTACCCCCAGCAGGACAGGCCGACCGCACTGTTCTGCCTCAATGACCGCATGGCGATGGGCGCTTATGACGCCATCAAGGAACGGGGACTGACCATCCCCGGGGACATCGCCGTGATCGGCTTCGACAACCAGGAACTGATTGCGGCCTACCTCAGGCCAAAACTGACCACGGTTGCGTTGCCCTTCGAAAAAATGGGCGCACTGGGAGTCCAGACGCTCGCAGCTCTCACAGCAGGACAGCCGATCACTGCCGACCAGCAATTGGTCGACTGTCCGCTGCTAGAACGCTCTTCGGTCTGACCGCGAAATCAAGTTTCGAAGAGCAAACCCTTACCCACCCCTTCACCTTGCTGATGAAGATAGGAAAGAGATACCCATCATGACACAACCCCGACTCTTGAGGTCTGCCCGCATTGCAGCGGCCGGACTGGCTGTGGGCGCAATGCTGCTGACCGGCTGCGCTGCCACCGTCAACAAGTCCGCCGGCACCGACGCCGGAGCCAACGCGAACGCCTTCCTGACCATCCCGCGTGAGGACATGAGCACCTTCGACCGTAACTTCAACCCCTTCGCCCCCACTGTGAACCCCATGGTCCAGCAGGCCATCTACGAACCCCTACTGGTCTTCAACCCGGCCAAAGGCAACACCGTCCCCTGGCTGGGCGCCTCCTGGGACGCTGCCAAGGACGGCAAGTCCGTCACCGTCACCCTGCGTGACGGCGTGAAGTGGTCCGACGGGCAGCCTTTCGTCGCCGATGACGTGGCCTACACCTTCCAGCTGCAGAAGAAGCTCAAGGGCGGCTTCGAGTACCTGGATTCCGTCACTCCGGCGGGCACCGACAAGGTGACATTCACCTTCAACAAGCCCTGGTCCCCCGCGCTCTATGAGATCGGGCAGCTCCCCATCCTCCCCAAGCACATCTGGTCATCCATCGCCGATCCGGCGAAGGACACCAACGCCAACCCCGTGGGAACCGGCCCCTACACCCAGGTGGACAGCTTCCAGTCCCAGTCCTTCGTGCTGAAGAAGAACCCGAACTACTGGCAGCCTGACAAGCAGAAGATCGCCGGCATCAAGATGCTGGCGATGTCCGGAAACGATGCCGCCAACCTGGCCAGCGTCAACGGCGATGTGGACTGGTCCACCCAGTTCATCCCGAACATCGAGAAGACCTTCATCGCCAAGGACAAGGACCACCGCCACTTCTGGTTCCCGCCGACCGGCGCCATGATCAACTGGCAGTTGAACACCAGCAAGGCGCCGTTCAATGACGCGACGGTGCGCAAGGCCCTGAGCATGGCGGTTGACCGTGACCAGGTCACCAAGATCGGCATGAGCGGGTACGCCACTCCGGCCGACTGCACAGGCCTCTCCGGCAACTACGCGAGCTGGAAGAACGCCGATGTGGCGAACAACTGCACTTGGACCAAGCTGAATGTCGACGAAGCGAACAAGATGCTCGACGGCGCCGGTTACCCCAAGGGCGCGGACGGCAAGCGCACCCTCAAGGACGGCAAGCCTTTCGAGTTCAAGATCTCCGTGGGCGCCAGCTCCTCCGACTGGCTCTCCGTGGCCAACGTGATCTCCCAGAACCTCCAGGCCATCGGCGTGACCGCCAAGGTGGACTCCCCTGACTGGGCCTCCGTCGTCTCCGGCTACGAGCAGGGAACGTTCGACACCGGCATCGTCTGGAGCGCGAACGAGCCCAGCCCGTTCAAGTACTTCAGCTCCACCATGGGCACATCCACCGTCAAGCCGGTGGGCGCCAAGGCCACCGAGAACTACCACCGTTTCGGCGATCCAAAGGCCGATGATCTCCTGCAGCAGTTCGCTGCTGCTGGCGACGAAGCCGCACAGAAGCAGATCGCGAACCAGCTTCAGGCAGAATACAACGCGGTGGCCCCGACGGTTCCGCTGTTCTCCGGCCCCGAATGGGGCGACTACACGGACGTTCACTTCACGGGATGGCCCACTCAGGACAACCCCTACGCAACGCTCTCTGACCGCTCCCCCACCACGGTCCTTGTCCTGACCACTCTGGAACCGCGCAAGTAGCCGGCGCCACTTCTCGGCCGGTGGCTGCAGTTGCCGTATTCCGGTTCCCACCGGCCGAGAACCTTTTCATCTTTCCCGCCCGGGACCACTGTCGTCCCGGACCCCGCCTTTCCCGAACGGAGCAACCGTGCGCTTCATCCTGCGCCGCCTGGGTTTTTACCTGATCGCCTTCTGGGCCTCCATCACCCTGAACTTCCTGCTCCCGCGTTTCATGCCGGGAGACCCCGTCTCACGCATGTTCGCCCGTACCCAGGGCAAGATGCAGCCCGAACAGATCGAAGCCCTGCGCAAGATGCTCGGCGTGGATACGCGGCCGCTCTGGGAACAGTACGTCGACTACATGCACAACATCCTGACCGGCCAGATGGGTGTCTCCATCTCGCGTTTCCCCACCCCGGTCACCGAAGTCATCGCCAGCCAGATCGGCTGGACCCTTTTGCTGGGCGGAACCGCCCTGGTGTTCGCCGCCATCATCGGCAATCTACTCGGCATCCTGGCCGCCTGGCGACGCGGCGGCGCGATCGACTCCGCCCTGCCGCCGCTCCTGATCTTCATTGGATCCTTCCCGTACTTCTGGCTGGCCATGGGAGCCCTGTACCTGTTCGGCGTGGTGTTGGGCTGGTTCCCGATCCGCCACGCTTTCACGGACGGCTTGGAGCCCGCGTTCACCTGGGAGTTCATCGGAGACGTCGGTGCTCACCTTGTGCTCCCGGCGTTGACGATCGTCCTGGTGTCCATCGGCGGCTGGATGTTGGGCATGCGGAACACCATGATCGCCACGAACGCCGAGGACTACATCACCATGGCCGAGGCCAAGGGTCTCCGGCCGGGCCGCATCATGCTCCGCTACGCGGCAAGGAACGCCATGCTCCCTTCGGTCACGAGCTTCGGCATGAGCCTGGGCTTCGTGGTGGGTGGTGCAATGCTCACCGAGGTGGTGTTCGCGTATCCCGGCGTCGGCTACCAACTCCTCAACGCCGTCCAAGGCCTCGACTACCCGCTTATGCAGGGCCTGTTCCTGACCATCACCGCCGCCGTGCTGCTGGCGAACTTCCTGGTGGACATCCTCTACGTCCGCCTCGACCCGCGTGTGCGCAGCAACTGAGGGACCCATCATGACAACCACAATTCTCAAGCAGCCCACTGAGCCCACAGCTGCCCGCAAGCCCAACCGCAGTTTCGTCCACGGACTTATCACCAACAAGAAGGCCCTGGTGGGCATGATCGTGATGCTCGTGTTCATCGCGCTTGCGTTACTGGCCCCCGTTCTGTTCCCCGGAGAGCCGTCGCGGATCACCGCGATGGCCTCGCTGGAACCGTCTCCCGAGCACTGGCTCGGCACCACAGCCAAAGGTCAGGACGTGCTTGCCCTGACTGTCCATGGTTCCCGCAGTTCCCTGTTCGTCGGGTTGACTGTGGGCTTCGCATCCACCTTCATCGGCATTTTGGTGGGCCTGGCATCGGCGTACTTTGGCAAGTTCATTGACGAAGCACTGTCCCTGGTGACCAACGTCTTCCTGCTCCTGCCCGGACTCCCGCTCCTTGTCATCCTGGCAGCTTTCCTGCCGCCGGGTTTGGGAACCGTGATCCTGGTGCTCGTGGTCACCGGCTGGGCTGGGTCGGCACGTGTATTGCGATCCCAGGCGTTGTCCATCCGTTCAAAAGATTTTGTGGCCGCGGCCGTGGTGTCCGGCGAACGGGCCGGCCGGATCATGTTCCGCGAAATCCTGCCCAACATGGCATCGAACGTGATGAGCACGCTACTTGCCTGCGTGATTTACGGCATCGGCGCCCAGGCAGGCCTGGAGTTCCTTGGCCTGGGTGACGTGAGCACCGTTTCCTGGGGCAACAACCTCTTCTGGGCCGGCAACGAGGGCGCCCTACTGACCGGCAGCTGGTGGGTCTTTGTTCCCTCGGGTGTCTGCATCGCGCTGGTCGCGTTCGCACTGGCGCTCATCAACTACGCCGTGGACGAGGTCACTAATCCGCGGCTGCGGAAGATCAAAACCCCAAAGAATACCGAAAGGAGCGCCGCCAAGTGACAGTCTCCCAAGTTTCCTTCGGCTCCCACGAGCCCGTTCTCGACGTCAAGAACCTCACCGTCAAGTACATCGGCGACACCCGCTCCACCACCGCCGTCGACCGTGTTTCCTTCAGCATCGGCACCGGTGAGGTCTTCGGGCTGGCGGGCGAGTCCGGCTGCGGCAAGTCGACCATCGCCAACTCGATCATGCGGCTGCTCAAGGACCCCGCAAAAATCGCCGCCGGCAGCATCTCCTTCGGCGGCAAGGACGTCCTGGCCATGAGCCCTGAGGAACTGCGGCGTTTCCGCTGGCAGGATGTGGCTATGGTCTTCCAATCGGCCATGAACTCGCTGAATCCGGTGCTCACCATCGGCGAGCAGATCGTGGACATCTTCACCACACACGCCGGCTACTCCCGCAAGGAATCCCTCCGACGCGCGGGCCAGCTGCTGGAACTTGTCAGGATCGACCCCGCTCGCCTCAAGTCCTACCCGCACCAGCTTTCGGGCGGCATGCGCCAGCGCGCCGTGATCGCGATGGCCGTGGCGCTCAAGCCGTCCCTCTTGATCCTCGACGAACCCACCACCGCCCTGGACGTGGTGGTGCAGCAGGAAATCATGGCCCAAATCAAGGAACTCCAACGCGAACTGGGATTCTCCGTCCTCTTCATCACCCACGACATGTCCCTCATGGTGGAGCTGTCGCACCGCATGGCCGTGATGTACGGAGGCCGGATCGTGGAGACCGCGAAAGCCCAGGACGTCTACGCCAACCCTCGCCACCCCTACACGCAGGCGCTGATGGGTGCGTTCCCGCCGCTGACCGGTCCGCGGGTTCCGCTGACCGGACTGCCCGACGGCGTGAAGTTCCGGAACATCCCCGACCTCACCGAAGCAGCACCCGGCCATTTCGTGGCTCCGTTTGGTGCCGACGCTTCAGCGGCTGATGACACCGCCATCATGGAAGGAGCCGCACGATGAGCCACGCTGTGCTGTCATCCCAGCGCCCCTCCGCCGACACAGAAGCTACGGCCCTCGAGGTCCGCGGACTAGGAAAGTCTTTCCCTATAGGTGGTTTGTTCTCCCGGGAGTCCGTCCGGGCCCTGCACGGCGTAGACCTGACCATTGGCCGCGGAGAAATCGTGGCCCTCGTGGGAGAGTCCGGGTCGGGTAAGAGCACCCTGGCCCGCTGCGTTGCCCGGCTCGAGAAGCCGAGCGCCGGGGAGATCCTGCTTGACGGCGTCGACGTCCTCAAGCGCGACCGCTTCCAGGCATCGAGAGCGTTCCGCTCCCAACTGCAGATGGTCTTCCAGGATCCCTTCGGCTCGCTGAATCCTGCCCACAGAGTGGAGCACTTCCTGCGGAGGTCGCTAGCGATCCACCGGAAGGGCGGCAACTCCGAGACAGAGACACAGCAGCGACTCGAGGAGCTTATGACCACCGTGGGCCTGCAGGCCGACATGCTGAACTCCTACCCGCACGAGCTCTCCGGCGGCCAGCGCCAGCGAGTCGCGATCGCCCGGGCCCTTGCCGTGGAACCACAGGTCATCCTCGCCGACGAACCCACCTCCATGCTGGATGTTTCGGTCCGGATCGGCGTACTGAACCTGATGCGCAAACTCCGCGATGAGCAGGGAATCTCCATGCTCTACATCACACACGACCTCGCTTCGGCCCGATACCTCGCGGACCGGACGGCCGTCATGTTCGCCGGTGAGCTCGTTGAAGAGGGCGAGTCCTTGGACCTCCTGGCCAACCCGGCCCACCCGTATACGCAACTGCTGGTCTCAGCCGTCCCGGATCCGGCCCGGGCGGGCTCCTACGATCCCGTCCGCCGGGCCGAGCTGCGACAGGCTGTGATGGCTTCGACCAGCTGCGCTTTCGACGGCGACCCAAACCAGGCCTGCTCGGCCGAGGAACCCGTTCGCCACGGTGTGGGCGACCCCGAAAACCGCCACTGGGTGCGCTGCCACCTCTACCGCCCGCAGGCTGGAGCCGGCGGCCACGCGCTGGCAACTGAACCTACGGACAGCAAGCCCTCCGCATGACTGAATCGACGCACCCGCTCGGCACCGTTCCCCAGGACGAACTGATTGCCCGCGCCGATGCGGACCCCCTTCGGCCGCGCTTCCATTTCGTGTCCCCGGCCGGTTGGCTGAACGACCCCAACGGCGTGAGCCAGTGGAACGGCACCTATCACCTCTTCTACCAGTACAACCCCGAAGGCGCCTTCCACCACCGCATCCAGTGGGGCCACGCGACCAGCACCGACCTCGTCCACTGGACGGACCAGCCGGTGGCGCTGGAACCTTCCGCAGGTCCGGACGCCGACGGCTGCTGGTCGGGGGTGTTGGTGAACGATGGCGGCACACCCACCTTGGTGTACTCGGGACGGCTGGGCGAGCAGGAGTTGCCCTGCGTTGCCGTCGGATCCGCAGACCTGCTGAGCTGGAGCAAAATTCCTCAGAACCCGGTCATCGCAGCTCCACCGGCCGGAGTGGACATCACGGCGTATCGCGATCACTGCGTATGGCGCGAGGGGTCCATCTGGCGGCAGTTGGTGGGATCGGGCATCCGTGGGCGCGGCGGCACGGCGTTCCTGTACGAGTCCCGCGATCTGCGCTCCTGGGAATACGTCGGGCCCCTGTTCATCGGCGACGCCTCACAGGGCGATCCTGCCGATTCCGATTGGACCGGGACCATGTGGGAATGCGTGGACCTGTTCCGGGCACGCGAGGGATCGTTGGGTACGGTTCCTACTTCTGGCGACGCGCCCGACGTGCTGGTCTTTTCCGCATGGGACAACGGCGACACCCGCCACCCGCTGTACTGGACCGGCCGCTATTCGGAAAACTCCTTCGAGCCCACCGGGCTGCATCGGCTCGACTACGGCGGACGGTTCTTCTATGCGCCACAGTCATTCCAGGATCAGTCCGGCCGACGCATCATGTTTGGTTGGCTTCAGGAGGGCCGCAGCGACGCCGCGATGATCGAGGCCGGGTGGTCGGGCGTCATGAGTTTGCCGCGCGTCACAACCGTGGCCGACGACGGAACCCTGGTGTTCGCGCCCGTGCCTGAAATCGAGAAGCTGCGCCGGGACCATGTGGGCCTGCCCGGACAGGAGCTGCTGGGTACCGGGGCACCTGTGGCTACCGGTGTGTCCGGCAACCAACTGGACCTCGAACTGGATGTGCAGCTCGAGCCTGGTGCTGTGCTGCGACTGGGCTTGCTGGGATCGGCTGACGGTGGCGTCTCCGGTAAATCCAAGGAGGAAACAGTGATCGAGCTGTGCCGGAGCACTGAAGGCAACGGCCAAGGCACACTCCGCCTCGACCGGACTCAGAGCAGCCTCGATCCAACCGTTGATGTCGACGACAAGTCCGGACCGCTCCCGATGCCCGACGGCCGGGTGCACCTGCGCGTCCTGGTGGACCGATCCGCCGTCGAAATTTTCGCCAACGGTAAGCCGCTCACCGCCCGCGTTTACCCGACCCTGGCCGGCCAGCACGTGAGCCTGACCGCCGAGGGTACCGTGAGGCTGCTCTCCTTCGATGCCTGGACCATGGCTGAGATCTTTGGAGGAGCTCGGAACCTCTTCCCCTAACTCAGGATCCGACCGCTCCCGCCTTTGGAGTCATTTCCCCATCGCTCTATCAGCTAAGACATCCAGCTCATGGCCGGGGCATCCCGCCGCGAAGCGGACGCACGACCTATACACGAGCAACTGCTAACACCAGCATCCGTCCAGCCGCCGAACAGCGCCCCGCGCCGTTCGCCGGCTGGATGGCCGCACCCACCCTTCCTCAGGAAGACGAAATGAAATGAGACTTTGATTCATGACCGCGGTAACCGCGCCCACACGTGAGGCTTTCCGGCCGGCGATGCATTACGCCAGCAAGGACACCTGGCTCAATGACCCCAACGGCCTCATCTACTACGAGGGCAATTACCACCTCTACTACCAGAACAACCCCTTTGGGAATGTCTGGGGAAACATGTCCTGGGGGCACGCCACCTCCACGAACCTCATCACGTGGACAGAGCAACCCGTCGCTATTGCCTGCGACGAATACGAGGACATCTTCTCCGGCAGCGTCGTTTACGACCAGCACAACACCAGCGGACTCGGCGACGGAACTGCTGCACCCCTGGTCGCCATCTACACAAGTGCCTACAAGGAGAACTCACAGCACGCCGGGATCCAGGCCCAGTCACTCGCGTGGAGCACGGACGGCGGCTACACCTGGTCCAAGTACCACGGAAACCCGGTCCTGAACCGCAATTCCGCGAACTTCCGCGACCCGAAGGTGTTCCGCTACAACGGCCCGGCTGGCGCCTATTGGGTAATGGTCGCTGTCGAGGCACTGGATTTCACGGTCGTGATGTACCGCTCCGATGACCTCAAGAGCTGGGACTACCTCAGCAGTTTCGGGCCCGCCAACGCCACTGGCGGAGTCTGGGAATGTCCTGACCTGTTTCCTCTGCCACTTGACGGGAACGAGGACCTGATCAGATGGGTGCTGACCGTTAACCTCAATCCCGGCGGGCCGAACGGAGGATCTGCGGGACAGTACTTCGTTGGCGACTTCGACGGCGTGACGTTCAGGTCCGAAACCACGGTCACTGAAGGCGACCAGGATCCGGCGCGCCTGACCGAGTATCACTGGCTCGACTGGGGCCGGGACTACTACGCTGCCGTTTCCTTCAGCAACGTTCCGGACGGCTGCCGGCTCATGATGGCCTGGAAGAACAACTGGCAGTACGGCAACGACATTCCAACCTCCCCGTGGCGAAGCCCCATGTCGCTTGTACGCGAGGTCTCGCTGGTCACCTCTGAAGGGACACCGCACCTCACCCAGCAGGCAGTGATTGACCCCACAGCGCTTACCCGCACAGTTGCCTACACAGAGCTCGACGTCGATGGCATCCGTTCCGTGGCAGGCGGGGGCGCCGTGCAACTCATCGAGGTAACCTTTGTGCCCGGTTCCGCAGATGAATTTGGCCTCGTGATCCGCGGCAACGGCAACGAAGGTACAAGGATCGGCATCCGTCCGGGTGACGGCAGACTGCTCGTGGATCGAACGGTCTCGGGCAACACCGCGTTCCACAGCGCCTTTTCATCGATCGACACCGCGCCCCTGCGTGCCGTGGATGGAGCGTATAGCATGCGCATTTTCGTTGATCACTGCTCTGTGGAGATCTTCGCCCAAGACGGAGAAGTCACCCTCACCGAACTGATCTTCCCAGACCCCTCCAGCACCGGCGTGTCGCTGTACACCACCGGAGGAACCGCAAAGGTCACTTCGCTCAGGCTCACCACCCTCGCCTGACCATGGCTACCCAACCGCCGGATGGTTTCAGACCCACCCAATCAACGCAACGGGTGGACGACTGCGACCCAGCTTGCCTGCCAGGGGACGCGCCTGAAATAGAGAGTCCCCTGGCGCGCGTGGGTTTGAACGCCTTGCCGCTGCCCTGCAGTCACTACCGCCGCGGCGCCGAACCTGCCGTTCCCGGTCCTCACCGAGAGGAGGAAAAGAACTCCATCGTGATCGCCAGCAATGAGTCCTTCTCGAGTGACATGTGGACCTGCAACCTGTCCTTGGAAGGTGATTTGGCCCGGGAGGCGGCGCCTGACTTTCAGGTTTCGTGTTGCGACCGATTGCACGCCTCCCGGCCCAAGGGTGTGGGGCTATACACACCGCGGGATCTGTGGGAGCCCGCGCGGCTTTCCTGGTCCGCCTACTTGGAGATGGTGGTTGGTAGCCAGGCGGGTCTGGTTCTCTCAAAGTGATTAGCGTTTATTGTTTGAGCGTCTAGGTCGATGCTCAGTGGAACCTCCGGGTGGGACTCCACCCGTTGCCAGAGCTGCTCAATCTGTTGCGGGTCCACTTGAACCGCCAAAAGACCCGACTTCGCTGCGTTGCCTCGGAAGATGTCGGCGAAGCGTAGTGAGATGACCGCTCGGAACCCGTAGTCCATGAGCGCCCACACGGCGTGTTCCCGGGAAGAACCAGTTCCGAAGTCGGGGCCTGCGATCAGGATGTTTGCCTCAAAGCGCAGCTTGGCCACGCGGGTGCACAGTTTCTTCCATTCCTTCCCCCGGACCTGACGAATCCTGCACCGGCACCACTTACCCAAATCCGTGAATGTATTCGGAGTGTCGGCCATGTGGGAAATAGCCCACCCAGCCCGGCTTCCAACCCGCGAAAAAGACTGAGAAGTCCGGAAAATATTCTGAGTACGGTCCGAACCGGCACCGACCTAGCCGAGTCCGACGGCAAGAGTGCGCACATAATGCACACGCGATTTTCCGGCTTTGGACCCGCTTCCCGGCCACGATCGAGTTACTCAAACATACGGGTACGGGTTGCCGCCTCAGGCGATCTGGATCCGTTCGTCGCCGAGTTCAACCTCGATACGAAGCCGGCCACCGACCGCTTCAACATACTTCCGCAGCGTGTCGTCCTGGGCGCGGTCAATGTCGCCGTGCTCGATCCGGGACACCCTGTTCTGACTGACGTGCAGACGCGCAGCCAACTCGACCTGCGTCAGGTCGGATGCCTCACGGAGCTCCCGAAGCCGGTACGCCCGGACCTCATCGAGCAGGTGCTTCTTATGGGCGCCGACAGCAACAATGTCAACATGCCGCTTGGTCAAGAGTTCCTCTACTGATTCCGCCACCACGATGCCTCCTTTCTGTATCCCGTACCGGAGTCGGGCCCGAGCCGCGAGCTCAGGCGCCCTCAAGGCGCTTCGACAACCCCGCATCGTGTCGCAGCACGAAGTCCAAGCCAGCACTGACATCGGGACCGCGGCCGTGACGAGGGTCCAACTCGGGCCCTTGACGGACACCGTCCGGTGTGGGGGCGTGCGCCTGGTCCGCCGACTGACCCGCCCCACGGACGCTGTCTTCTGGAAGAGGCCGGTTCATATCCATGCCCGATAGTACCAACGCATCAAACAACACAGTTCGTTGACGGACAAGTTCAATCGGCCATTGCTGACACCATTCGGTGACATAATGGAATGATGAAGGAGGACGTTTGACGAACATGACCAGCATCGACACACCCGCGGCGGCCGGTTCGATCATCCGCGCCCGGCGCCAGGAACGAGGGCTTTCACAACAGTCGCTCGCAAAGGCGAGTGGTGTTTCACGGAAGTTCATCGTTGACCTCGAAGCCGGCCACGAACGCGCCGAACTCGGCAAAACAATGGCCGTCCTCCACACCCTCGGGCTCTCGCTGACCGCCTCCGACCCTATGCCCCGCGGCAGCGACTACGACCCGGCACGGCGGGACTACGCCGAAACCTTCGCCCAGCTGATCGGCTCGCGCGACTTCGAGTTCGCCATCAAGATGCTCGCCGACTACGCCACAGCCTCCCTCAAAGCCGGGAGGCCGCTGCTCCAGCGCAGCCCCCGGCTCAAGGATCCGCACTGGGCGGCGGCCCTGGCCGGCATCACCAACTACACCGCACACCGGCTCGGGCAACCCGCACCGTCCTGGACCAGACGCATCAAGCCCCTCAACGAGGCGTGGATGCCGGCCGAGTCCTACCGACACGTCCGGGAACCCATGAAACAACTCACCATGTCCGAAACACCCGCCGAACTCGCCGCCCTGAACGTCTTCATCCGCGAACGCAGCCTGGCCACCGCATGAGCGGCGGAGAGCTCACCACTGATCAAATCCGCGCCCTGCTCCACGAACTCGGCCGGCGCCTGCACGCCCGAGGTGTCCACGGCGACGTCAAACTCGTCGGAGGTGCCGCGCTCATACTGCAGGGAATCGGCAACCGCCCCACCGCCGACATCGACGCCAGGTCACCGAGATGGCCGAAGACTACGATCTTGCGCCTGATTGGCTGAACTCCAACGCAGCAGCGTTCGTCCCGGACAACGCCACCTGGGTAAACCTGGAACAACTCGACGGACTCACCATCCAGGCCGCGGACACCGAAACGCTCCTGGCCATGAAAATCGCCGCCGAACGCGACAAAGACACCCTCGACATCGCCCGGCTCCTCCGCAAGCTCAACATCACCAACGCCAACGACGCCGTCGACCTCGCCTACAACAAATACGGCGACCACTCCATCCCCCTCGCCGCAGGCCGGGACAACTACCTCATCGTCGTCGACGACGCCCTCGACGCAGCCGCCACCCTCGAACCCATCGAATAATCTCCCAGACCAGCCCTCCAGAAAGCGCCTCAACCCAGCCCCGCGTTTGGATCACCATCACAGACATCGAGACGAGCAGTCGCCCGAGCCCGCTTAGCGGGCGGAAACCCTTTCTGCCAAGAAGACACCACTGACACAACCCGTACAGAGTGCTGTACTGAGACCTTCTCGGCCATCAATTGGCCGCGGGCGAGTGCCGGTGGTCGTTCCCCGTCGGCACTCCGAGCGACGGGGAATCGCGGGGTGCTTTTCTATTTTCGCTAGCACCGGTGGGCGCTCCGTCGCCATCGAGTCCCTGCCCCAGAGCCGGATTGAATGTCCCGCATTCGCTGCTCAGCGCGCGTTCGTCGTCAAGCATGGCCGAGCTAGGTACATAATCTAAGACTTGGGAGGCCGTGTCCCCTTCAGCGTTGCTGGATATTCCGGATCACCAGGAAATCCCTTCCTCGGACCAAGCTCGATCCAAAGTTTGTTTCCCTTCAGATGCAGTCCAGTGCGGAATTCGGGCAGGTTGGACGGCAGGATCGGCGGCGGGCACCAGGGCTGGCCGTATATCCATGGGCTGATCCGCTGTAGGCTCTGCGTGCTCGGAGTGGAGCTTGTTGACCCTGCGACGCTGGCGAGCCGATGCCAATCGAACTCATGCGCCACTCTTTCCTTGTGATCACAGCCCCATCCGCCACTTAACCAAACAGGATCAGGCGGGTCCAACCAACGCTTCGGTAGCTCCGTAAGCCATTGCCGGCTGTTGCTGACGACGAACTCCTGAGCGGTATAGGCCGTGGTGTAGTTGATCTTGTCAACTTCTGCTTGCGTAACCGA
Organism: Arthrobacter gyeryongensis; assembly: GCF_039543785.1. Lineage (NCBI taxonomy): Bacteria > Bacillati > Actinomycetota > Actinomycetes > Micrococcales > Micrococcaceae > Arthrobacter > Arthrobacter gyeryongensis. Next base: position 216,178 of record NZ_BAABKK010000012.1, read on the forward strand.
TGTCCGCGCTATGAGAGCCTTCCCTCCCAGTCCAGAATGAAAGGCAACTGCCCTGGCCTTAGTCGGGGTGACGGTCAGTATGCTGCTTCTGTCCAGTGGGATGAGCCAGCCGTGGCCTCCCTTGAACTGGCGGGCCCCGGCCACACTGATGCCAAGGTCATTGGTGACAAATTCGGAGTTTCTGTCCCGAGCGGTAGCAACTCCCCAATGGGCTGTGGCAACCTGCGCGAGCAGGCGTTGGAATTCGAACGCTCGTGCAAAATTCACGCGATCTGGGCTCCGTTCTTTGAAGGCCGCTGTCATTCGCGGAACCCGCGCCCCGTACCTCTGTTCGAACTCCCGACCTCTCACGAACAAGGATGTCACGAAAGGAACGAGCGTACGGACCCAGGTATTTGCATCGAGTGGCCGCTCTGCGTCGGTGAGCTCTTGGATCGCCGAGGGGAGCGTCGTCTCGTAGTACGTCCAGATCTCGTCTATGGCCTGCGGCGTCCAGACATCTCCGAAGAGTGTATAGAGGTCGTTCTTCGCACCGATTTTCGCTGGCGTGGTCCTGAACGGTTCAGCGGACCCCCGGCGCAGGCACCAGATCCCTCGCTGCCGGCGTGGCCAATCGACTTCAGTCGAGAAGCCGCCGACGTAGGCCGCAGGCAGATAGTGATGAAGTGGCATGCTCCCCCTAGTCGCGTCAAACCTCAGGTAACTCTAGCGCCACGTCTCCGATCCTCTGCCTGGCTCGTGGCGGCCCGAATTGGTCAATCACACTTGCCTTGGTCACAGACCGGTGTTGATGGCTCCGAAGACGATGGTAGTGGTGCGTGGGTGAACAGGCGAGGGAGGCTAGGCGATCGCGTTCAGGACGCCGCACTCGCTCTTCTGCGCGTCATGCGCGCCACCGGCTGATCCCGGCCGTGGATTGCGCACCCGTGAGACTTATTCGTCGTCATCCACGCTGACCGGCGCAGTCGTCCGGGCGCGCAGCCATGCGTCCCCGGCCAGATCCTCCTCCTCGAGATAGCTCCTCATCGCCAGCGGGTTCAGCGGCTCGGCGAGCGACCTCCGTCGGACGCGCAGCCAGTCCGACAGGCGTCGCCACCGGATGCGGCGCGGAGCAAGCCGGGTGCATGCGAGCCATTCGCGGTACCTCCGCGGGTCGTCCAGGATCCTGTCTTCCGCGGAGCGCCGCGTGGTCGGCGAGATGATCCGGTTGTCCTCCGGTACCGGGAACACGCATTCGTTGGCGAGCAGGACCTCGGTCAGGTCCGCGCGGTATCCGGGGTCTGCGTTCCATCGGGCCACCACGTCGTTCACATCGACCGAGAGATCGTGCCGGGGTCCCGGCAGCACGCCGCTGGCGCCTCCCAGGCGAAGTTCATCCTCGTGGTCCCACTCCATGAACTGGTTGACCAGCGCCAGAAGTGCGGCCGCGCCCGGTCCCATGGCATCTGCGAAGTGGCCGAAGTCGCGGAACCGGACGAGAACGCGATCGCCGGTGGCGAGCAGCTGTGTGAACTCGCGTGTGGCGGATTCGCGGCGCGCCTGGACCGAGGCCTTCCGGTCCGACCGCCAAAGGGAAATCGCCAGCAGTGCAGGCACGAGGGCGGCCAGGACCGTGACAACCAGGGTGAGCCAGTCGAACCAATCGGGGTGGACATCGGCTGCCAGAGCGAGCATACGACCGACCCTACAGGCCGGTCGGGTCGTTATTTGGGGACTCGCCCGACGTAGAACGCCGACCGGATTCGCCCGTGGGTCACAGCGATGAAACCGGACGTTCTTGGCGACGGCTCGGACTGGAAGACCCTCTCCCCCGATCTCGAACCAATCGTCATAGAGCCTCTAAGGGGCCTGACGCTTACGGTGAACCACAACAACACGATTTCGGCCCATTTTGAGAAGTATCAGGTCGTCGGCGTACTCCTGGCGCTGCGCGACGCCAGGATCCCGATGGACGCCGACACGATGCAGGGCTGGGCCCTTTGCTCAGGGGTGGCCGGCAAGAACCCGGAGCGGCTTGCGCAGTACGTCCGGGACATCGATAGCGGGAAGCGCCCGCGTGCCCGGCACGTGCTCCGCACCGACTACATCAAGTAGCTGCGTCAGCAACTGGCATCGGGCGGCGATCCAGGCGCTAACGACTAGGAACCTCAGTCGGGGCGGTTCCTCCACCCGACTCCCGGTCCTTACATCAGACCACCAGCTGCACCGGCGCAGACTGCTGGACCAGCGGTTCGGCAACAGCTCTGTGCCGACCTCACCGGCACCTTGATCGCATAGGAAGGCCCGCGCGTGAGTCGGTCCGGCGCTGAGCTCCGGCCGCAGGGTGAGGCAAGTCTGGCTAAACCACAGAGCGAGGAAGCAGTCAGGCGCTACGAACAAGGCGACTCACTGGCGACCATTTGTAAGCGCATGAGGATGACTGTACATACCGGCGGTCACGGTTGATCGAGGTGGGGGCGAGGATGCGAAGTTCGTATGGGCACCTGCTTCACAGTAGACACTGTGAAGTGTTTCGCTCGGATCGTCAAGCGTCCGACTTCCGTGGCGGCTCGAGCATGGCCTGTACTCGTTGCTCGAGTTCTAGGTAGCCTCTGGCACCGAGAGCATTCATGAAGCCGCGAGCGTCCTTCTTGAGTTGCTCGTCTTTGGATGAAAAGCCGGCCGCGATTACAGCAGGTGCAGCATGTTCGGTGAGGTCATACCTCCTTCCGTCCGGGTCGTACTCTTGTCGCAACAAGAGCTGGAGCGCGTCGAGCGATTCTCGCGGATATGCAGGCGCCGCATCGGCAAGGATCTCGCCTACCATTCCGTGACTGTTCAAGTCGCCATGAAGCTCGGCAGCTTCTATGAGTCGCGGCAGCCACCAAGCGGGTGCGTACTTGCCAGACTTCACGAACCAATAGAAGTCGCCGAGTTCGGCTGTGTCCTCGGGGTGTTCACGAACATGCGCCACGCGATGATCCCATAGCTCGCCGAGGCGCTGCGTGATGTCCGTATCTGCTGACTTCATGTGCATGAACTGCCAGGCGATATGCCCGAGGGTCTTACCTCGTGTTTCAGGTGACACCAGCGCGAAAAAGTCCTGCACCAACGAGTCATTGAGGTCAACGTCGCCCGAGAGGAATGCACCCACGATCCACTGGCCAATCTGATCATTCGGCTTGAACTGGCCTTTCCACCCAACCGCGATCGGCTCATCGAGCCGGAGCGCTGCAGACAGCGGTTCGCGAAGGAGCTCAAAGACGTCCTTGTGATATCGATGCGTGGCGAGCGCCGTAGTCAGTGCCACCTGCTGACCGACGGAGATACCCTCGTTGCCACCAAATAGTTTCGTGAGATTAGCCTTCAGCCACTCGAGGGCATTGTTGTAGAGTTTTGCGAGGCTTTCGCCCATAACGGCACGGGATGCGCCACGTTGATCCGGGCGTTTGAGTTCGCGCTCGAGCGCACTTAACGCTTCGCTGTACCAGGGGGATCCAGAACCATGAGTCAGCAGGTTCGCCAAGCCCCGAACAGAGATCGACCACCGCCAATTCAGCGATGTCGTCAGTGGATCCATGCCGCTTCCGGAATCAGCCTCGCTGTACTCGCGCCATGCTTCATCGTTTTCGGTGGCACTGATCAATATTTCTGCTAGCTGTTCCATAACCCTTTCTGGGACGACGAAGTCCTCGCGCTTCTTCGCTGCTTCCTCCAGAAGGCCTATCCCTGCGTGTTTCGCATGGCGATAGTCGCGATCATCATCAAAGTCATTCCCTTCCGGGGGGAACGGTGATGGTTCGGTGCGTTCAAGCACAGCAAGGGTAACGATCACGAGTTGATCCCAGTCGGGTGTAATGCCCGCCTTGATGGCTGCTTCCCACCCGGAAAGTAGCGCGCGAAGGTAGGTAGGTCGCAGACGGTCAATTAGGTTTGCAATCCCACGAAGAGCAAGAGGCTTCGTCGAGATAAGGGTCGTAAGTTCCCGTCCCTGACCTTCATGAGTTGGACCCCGCCATCCATCACCGGCCCGCCAAGACTCGAGATGTGCGGCGAGCTCTTCAGAGTTCATCGCCGACAGCTCGTCCTGAGTGCTCGGGCTCGTCGGTCCGCTCCACGACGAGGAGCCAATATCGGGCGCAAGTGGCAATTCGATGACACCGAATTCGCTGTCTAGCTCTGACAGCTTCTGCTGAAGCTCAGGAGGTAGCGACTCAGATCCAATCGCGGCAAGGAGTCGATGCTGCCACGTCGCCGTTCGCTCTCTTACACGTTCATCGAGCGAATCTTCGTCGTCCTCTTGGCGCCGTAGACGCTCACGCAATGCCGTGGACGAACCGAACGGGCCCGCGCGAATGATCGCAGGCAAATCCTTTAGCTCGTCTGGCGCAACACTGGCGATGGCTTTGACCAGCTGAGCGAACTCAACACGACACGAATCGTCACTAGAGAGCGGTTCAAAGAGGAGTGCCTTCGCTGGCGAAACGATCGGGGCCGTTTCGCGGCCTTCCTGAGACATCCGACTGAGGGCTTCGGCCGCGGCGAACAACGTAATCCGACGTAGCAGCAGGATTGACGGACGTGAAATGAGTGTGATGGAGGCCTCAGGAGTGGCCGCTATCCCGTCTATGGCAGCATCGCGGACGGCGTCTATGAGCGCGTGCTCGATGCTCGGGTAAGAATGGTCTCGAGTCCCAATGGCGCTTCTACTCAGGCCGCTCGCGTCAAACTCATCGGTTACGCTTCCACGCAGCTGTTCATACTCTACAAGCCATGGCATGACCGTGCGGAGCGCTGCGGCACCCAGAGAATCAACAACTCGCGGAAGTTCCTCCGTGTACCAGTACTCCTCCAGTCCGACGGCAACCTCCTTATGTTCACCACCCTGGCGCGGACGAAACAGGAGGTTTGCCAGCCGAACCCCGGCCTTTGCCTGCTCGTCGTCAAGCAAGTTCTTGACCATGGAGACCTGCGAACGCGGGTCTGTCCTCCAGCCAAGCCTGCCGGCCCCCCATTCGATGATCATCGGAACTAGAAGTGCCGCATGCACAGCAGGAATCTTGGCCCCAATCTCAAACATCGCTCGTCGCACCCACGAGTTGCCGCTCGCACTAAGGCTCCGCAGCACCTCAACGACGTCCTCGGGAACGATTTCGGCCATGCGCGTTAGGTAATCGATCTCTGGCCAGTATGACTCGCGAATGTAGCCATCATCCCCCGCTACAGGTTCGGGGGGACTATTGAAGGCGCCTGCAGCGGCAAGTGGGCGTACCCACATGGGGTTGTTGTTGCCCTCGAAGAAGACCCTACGAAGCTGAAGGGTCGGAATCCGGCGTAGCGCCTGCCGGACTTCCTCTGACGTTGGCGTCTTGAAGCCGTTCATCTCGGTACCTCCTTCCCCTCATTCACTTGATTGATCTCTGCGAGCAAGTCTTCGAGGCCATGACGCGTATCGAAGAAGCCAGCCGTCCGCACGTCAATAAGGTCCTCTACCACGCGGATGTTCGCCTCGATCTCTTCGTCACTTTTCACCGCGCTGTTATCCCGCGGTGGTTGCTCAAGGTGAGCGCACCGAACAAAGAACGCACGCGCGTCAATCCACTGCAGAACAGCGGGGTGATCGCTGCTGCTCCCCTCGGCCAGGAGCGCGGCGACGTCGTCCCGGACCTTTCTGGTTTCGAGCGCCGCCGTACGAACGACCCGATCAATAGCGACAGTGACCTCCCGCGGTACAGGGATGTAGTCGAGGTCTTGTTGTAGATCGAGGTCCGAGAACTGGGCAAGGAAGTCAGGAAGCTCGCGCGTAAGGTCAGAGGCAGACTTACCCTTTCGGCGTCCCGTGCTTTCCCCCATGACCGACGGAAGCGCGTTCATCACCTCCCGCATCGCATGCGCGATAAGCGCCAGGCGTGCGCGCTCATCACCAGGTTCCGCAGGTGTCTTCAGCCCACGAATCGCTACCCTGTATGTGCCGGCCAGAGCGGGGTTGCGCTCAGCAATCGCATCGAACAGGCGCTGCTGACGCTCATCAAGAATCTCATGGCGGCTCTGCTCAGTCATTACATCCTTAGTTATGAGGAAACCACAGAACAATTGCAAGTCTTGAAGATGCAACAACTCAGCTCGTTCTCCAATGTCCGGTAGCTTTTCCCCGAGCCTTGGAGCTTTTTCCAATCCATAGTTCCCAGAAGCCTCCCGGACTCACAGAGTACTCAGTAGCCCGGCACGGTCCCCTCACCGTCCTAGACACGTAGAATCGGACGGGCCACAGGCCACCAGGATTCGTCGTCGGCCTCTAAGTGTCGCCGGAAGGTGGAAAGCCCTGCTGACCGGCAGAGACGACGGGCTTCCCGGGATGAAGGAGCTACTCAAGCCAGTCTCTTGCTTCAACAACTCGCCAATGATCAATCCGCGGGTTAGCTAGATCCTTAATAAACGGCCTATCGGCACCCCAATGGCTCGCTGCGATGTTATTGTTCAAAGCCCAACCGAACAGCGAGCTGCGGAGCGCCGTCTTTACACTGCATTGATTGCTCGCTACTGCA
>NZ_BAABKK010000013.1:0-1896 GCF_039543785.1 Arthrobacter gyeryongensis
GGTACACCGACACCGCGCACGGCTTGGTCTACTACAGCGCGTATGCCTCACCCGACGGCGTCAGCTGGACACTGGTGCCGGGATCGACGACCGCGCTCGACCTGCCGCAACCGCTGCTGGCCGGCTTCGCGATCACCTCTCATCTGCAGGGCACCGGCTCCACCGTCACCCTGGACACAGTAAGCGTGGAGACCATCTCGGTGCCGCCGCCGGGGCCCTGAGGCGAGACCGCATCGGCCGAGCCGGTGACCGGCTTCGCGTGGCAGCTATCCAACGCCGAATGTCAGCAACAGCCTGCCGCCTATAAACCCCTATCGCACAAAGGAAAGCCGCCGGCATTGCAGTCGATGCGACCTCGGAAGAAAGGGTGTTTGGACAGAGCGTGAAGAATCAAGTCCGCACGCGATTGCGGCTTACCCCCTATCGCCGAAACCACCACTTTCGGCGACAGCGTGAGAGGTCCGGGGTGCCCCCTCGGCCACGATATCCGGCCCTCGTACTTCGAGGACGACACCGGATGCGCCTCCTCGCGGCCCTGTCGTGGACGGCCGCCGCCTTGCTGATCCTCGCGACGGTCAGCGCGGACACCCGATCGAGGAGCCCGTTCGTCGAAGTCTGCGGCATGAGTCTTTGCGTCAGTGGGCGAGGCTTCACCATCCATGGCGGTACTGCATACGGCCAGTACGACAACCCCGTCGCAGAAGTGGCGCTGGCAAAGCAAGCCGGACTGAACGTCCTCGAAATCGTGGAGTATGAGACACGGCATCACGAGCTTTCGGATGCCATGTCAGAAGCCACGTGGACACGGGTGGACGACTTCATCGCAGTCGCCAAGGCGAACGGGCTGCGCGTGATCCTTAATTTCAGCAGCTACGGCCAGTCGCTGCAGGCCTCGGGCATCAAACCGACCACCGCCGATTGGCGGCCCTTTCTGTCCTTCGTCACCAACCGAGTCAATACCAAGACCGGGATCCAATATTCTGCTGAGCCTGCGATCGCCATGTACGAACTCTTAGGGGAGATCGACGCCCCGAATTACGACAATGCGACTCGCGGCACGACGGCGGAAACGACCGCTTTCTTTCGCCGCACACTCGCGCAGTTGAAAGCACTCGACCCGAACCACCTGGTGTCCAGTGGGGGCATGTCCTACATCAACGACCCTGATAGCGGCATCGACTGGCAGAAGATCATGGCCGAGGTGAACAACGACGCCTGCGACGTCGAGATCAACTCTCTTCCTGACCGCAATATCAGCGTCCCCTCCGTCTCCAGCTACTGCAGAGGCATCGGCAAACCATGGTTCCTTGCCGCGTGGAGTGCCTGCCAGGGCCCGAAGACCGGGCCACATGACATCGATCACTGGCCTGCCGGAGACCCGGACATGGCAACTCACGCCCTCGACATGTACCAAGTCGAACGCAACGCACACCCAGCGGGACCGGCGCCGGCCGTGGCCGCTGTCGGCAGCGACTTCTGGAATCTCGCTGCCACCGGCACCTGCGCGCTCGGACCCGCTTACCCGCAGACCTTCGCAGTCGTCGAGCGATACGCGGCGAAACCGGCGCCACCGATTCCCGCGCCGCGAAAATGAACGTGGCAGCACGACCCCTGCAGGAATGGAGGAACCGGAAGCTTTGCTCGACCGGCTCGCGTGGAGCTACGAGTGTGGCCGTCGGGGCCGCCCGGCCGCATAATCGCCCCGGGGGACGGAGCGGGGCGGGCCGGGCGGACGATCAAGTGGGCAAGGCGTCAGTGGCTGCGTCACGGTGGCGGCGTTGTCCCGAGCGAGATGCTGTCCATGGTCACGGTGCTGAGGGCGCCGGTGTTGTGCGAGGTTACTGCGAGGCCGGCCAGTAGCGTCGAGGGGAGGTTCATCGTGAAGGTCGAGCCGGC
>NZ_BAABKK010000014.1:0-100593 GCF_039543785.1 Arthrobacter gyeryongensis
AAGGACCGGATCTACCACGTGGACTGCAAGGACACCAAGCTGCGCCCCACCGGCCGCAACACCGTCCTGGGCTCCCACCTGCCCTGGGGCGACCCGCGCCGGGGCTGGGACTTCGTCTCCGCCGGACGCGGCGACGTGCCCTGGGAATCGAGTTTCCGGGCCCTCACCGCGATCGGCTACAACGGCCCGATCTCCGTGGAATGGGAGGACGCCGGCATGGACCGCCTCCACGGCGCCCCCGAAGCCCTCGCCGCCCTCAAGAAGTTCGACTTCCCGCCCTCCCAGACCAGCTTCGACGCCGCGTTCAGCCAGGACTAACCACCCGGTTAGCGCGAACTGGCAGCAGATGACCCCAAGATCCGATTTTGCGGGCATCTGCTGCCAACTCGCGCCCCGAGTTCTCCCGAGGAAGCACTGTGATACGAACCCTCCAACCCGGCCAGCGCTGCGAAGTATGGATCGCCTCTGCCACCGGCACTTCCGAGCTGGCCTTCAGCACGGACAATTTGCTCCTGGAGGCACCCAACTGGACGCTCAATGGCCAGGCCCTCATCCTCAATGGGGACGGCGCCCTGTGGCGGCTGGATCTTTCCGGCGGACTCGAAAAGATAGCCATCACTGGCATCCCGGATCTCAACAATGACCACGTCCTCGCGCCCGACGGCACCACCATTTACCTCTCGGCGAATGACGGCCACCTCTACCGCGCAGCCCTCGACGGCGGTGAGGCCACTAAGATCACGGACGACGACGGGTGGTTCCATTTCCTGCACGGCATCAGCCCGGACGGACAGACACTCGCCTACGTCGGCATCGACGGCGGCGACTTCACCCAGCCGGGCCGGCTCATCACGATTCCAGCAGGGGGCGGACCAGCGACCGCAATCGACGTCGACGGCCACTGCGACGGCCCCGAGTACTCGCCCGACGGCGAATGGCTGTACTTCAATACCGAGGCCTTCACGGATCGGCCGGGCCACGCCCAACTTGCCAGGGTGCGGGCCAGTCACCGCGGCACGCCAGAGCGCCTGCTTGAAAGCGGCACCGTTGACTGGTTCCCGCACCTCTCGCCCGACGGGCGCCTGGCCAGCTATATCCGTTTCCCCGGCGGCACGGTAGGCCACCCCGCGGACTTGCGGGTCGACGTCGTCGTTGTTTCCACGAGCGACTGGGCCACTCCGCTCCACACGTGGCCCCTCTTCGGCGGCCAGGGAACCCTCAATGTCAACAGCTGGTCGCCCGACTCCGAGCGGTTCGCTTATGTTGCCTATCCAGGCAATCTCTCAGAAGGGGCCTCATGACCGACAGCGCCGCTGTTGAAGCATTGGAAGCGCTCAGGCGCCAAGAAGAGGAGCTGATTTTCACCTCCTTCGATCACGGAGACGCCTGGAGGCTCGGCTCATTGTTGACCAGCATGGCCCAGGAGGCCGGTCACGCGATCGGCATCGATATCCGGCGCCCCGGGCTCACCGCGTCGGGCCTTTCATCTCAGGAGGATCATGACCTCATTGTCGAAGGGATCCGCCAACATCTCACCACCTAAGAACCTCAGCAAGAACTTTCGCCAAAAAATTGTTGAACAATTCCTCCATGTGATGCATCATTGGGTGTAGGCCCCGATTGAGATCGGGATCACAAAGCCCGCCCAACGTTCCATGGAGGAACCATGTCCGCGACCACTTCGCCAAGTCCAACACGGCGCAGCAAACCCTCGGCAGGCGCCATCAAAGCCTTCATTGCCAGCGTCACAGGAACCTCCCTGGAGTATTACGACTTCGCCATCTACTCGGTCGCCTCCGCGCTCGTCTTCCCCAAGATCTTCTTCCCCACGAATGACGAAACCACGGGCCTGCTGTTGTCCTTCTCGGCCTTCGCGGTGGGTTATCTCGCCCGGCCCATTGGCGGCGTTGTCTTTGGCCGGCTCGGGGACAAGATCGGACGCAAGAACGTCCTGGTCATCACCCTCATCCTCATCGGCGCGGCCACGGTCCTCATCGGCGCCTTGCCGGATTACCACACCATCGGCATTGGGGCCACGATCATCCTGGTCCTCCTTCGCCTGGCCCAGGGGATCGGCGTAGGCGGCGAATGGGGCGGCGCCGTGTTGCTGTCCAGCGAGTACGCCAATCCCAGCAAGCGCGGATTCTGGTCGTCCGCAGCCCAGATCGGGCCGCCCGCGGGCAACCTGCTGGCCAACGGCGCACTGGCCGTCCTCGCCGCCGTCATGAGCAACGATGCCTTCATCGCTTGGGGTTGGCGCGTGGCCTTCCTCAGTTCGGCCATCCTGGTTGCTTTCGGCCTGGTCATCCGGCTCAAGCTCGAGGAAACCCCGGTTTTCAAGGCCATTGAAGCCACCGGCGAACGGCCCAAGGCTCCCATCAAGGAAGTCCTCACCACGCAGTTCCGTCCCCTCCTCGCCGCCGCATTGTGCCGGATCTGCCCCGACGTCTTGTACGCCTTGTTCACCGTCTTTGTCGCGGTCTACGCCACCAAGGAATTGGGTATGACCACCGGCAACGTCCTAGGCGCGGTCCTGGTGGGCTCGGCATTCCAGCTGTTCCTGATCCCGGCCGCAGGCGCTGTCACGGACCGGTTCAACCGCCGGCTGGTCTACGGCATCACCGCCGCAGCCACAGCCGTGTACATCCCGTTGTTCTTCCTCATGATCCAGTCACGCTCCGTCCTGGTGCTGACTGTCGGCGTCGTGATCGGCCTCGGGCTGCACGCCTTCATGTACGGCCCGCAGGCGGCCTTCATCACCGAACAGTTCCCGGCCCGGCTCCGCTATGCCGGCAGTTCCCTCGCATATACCGTGGCGGGCGTCGTGGGCGGAGCCGTGGCACCGTTGATCTTCACGGCCCTCTACGCCGCCACCGGTAGCTGGCTCCTGATCGCCGCATACTTGCTCGCCACAGCCGTCGTCACCATCGTCGGCCTCGCTTTGGGCCGGGATCCCGAGCCGGATGAGGATCTTCGCCTGCTTGCGGAAGCCCGCGCCTAAGCAGCCCGGCGCCCCGTAACCGGAACGCTCCGGCGGGACATCGCCGTCGTAGTCTTTCCTGAAATGCCCCTTAAGATCAGTCTTGAGGGGCATTTCTGCGCCCGTTTGCCAGAGAGGACCGCATGAGCCAGACAATCCGTGAAGCAACAGCGGACGACGCCGGACGGCTGGCGGAGCTTGCCGCCGTCACCTTTCCGCTCGCCTGCCCGCCGGACTCCTCGCCCGAAGACATCGCCGCGCACCTGCGCAGGACGCTCAGTGCGGAGAAGTTCACGGAATACCTTGCCGATCCGGACGTCACCATCCTGGCCATCGACGCGGCGGGGGAACTCCGCGGCTACAGCATGCTGGTGGCCCGAGCCACGAGCGATACCGACGTCGCTTCGGCCCTGAAGCTCAACCCGTCCACGGAACTGAGCAAGTGCTATGTGCATCCGGAACACCACGGCATGGGTGCTGCCGCGGAGCTCATGAAAGCCACGTTGGACCGCGCTGCCGGCTCGGGTGCGGCCGGGGTGTGGCTAGGCGTCAACAGCCAGAACGCCAAAGCCATCCGCTTCTATGAGAAGAGTGGATTCAGGAAGGTCGGGACCAAGTCGTTCCGCCTGGGCAATGCCGTGGAGCACGATTTCGTGATGGAGCGGGCGGTCTAGGACGCCGGGACGCGCATTAGCGACGCGGAAATGGACCCGCGACGCGCAAACAGTTTCACGCGGCCCGGATACGCGTAGCGCCTGCCCGTTTCTGCGTCGCACACCATTTTGCGTGTCGTGAACGCCGGGCTGTGACCAGTCCAACAGACCATTGCGGGAATGCCCGGGCCCGGCTTCCGGTTGTCGCCACCATGAAGATTGAGATCTGGTCAGACGTCGCTTGCCCGTGGTGCTACATCGGAAAGCGCCGGTTCGAAACGGCCCTTGCTGAATTTCCGCACCGCGACTCGGTCGAGATCCAGTGGCGCAGCTATCAGTTGGATCCGAGCATCCCGGAACACTACGACGGCACGGAGCTCGATTACTTGAGCAAGCGCAAGGGCATGAACCCCGCGCAGGTCAGCCAGATGTTCGAGCACGTGGCGTTGCAGGCAAAGGGCGAGGGCCTCAACTACCGTTTCGACGACGTCGTGGTGGCCAACAGCTTCACGGCGCACCGCCTCATCCACTTGGCTGCCGCCCACGGCAAGCAGGACGAAGCCAAGGAGCAGCTGCTGAGCGGCCATTTTGAACACGGCGAGGACATCGGAAGCCAGGAATACCTGGCCAAGCTCGGCAGGGAGTTGGGCCTGCCGCAAGCCGAGGTCGCGGAACTGTTCAGCACCGACAAGTACGAAGCGGACGTACGCAGCGACATCGCCGAAGCCCGGATGCTTGGTGTCACCGGAGTGCCGTTCTTTGTCATTGACCGCAAGTATGGACTCTCCGGTGCGCAGCCCTCAGAGGTCTTCACGCAGGCCCTCGCGCAGGCGTGGCAGGAAGCGAATCCCCTGGTCGCCGTCGGCAGCCCCGACGCGGACGCCTGCGGCCCGGACGGCTGCGCGATCTAGAACCTTGCGCGAGCTGGCACCAGATGACCCCAACGGCGTGTTGAAAGGTCATCTGCTGCCAGCTCGCGCCGCACGCACCCAACTTTGCTGACAGATCCCTGTAAAGTGTCTGTATGCCTAGGATTACGGCCGCCAGCAATGCGGCGCAACGCGCTGAAACCCGACGCCGGGTCCTGACAGCTTTCGGGGAACTGCTCTTCACCCACGGCCTGCCCGGCTTGACCATGACCGACGTCGCGCGGCACGCCGGCGTCGGCCGGACGGCGGTATACAACTACTACGCCGACATGGAACAGCTCCTCATTGCGTACGCGCTCGACGAGACCGAGCGATTCCTGGGCGACCTGCGCGAATCCCTCGCCGCACTGCAGAACCCGGTGGACCGTCTGGCCCTTTACGTGCGCGCCCAAGTGGAAGATCTGAGCCGCCGGCACCTTCCGCCGGGCCCCGCGATGGGGGCTGTCCTCTCTCCCGCTTCCTTTGCGAAATTGGCAGATCACGTCGGCGAACTCAACCTGCTGCTCCAGGACATCCTGCGCGACGGAATCGCAGACGGCTACCTCCCGCCCACGGACGTCGGCCAGCTGGCGAGGCTCATCCACGGAACTCTTTCCTCCAGCGCGGCACGCGGCAACGCCGCGATCGGAGCAGAGCTGGACGAGCTTGAGGAGCGGCTGGTCCAGACCGTGCGGTTCATCCAGTTGGGCGCAGGAGCAAGGTTCGACGACGACGGCCGGCCCGCGCGCTTGGCGTGACCTTGCCGTGTGACCTTGCCGCGGGGCGGGCGCGGCCGATGGCTCAGTCCATGGAAGGCCAACGCTACGGCGTCGGCATTACCGGCAGCTTCGCGTTGTCGGCGATCCGCTGCTCCAGACGGGGACAACTGAGCTTGCCCGGAGTGTTGTCCACGAGCTCCGGCGGCACCAGTGCCGAGAAGCCGGGCGCGAGGATGAGGTCCACGGAGGCATCCGTGCGTTGGTCCTGGAAGTAGTCGGTGCCCGCGATATTCCTCTGGATGTTGAAAGCCGCGGCTTGACCGCCCGATCCCGAAACAACCATGGCCGGGCCGGTGTAGCTGGTGGTGGAGTTATCGACCGTGCCAACGTTGTATCCCCGGGCCTTCAACTGGTCCGCAACGTTCTTGGCCAGACCGGCCCTGCCGGCGGCATTGTAGATGTTCACGCTGATCTTGTTGTTGGGCATGTAGTCGAAAACAGTGGCAGGACACACTGCCGCCGGCGCCTGGCTTGCAACGGCGGAAGGGAAACGGATCACGCCGTTGATGATTGCCCAGGCGCCCACGAGTCCGGCAACCACCAATCCGACGAGCAGCGCGAGAACGATCCCATGCAAGAGGCGGCGGCTGAACCACCCAGGATGGCTCTCGGGTCCAGGAGCCTCGGCAAAAGTTGCCCGGAGTTCCGGACCGGTGACAACCCGATGCCCGTGCAGAATCGTCACGTCTTTCTGACGACCAGGACGTTTCCGGCGCTTCCTCGGGTCCGCATTTTCGGGCACTGCCACCTGCTCCTCCGGGATTGTTTCGTTAACCATCTATCACCAGGACCCGGGCGTGGATGGCCGTACGCTGGTGGAGCGCGGTACGGACTGCACGGTGGAGCCCGTCTTCGAGATACAGCAGGCCTTGGTACTGCACCACATGTGGGAAAAGGTCGCCGAAGAACGTTGAATCCTCAGCCAACAGTGCTTCCAGGTCAAGCGTGCGTTTGGTGGTGACGAGTTCATCGAGCCGGACAGGACGGGGCGGCAGCGAGGCCCAGTCCTTGGGCGTGGAAAAACCATGGTCGGGGTACGGGCGTCCCTCGCCCACAGCTTTGAATATCACTTTGCAAGCCTAAAGAAGTAAGGCGTCCAAGGGAACTTATGAGAAGTCGGTCACCAAGGTTGTGGCCAAAAGGTAACCGTTGACGGACGGTGCGAGCTGAAACAGTGCCGCCTGCCGCCGTCGGCCGTCACACCGCTGCCGCCATCACGCCGGACTGACAGAATGGGATCATGACTGCTTCAATGCCAGGCACGCACCCGGCTGCTCCCGCCCTCGCACTCCTCCTCGACGTCGACGGACCTGTCGCGAGTCCCGTGACGCGCGACGTGAAGCCGGAAATCATCGCCGACCTCGTGGGCTTGGCATCCGCAGGCATCCCCGTCATTTTCAACACCGGCCGGTCAGACGCTTTCATCCGCGAGCAGGTCATGGCACCCATGATTGCCGCCGGAATGCCTGCGGGAACGGTGGTCCATGCGATCTGCGAGAAGGGCGCGGTGTGGTTCAGCTACACCTCGGGCGGGCCGGGACCCATCCATGTGGACCACGCCCTTGCTGTTCCGAAGGCCTACGGCGACGACGTCCGCCGCATGGTGGCGGAGGACTACGCGACGCACATGTTCTTCGATGAGACAAAGCGCGCCATGGTGTCGGTGGAACAGCATCTGGACGTCTCAAGTGACGACTACCTGGCCGAACAGAAGCTCTTCGACGCGGATGCTTTGGAGCTCATGGGCAGGCACGGGCTCTCCGCCGCGCTCCTGGATCACCACGCGCCAGAGTCCGACGACGCCGCCGACTACCGTCTGGATCCCACCATCATCTCCACGGACATCGAGTCCATCCGGCTCGGCAAGGACCTCGGCGCGAGCCGCGCGGTGGAGCTCCTCGCAGCCCAGGGAATCACCCCGCAGGCCTGGCGGACAGTGGGCGATTCGCGCACTGACTACGCCATGGCGGATTGGCTCCACCACAATGACCACAGCGTCAAGCACGTCGACGTCCGGCCCGCCGACGGCGTGCCCAACAAGCCCTACGATGTTCTTACAGCCACAGACCTCGGCCTCGGCGACGACATCATTCACGACGACGCCGGAGGCGCATTCCTGCGCAGTTGGCGTGAAGCCTTGGTGGGCTAGGTCCACCAAGCTCGCGCGAACCACAACCTTTCGGAGAAAAGCCATCACAGACATGGACCAGCAAGCAATCTACTTCGGTAGCCCCCCGTCCGACGACGATGCGGTCGTTCCTGAACCGACATCGCCCGCGGTCGACGCGCGCCTCAAGCACCGCCCCGACGTCGTCCGCCACCGCGGCCGCTACAGCTTGCTGAACCAGAACCGCACGCCGCAGCAGGTGATGGTCGAAGACCTCCTCGTCATCCGCGCCGCGCTGGACGCGGCAGGGCTTGACTTCATCCTGGTCCGCGGCAACGACCACCGGCCCGTGATCGCCGTCGATTGGAAGCTCCGGAAGAAACTGCGCCAGGCTTTGGTCTCTGCTTTCCGGAACGAGCCGTTCTACTCCATGACCGTTGACGCGCGGAAGAAATCCACGTTGCTCGTAGCCGACGGCGAGCTCTCAAGCAACCGGAAGGCCAGGATCTTCCGGCTCTTCCGTCCACGCGTGGAACCCGGGGGCGGGCTGACTTACGGTCCTTCCTTGGGCGTGCAACTGGAATTGTGGGAGTTCGACGGCGATCAGCTCGTGTTGCCGGTGGAGAACTCCCTGACCCGGCGAACCATGCTGCGCCAGGACGCTGTCCGGGGCACGGTGGAACGCCACGGGCTGAGCTGGCCGACCATCGAGAACATGTTCGCGGACCACGCGAGCGACATCGACTTCGACGTCGACATCGTCTTTTCATGGGTGGACGGCAACGATCCCGCATACATCGCGGCCCGTCGCGAGCAGATGAAAGACGCAATCGTGGGCGAGGGCGACGCCCACGAGGCGCGTTTCCGGCAGATCAACGAGCTCAAATATGCCCTGCGCTCGGTGTACATGTATGCGCCTTGGATTCGCCGGATCTACATCGCCACGGACTCCCCCGCCCCGGAGTGGCTGGCCGAGCACCCGAGCGTCAGGATCATGCGCAGCGAGGAGTTCTTCAAGGACCCCACAGTGCTGCCAACCCACAATTCCCAGGCCGTGGAATCCCAGCTGCACCACATTGAGGGCCTCTCCGAGCACTTCCTGTATTCCAACGACGACATGTTCTTCGGCAGGCCCGTTGCACCGGACATGTTCTTCACTCCCGGCGGAATCACCAAGTTCATCGAAGCCTCCACCCGGATCGGGCTGGGAGAGAACGACGCCGAACGCAGCGGCTTCGAGAACGCGGCCCGCGTCAACAGGAAGCTTCTCTGGGAGCGGTTCGGGCGCATCACTACGCGCCATCTGGAGCACACCGCCGCACCCCTTCGGCGCAGCGTGATCGCAGAGATGGAGCGCGAGTTTCCGGCCGAATTCACCAAGACAGCGGCCAGCAGGTTCCGTGCGGCGGACAACATCTCCGTGACCAACTCGTTCTACCACTACTACTCGTTGCTCACGGGCCGGGCAGTGACGCAGACGGCGGCCAAGGTCAGGTATGTGGACACAACCCTGTGGTCCGGGCTGCACTACCTGCCCACCTTGCTCGCCAAACGCAATGTGGACTTCTTCTGCCTCAACGATGGCAGCTTCCCCGAGGTGGCTGCCGACGAAAGGGCCGGACTCGTGACGGACTTCATGGAGAAGTACTTCCCGGTCAAGGCGCCCTGGGAGAAGTAGGCCCCTAGCGTCGGGTCATCTCCGGGCTCTTCGCGTCGACCCTGGAACCGCGTTCGTGCGTAGCTCTCTGCGGAATCCGGATGCCTGCTTCGGCGAGCCGCCGCCTCGTGGCTTCCGGGCTGACGTACTCACCGACAGTCGGCGATTTGCCCAACGGCACCACCGAATGCACAATCGTCTGCTCGTAAACGTGGACAAGGTTGAACGCCTGGGCACCGTCACGGCCGCGGGTGCCGCCCTGCGGAACGTTGAGGTCCTGCGTGTAGCAGCTCGCGGAAGCCACCGATACCGGGACACCGGCGAACATAGCCGTAGTGGAGTAATGCAGGTGGCCGCCCAGGATAGAGCGGACATCCGAATTGCGCACGACGTCGGCCAGCGCGGCTTGGCCGCGCAGCTCCACGAGGATCGAGAGATCGAGGACGCTCGGGACCGGAGGGTGGTGGAGGGCAAGGATCGTGCCGTCCGGAGCCGGCGTCGCGAGCTCCGATCCCAACCAGTCGAGCTGGCTCTGGCTTAGCTCACCGTGATGGAAGCCGGGCACGGAGGTATCCAGTGTGATGATCCGCAGCCCGTTGACGAAGTAGCTGTGATCCACCGGCGCATTATTGTCGCTCTGGTCGAAGAGGCCAGCACGGAAATTCGCCCGATCGTCGTGGTTTCCCATCGCCCAGATCACCCGCGCTCCCATCTCTCGACAGGCAGGTTCGACGATCGACCGGAGTTTGGCGTAGGCACCGGGCTCACCCTGATCGGCGAGGTCCCCGGTGAAGATTACGGCGTCGGGGCGGACCTTCGACGCATGCACTTCCGAAAAGAGTTGCCTGAGGTGGGCTTCACTATCAACCGCGCCGTAAAGGGGTTCCGACCCTCCCAACAGATGGGAGTCGCTAAGGTGCAGAAGTACGTGTCCTGGCCGCGGGTACTCGGCCTCGATGAGCTCCATTACTACCTTCGGGTCGGTAGGAGACGGCGCCTCCAGTGTCTGCCCCAATAAACCCAATCCAACCAGACAAAAGGCTAACGCAGGGCAACTTACGGTCGGAATGTTGGAAAATTACTCGCGTTGCCCCGCGATCCTCGCTCACTTTTAGGGCGATTTTCGACGACGCTCGCTCACCTTTAGCCGCATTCCACCCGACGCTCGCTCACCAAAAATGAGCGGGCGTCCGCCCAAAAGGCGACATAGGTGAGCGAGCGTTCGCCCAAAAGGCGACATAGGTGAGCGAGCGTCGGCGTTTTCGGCGCCGGTTGTGAGCGAGCCCCGAAACAGACCCTCTTGACCCGAACATGTGCCGCCCCTCACAATAAGCGAATGGCTTTCACTAAAGAAAAGGCGGCACTCGTGCCGCCCGCGCCCGTCAGCGTTGACGGCGGTTTGAAGAAGAACGCAATCGGCACTCGCGACATTGTGTTCATGTTGGTGTCAGCGGCCGCTCCGCTGACCATCGTCGTCGGCATCGCCCCGCTCGCTCTCGCGGTGGGCGGCGTCGGCGCTCCCTCGATCTACATCGCCGCGGCTATCGGCCTGGGCCTGTTCGCCATCGGTTTCATGGCGCTCACCCGCCACGTCCGCTCCTACAGCGGCTTCTACGGCTACATCTCGAAAACCCTCGGCCGCGTGGTCGGCCTCGGCTCCGGCCTCACCGCTTGGATGAGCTACAACGGCCTGCAAATCGGCCTCTACGGACTGCTCGGTATCCAGGCCAACCTCGCCGTCAAATCCTTCACCGGCGTGGAACTTCCCTGGTGGCTCTACGCGATCGTCTCAATCGGGGCCGTCTGGTACCTGGGCTGGCGCGGGATCGATGTCGGCGCCAGGGTCCTCGCCGTCCTGCTTACCCTCGAAACCGCGATCGTTGCCATCGTCGCCGCATTCGTCCTGGCCCAAGGCGGCGCACACGGCATCAGCTTTGAATCATTCAGCCCGCAGGCCATCTTCTCCCCGCAGTTCGCCGCGGTCCTTGGCCTGGGTTTCTCCGCCTTCATGGGATTTGAATCCGGAGCCCTGTACCGGGAAGAAGCCCGGGACCCGGACCGCAGCGTCCCTCGTGCCACCTACATCTCCGTCGCCTTCATCGGCGCGTTCTACGCCTTCGCCGTCTGGATCATCGTCCAGGCCTTCGGAGCTGACGCCGTCCAGGCGTTCGCCGCCGGCCACCTCGACGCCGGGGACACCGCCTACATCGCAGCGGGCAACTTCGCGGGCGGCTGGTGCGTGAACGTGATGAGCGTGCTGATCGTTACCAGCATCTTCGCCGCCCAGCTCTCCTTCCACAACACCATCAACCGCTATACCTTGTCCCTGAGCCGCGAGGGCATCTTCCCGAAGCGTTCAGGCCGGATCAGCCCGCGTTACCGCACCCCCTCGGTGGCCGGCTTCGACCAGACCCTCCTCGCGCTCGCCCTCGTGATCGGCGCGGCCCTGCTCCAGCTGGACCCGTTCACCCAGTTCCTGATCTGGACGAACACCCCGGGAGTGATCGGCGTCCTCCTCCTGCAGGCACTTACGGGCGTCGGCGTCGTGGTCTTCTTCACCCGCCTCAAGGACCACAGCCTTCGCTGGTACGTCATGCCTTCCGCCGTGGCAGCCACGATCATCATGTGCGCGGTGACCTACCTGATGGCCAACAACGCCCAATTGCTCACAGGCCTCCCGGCCGGGGACCCCGTCAACACAACACTGCTCGTATTTGCACCGCTCTTGTTTGCGGCCGGAACCGTGCTGGCCCTCGTGCTGCGCAAGGTCAACCCGGCCGCCTACCAGCAGATCGGCCACGCCGAGTGATCCCGGAGCCTAGTCTTGAGGAATGCAGACTCCCAGCAAAACCAGCCAGCTAGGACGGCCCCGGACACCGAGGCTCTCGCGGAAGGCGATCGGCCGCGCGGCGCTTGAGATGTTCGAGGAGGAAGAGAGCCTCTCGATCCCGCGGCTCGCGGAACGCCTGGGCGTCAGGCAGTCATCTTTCTACAAGCACGTCACGGGTCGGCAGGAGATCATCGAGCTGGCCCGTGGCGCGCTCGTAGACAGAGCTCCGATGCCCGAGTTGCCGTCCGGCAGCCTCGACGACGTCATCCGCGGGATCTTCGACTCCCTTCGCAAGGCGTACAGCCTGGTGCCGGCGCTCCTTCCCCTCCTGCTCACGCAGCCGGTGTCACACCCAGCAGCTTTGGAGCGCTACGACCAGTTTGTCGAAGCGTTTGAGATCGCCGGGGCGCCACGGCACCTCATCATTCCCGCCCTGGAAACCCTCGACAGCGCAGCGATCGGCGCGAGCCTCGACGCAATGACGATGGAATCCGCATGGAGCATCAACCAAGAAGAGGAAGGCACTTATCCCCATCTGTTCGCGGCAAAGAAAGCCGTGGCAGAGCACCCAGTAGACCGCTTCGCATTCCTGGCCGATGTCCTCTCGGCAGGATTGAAGGCAGCCATCGACGACGACTGATCCCCACCGGGCCGGCGTCGGAACCCGAACACAACAAGGAGTTACATCGTGACCACGCCCGAGCCCATCGATCTCGTCATCTTCTCGTCCGGCATCCTCCACGGTGAGGCGCTCACAAAGACCGCCGGTTTTGTCGCCATCTCACATGGACGCATCGCGCACGTCGGCCGCGCCGAGGCTGCCGATGAATGGACCGCACAAGCCAACCAGGTGATCGACGTCGGGGACGCAACAGTCTGCCCCGGCCTGATCGACGCCCACATCCACCCCATCCATGGAGCGGAAATCGCCCGTGGCCTTGATCTGGGCGGGATCACCGGGCTCGACGACGTCCGCGCGGCCCTTGCGCGGTACGCAGCTTCCACGCCGCACGCCGTCGGCTCCGATTGGTTGTTCGCTTGGGGCCTCGACCCTGCCATCTTCGGGGATGCGGTCTTCGACAACTCCCTCTTCGACGGCATCCTCGACGACGAACTCGCGTTCATCACCCTGTTCGACGGCCATGCCTCGCTTGTCTCCGACGCCGCCCTCAAGCTCGCCGGCGTCACCGGAACGGAAGAACTGCCCAGCACCGGCTACGTCGGCCTCGACCAGCACGGCAGGCCCAACGGCATGCTCTACGAAATGGCCGCCCAGGAGCTCGTTCGCCGCGTCCTTCCCCAGCCCTCCTTCGAGCGGCGCGTCGACGAGCTCGGGAAGCTCCTGCGTTCCATGGCCGAATCCGGGCTGGTAGCAGGCCAGATGCTTGACTTCGGAGCCCCGGACACACTTGAAGTGCTGGAGGCCCTGGAGCGCAAAGGCGAGCTCGCCATCCGGCTGCGGATCTCGCCGTGGGTCATGCCGGGCGCCACCGAGGATGACCTGGAGGCCATGCTGGCGATGCAGGGCCGGCACGGCAGGCGCTGGCACGTTCACGGCATCAAGCTCATGATGGATGGAACCATCGACAACGGCACGGCGTGGCTCTTTGATGCCGACACCCACGGCGAATCACTCCATCCGCTCTGGCACGATCCCGAAGCTCTTGCCGCAGCCATGAAGTTCTTCCACGAACACCGGATCCCCACCACCACGCATGCCATCGGCGATCAAGCGGTGTCCTTCGTCGCGCGGACCATCGGCGCCCTTCCCAAGAACGGCACGGTCCACCGGATCGAGCACATCGAGTCCATCCCGGATTCGGTCTTGGCGGAAATCATCAGCGCGGGTGCCGCAACGAGCCTGCAGCCGACGCATTGCGCCCTCTACAGCCGCGCCGACCACACCGACAACTGGTCCCGCAGGCTTGGCAGCGAACGGGCCAACCAGGCGTGGCGGACCCGCGATCTCCGCGACGCCGGAGCCATCGTCGCCCTCGGATCGGACTGGCCTATCGCTCCTTTCGACCCGCGGGCGATCATCGCATCAGCCCAGACTCGCCGCCCGGCCGGCCGGCCCGACGTCGAGCCCGTCCAGCCC
Organism: Arthrobacter gyeryongensis; assembly: GCF_039543785.1. Classification (NCBI taxonomy): domain Bacteria; kingdom Bacillati; phylum Actinomycetota; class Actinomycetes; order Micrococcales; family Micrococcaceae; genus Arthrobacter; species Arthrobacter gyeryongensis. The sequence goes on from NZ_BAABKK010000014.1 coordinate 14,013, forward strand.
CAGCAGGCGCTGTCCGCGCGTGCCGCGCTCGAAGGTTACACGAGCCAATACTGGCGATCGGTCGGCGAAGAGGGCGGAATCGTAGAGAGCGGAGCCCGCGCCGATCTGACGGTGGTCCTACACAATCCCCTGACCACCGCTCCGGACGATTTCGCGGAGACGCCGGTGATCCTTACGGTTGTTGACGGAGAAATCGTTGTTGACAACCGTCGGGCCATCGCGAAGGGAATCGCCGACCTCAGTGAGGAATCCTTCCAACCCGTTTAGGCGAGAGCCTCTTCGAGTGCCTCGATGAGCTCTTGGGAATCGGGCTCGACGACGGACGGGAAGCGGGCGAGCACCTCGCCTTCGCGGCTCACGAGGAACTTTTCGAAGTTCCACTTCACCTTCTGCGGTTTGGAGCCGTCGGCCGTCCGGGTGAGTTCGGCATACAGGGGGTGCTGCTCCTTGCCGCGGACCTTGGACTTGCTCGCGAGCGGGAACGAGACTCCGAAATTGCGCTGGCAGAAGTCCGCGATCTCGGCGTCGGAACCTCGCTCCTGGCCGGCAAACTGGTTGCACGGCACACCCAGAATCTCGAATCCACGGTCGCGGTATCTGCCATAGAGCTCCTCCAGTCCCGAGTACTGGCGCGTGAAACCACACTTCGAAGCCACGTTGACTACCAGGACGGCTTTGCCCTCGAAACGCCCGAAGTCGGCCTGGGAGCCGTCGTTGAGCGTCAAGGGGATGCTGTAGAGCGGGGACATTGAATCGCTTCCTTACGACGTGGAGCCTTGGCAAACTGCCGCATTCGAGTCTACGCGTGGCGGGGCGGCTGGACAGGCTCCAGGAAAGCGATGACTTCTACGGCTACGGGGCCGTTGGGGTCGTTTTGCTGGTCGCGGTAGCCGATGGCGCGGGGCTGGCGGGCGCTGACGGCGTGGTGGGTGCCGGCGTCGTGGGCGCCGTCGGGGGTGGCTGGATGGGCGTCACGGTCGGTATCGGAGCCGGGAGGCTCGACGCCGGTGCCACCGTGGGCGGGACCGTCAGCGTAGGCGCCTGCGTCACGGTAGGCGGGACCGTCGCCGTGGGCGCCTGCGTCACGGCAGGCGGGACCGTCACCGTGGGCGGGACCGTCACCGTGGGCGGGACCGTCAGCGTAGGCGCCTGCGTCACGGTAGGCGGGACCGTCACCGTGGGTGCCTGCGTCACCGTGGGCGGGACCGTCAGCGTGGGCGGGACCGTCACGGTCGGAGCCTGAGTCACGGTTGGGCTCGGGGTGGCACTCGGCGTCTTGCTTGGAGTGGGAGTAGCGGTTGGCGAAGGCGTCGCGGTCGGGGTGCCAGTCGGACCCGCCGTCGGACTACCAGTGGGTGACGCCGTCGGCGTTGGCGTGCCTGTAGCAGACGGGCTCGGCGGAACAACCTTCGCTTCCTGCACCCCGCCGGTCACCGCCTCTCTCGAGGGCACGGCTCCCGGCTCAGTTGGCACGGCCCCGGGGATGGACCAGACAGACCCCGCCGAGGTCGCGGTGGCGGAACCTGGCTGATAGCTGACCATCCGGATATCGCTGAGGGGATCCACCTGCTTGGTTGGCAGGAACGTCCAGTTCATAGGGTTGGCGTAAACGCCGTTGAGGATCGTCTCGAAGTGCAAGTGGCAACCGGTCGAGGAACCCGTGGTCCCCACTCTGGCAATGACCTCGCCTACCCGGACCGATTGCCCCTTGGTCACTGCAATTCCCTGCAGGTGGTTGTACGTGGTGACAAGGCCGTTGCCGTGATCAATTTCCACGCGGTTGCCGCCACCCCACGGGTGCCAACCCACGGCCCGGACAACGCCGGAGTCCGCTGCGTAGACGAGCGTGCCGCAAGCCGCGGCGAAGTCCTGGCCCCAGTGGAACTCCCCCGGCAATCCGGTGAAAGGATCGATCCTCAACCCGAAGGGAGAGCTCGGAAGCAGCGTTTCCAGCGGCGCGTAGAGTTTGCCGGCAGGGGGCCTGTCGAGGGAACTCGACGAGACGTTGAGAGTGCCGACGCCGTTCTTGTCGAGGGTTTGGACCGGGGAACGTTCAAAAGACACCGTGGCTTTGTCACCTGCCTGGACCGGGGCCGACGTCGCGCTTTGAGGCACGGCCTCCTGCGCGCTGGGCGCGGCACCATCCGTGGGCAGCATGCCGGGTTCGACTTGGCCCGCGGCCAAGGATCCGTCCCGTGCCGGTCCGCCCAAACCCGGGCCCTGGAAACCAAAAGCGAGGATCATCACGACAGCGAGGAAGCAGGCCGAAAGGACCCGGCCAAATTTTCTTGTGAGCACCAGATCGACAATCCGGTCAGACTCATGATGCTTTCCCACAGCGGCTCCTGAGACAGGCGCTCATCCCCAGTACGGGCGCGCTTGTCCCATTGTGGCCGCTAGGAAATTGAATGGGAACACTCGACTTCATACTTGGCCGGTCCGCGAAACACTCGCCGGACCGTAGCGGGCTACTCGCCGAGGTTCTCTTTCAGCAGCGCGCGGTGCTCGACGGCGGCATCCGAATGCAGCGCGCGGCCGGCGTCGGTGAGCTCGAGGTAAAGCGAGCGGCGGTCATCCGTGCAGGTTACTCGCGAGACGAGTCCGGCTTTCTCCAAGCGGTCAACAACCTTGGAGACGGCGCTCTGGGTCATGGGAGTCCGCTCCCCGAGTGCCTTCATGCGGCAGGCAGAGTCGACGCTTTCGGCAACGAGATCGAGGATTTCGAATTCGTTGAGGCCGATGTCGAACTTGGCTTCGAGGGCGCGGTCGATGGCGGCCGCGGTGCGGAAGTACGAGTTCTGGATGCTGCGCCATTGCTCAACCAGCTGGCGATCCTGCGTTGTTGCCATAGGGAGATTCTAGTCGAAACCCTAGATAAAGTCCACGTCATAAGATTCCTAGTCATATTCCTTGTCATTGAATGACGTGTCATATAGATTGATTTCCATGACTTCCCCAAGCACCCTCACTAGATCTGCCGAGCAGCTCCATACAGCCGTCCGCTGGACCCGGGCCCAGTGGCTGCTGCTAATGGTGGTGTGCACGGTCCTGGCTCTCGACGGCCTGGACGTTTCCATGGTGGGAGTGGCCCTTCCCTCCATCGGCCACGAACTCCACCTCGGAACCGATTCCCTGCAGTGGATCGTTTCCGCTTACGTCCTGGGCTACGGGAGCCTGTTGCTCCTGGGCGGGCGGCTCGCCGACCTCCTGGGCCGGCGTCGGATCTTCCTGATCGCCTTGACCGTGTTCGCTGCGGCTTCACTCCTCGGCGGCCTCGTGAACGATCCCACCCTCTTGATCGCGACGCGCTTCGTCAAGGGCCTGGCCGCAGCGTTCACCGCCCCTACCGGGTTCTCCATCATCACCACCAACTTCGCTGAAGGCCGTGAGCGCAACAAGGCGCTGTCCATCTTCACCACGTTCGGCGCGAGCGGCTTCTCGCTCGGGCTGGTGGTTGGCGGGCTCATGACCAGCCTGAGCTGGCGCTGGACCTTCCTCGTATCGGTACCGATCGCCGTCACCGTCGTGCTTCTCGGCATGTTGTTCATTCCCCGGGACAAGCCGTCCACGGAAGAGAGCGGCCATGACGTCTGGGGCGCAGTCACGCTCGCGCTGGGCATGCTTGGCCTCGTGTACACCCTGGTTTCAGCTCCGGAGAAGGGCTGGGGATCTGTGGCAACAATCGCCGGATTCGCCATCTCTGCTGCCGTGCTGGCAACCTTCGCCGTCATCGAAAACCGCGTCAAGCACCCGCTCATCCGCTTCGGCATCCTTCGTGAAGGCTGGGTGGCGCGCGCCAACCTGAGTGCGGTTGGACTGTTCGGTTCCTATCTGAGCTTCCAGTTCATCCTCACCATGTACTTGCAATCGGTGCTCGGCTGGTCTCCCCTGGGCATGGCATTTGCTTTGCTTCCAACCGGGCTCCTGGTGGCAACGAGCGCACCCTTCGCGGATAGGTTCATCGAGAAATTCGGAGCCCCGAAGCTCATCCTCACCGGATTGACCGCCATGGGACTGGGCTACGTCCTGTTCCTCCGCGTCGGAACCTCACCCAACTACGTCCTGGACATCCTGCCCTCAGTGATCCTGCTGGGCATCGGGTTCGCTTTGGCCTTCCCGTCCATCAACGTCCAAGCCACCGCTGGAATCCGGGATTCGGAGCAGGGGCTGGCCGCCGGGCTCATCCAGACCAGCACGCAGGTTGGTGCAGCCCTTGTCCTTGCTGTGACGACTGCCCTCGTGAGCGGGCATGGGCAGGCGGATGGCACGCTCAGCGCGGCAGCCATGCTCGATCAGTACCGGCCCGGCCTGGTTCTGAGCGCTGCCGTGGCAATCGCGGCCCTGCTGGTGGCAGCGTCCCCGGCGCGCCGCCGTCGGGCACTTGCCAGGCAACCCGCAGTCTAAGCGGATTCGCGCGAAAGGTGCCGGCCCGGTGTTTCCCAGCGGGCCGGCACCTTGACGTAAACAAGGCCGCGGCTTGCGCCAACAGAATGCTGCGCAACAATGGACCATGGTCAACTTCTTGAAGAAGTGGCAAGCGGAGCTGCGGATGACTTTTACGGGTCACCCGCAGTCCACGCCTGACTGGGTGCTGCGGCTTGCGGAGGGAAACGACCCCGGATACCACCTTCCCGGCTCGGCCGTCTGGGCTATCCACGGTTCCATGTCCACGATCATCGCGGGAATCCGGGTGCTGCTCATGCAGTCCCTGCATCCCGGCGCTTTGGCGGGCGTGTACGACCATTCAGGCTTCAAAAGGGACCCCCTGGGCCGGCTGGCAAATACCATCCGTTGGATATTCACCGTGAGCTACGGCTCTATGGATGCCGCGCAGACCGCAACCCATTTCGTGCGGCGAGTGCACGACTCCGTCAAGGGCAGCTACGTAGACGCCCAGGGCCAGACCCGCGAGTACTCAGCCAACGATCCCGAGCTTCTCCGCTGGGTCCACGTCGCGTACGCGGATTCCTTCGTAGCGGCGCACCGGATCTGGGGTGGGGCGGTCCCCGGCGGCGCCGACGCCTACATCCGCGAGTGGGCCCAGGCAGGCCGCCTGATGGGAGTCGAGGACCCTCCCCTGAGCCTCGCGGAAGTGACGGCGGAAATGGACCGCTGGTACGCCTCCGGCCAACTCCGCGCTGACGAGCGGCTGAGGGAAACCATCGAATTCATCCGATATCCGCCATTGAAAGCGTCGCTGCAACCTGGTTACCGGATTTTGTTCGCCGCGGCCGTGGCCAGCCTGGAGCCCCGGTATCGGGAACTGTTGGGGCTGGAAAAGGCCCGTTTTGGCCCCATCCCGCTGCCATCGATTTTCGCCGCACGGTTGGTCCTCGCCGTCGTACGCCTGACTTTGGGACGCAGCGGCCCCAGCGAGCAGGCTGCCCGGACACGGTTGCGGCGCTTGGGGTACGAGGCATAGCAAAGAAGCCCGGCAGAACGGCTTGTGGCCGTCCCGCCGGGCTTCTTTGACGAACCGCTAGATCAGCGCGTCCGACAGGTGGTTCGGAGTGCCGAAGCGGTGTGCTGTGATGCTGATGGCCTGCTCGTGCAGGAACGGCAGCATCTCGATGCGTCCGGCCGGGGTCACCGTGCCGTGGTAGATCGCGACGTCGGGACGACCGCCGGTCGCGGCGCTCAGGGCGCTGCTGTCCCCGCCGATCAGGCGGATGCGGCCACCGTTGATGCCTGCAGCGGAAGCCAGCCATTCGGCGTCGTTCTGGATGCGGGTGCTCACGCCCAGCCCTGCGAAGGCTCCGATAACAGCTTCGGGAAGCTCGACGGCGGAAGAAACCGTGAGTGCCGAACCCGCCACTGCCCCGGCTGCTACGACACGAAGCAGGTCCACGAGCTTCCCGCCCTCGGACAAGCGGATGGTCACGAGGAAGGCCCGGTACCGGAAGACGTTGCGCTCGGCACTCAGGCCTGAGACGTCCTTGCGGGTGCCGAATTCCGTGGCCCATGCCGCGGCGTCGCTGAAGAGCGCCTTCTGCAGGGCCTCCGCGTCGCTGGCCTCAACAAGCGGGCCTGCGGCCTTGGCCGCGGCCAGGATCGAAGCCGCCGCACCCTTGAGTGTGGCACCGCGCTTCGCGGCGGGCTCGGCAGGGAGCCAGCTGCCAAGTCCGACCAGGTAGTTGGGTCCGCCGGCCTTGGTGCCTGCGCCCACGGCCGACTTCTTCCAGCCGCCGAACGGCTGCCGCTGGACGATGGCGCCCGTGATGCCGCGGTTCACGTAGAGGTTGCCGGCTTGGATGGTGTCCAGCCAGACGCCCATTTCATCGGAATCGAGCGAGTGCAGCCCGGCCGTGAGTCCGTATTCGATCTCATTCTGGATGGCGATGGCTTCTTCCAAGGTGGACGCCGTCATGACGCCGAGGACCGGGCCGAAGAATTCGGTCAGGTGGAAGTAGGATCCGCGCTTGACGCCGAAACGGATGCCCGGGGACCACAGGCGGCCGCTCTCGTCCAGCTTTTCCGGCTTCACTGCCCAAGTCTCGCCGTCGCCGAGGGTTGTCAGCGCGTTGAGGAGCTTGCCGTTGGCCGGCTCGATGATCGGGCCCATCTGGGTGGTTGCCTGTTCCGGGTAGCCCACCTTGAGCGAGCGGGCTGCATCCACGAGTTGGTTGTGGAAGCGCGCCGAGGTGGCAACGGAACCTACCAAGATCACGAGCGAAGCGGCGGAGCACTTCTGTCCGGCGTGCCCGAAAGCCGAGTACACGACGTCCTTGGCGGCGAGATCGAGGTCCGCGTGCGGAGTGACGATGATGGCGTTCTTGCCCGAGGTCTCCGCGAGCAGCGGGAGGTCCTGCCGGAAGGAGCGGAAGAGTTCGGCGGTCTCGTAGCCACCGGTGAGGATCACGCGGTCAACGCTGGGGTGCGAAACCAGTTGGGTGCCCAACTCGCGTTCTTCGAGCTGCACGAGCGCCAGCACTTCGCGCGGCACACCAGCCTCCCAAAGCGCGTCCACCATGACGGAACCAGAGCGGCGGGCCTGCTTTGCCGGTTTGATCACGACGGCGGATCCCGCCGCGAGTGCCGCCAGCGTGGAGCCTGCGGGAATCGCCACCGGGAAGTTCCACGGCGGGGTCACGACCGTGAGGTTCGCTGGAACGAACGTGGCGCCGTCGACCGTTTCCAGGTCCTTGGCACGCTCGGCGTAGTAGTGCGCGAAGTCGATTGCTTCGCTGACTTCGGGGTCGCCCTGTTCGATCGTCTTGCCGGTCTCGGAAGCCATGACCTCAAGAAGTTCGGCGCGGCGGGATTCCAGGATGTCGCCAGCCCGGTGCAGGATGGCTGCGCGCTCGGCGGCCGGCATGGCTCCCCAAGCTTTGCCGTTTTCCACTGCGGTGGCAATAATGCGGTCCAGTTCCTGGGCGTCCCTCACCTTGCTGGCTTCAACGATCGCGTTGCCGGCGGTGGAGCCCGGAATACGCTCCAGGATGGCGCGGCCCCAGGCCCGGTTGGCTGGCAGGGCAGGATCGGTGTCCGGCGTGTTGGCGAAACCATGGTTTGGCATGGCGGCCGCGGGCCTGTTGCGGTCCTGCGTGCGGTTGGGGGCCGGAACGGCGTCGTCCAGCTTCGCGAGGGAGGCGAGGAAGCGCTGCTTCTCGCGTTCGAACAGAGCTCTGCTTTCTGGGGAGTTCCCCCCAAGCTCGAACACCGCGGACATGAAGTTGTCCTGGCTGGCGCCTTCTTCGAGGCGGCGGATCAGGTAGGCGATGGCGACGTCGAACTCGCCCGGGTGCACTACCGGCGTGTACAACAGGAGGCTGCCGACGTCCTTGCGGACGGCCGTGGCCTGGCCCGTGGCCATGCCGAGGAGCATCTCGAACTCAATCGCTCCTTGCCCCTGCGCGGCGATGCCGCGTTCCTTCGCCAGCAGCCAAGCAAACGCGACGTCGAAGAGGTTATGGCCTGCGACGCCGATGCGGACCGCGTCGATGTGTTCTGGGGTGAGGGCGTAGTTGAGGACCCGCTTGTAGTTGGTGTCCGAATCCTGCTTGGTGCCCCACGTGGCGAGCGGCCAGCCCTGGATGGACGCCTGGACCTGTTCCATGGGCAGGTTGGCGCCCTTGACGACGCGCACCTTGATGGGAGCGCCGCCGTTTGCCCGGCGTGCCGCGGCCCATTCCTGCAGTTCCTGCATGGCCGAGAGCGCGTCCGGGAGGTAGGCCTGCAGCACGATACCGGCCTCGAGGTTCTTGAATTCGGGCTTGTCCAGGATCCGGGTGAACACGGCCATGGTCAGGCTGAGGTCCTTGTATTCCTCCATGTCCAAGTTGATGAACTTGGGCTTGGGGAACGATGCAGCCAGCCTGTAGAGCGGCGTGAGCTTCTCCACCACGTGGTCCACTGCTTCATCGAAGGCCCACAGCGAGTGCGGGGCCACCGTGGAGGACTCCTTGATGGAGACGTAGTCGACGTCGTCACGAGCCAGGAGCTTGAGGGTTCCCTCAAGCCTGCGGCTGGCTTCGCGTTCGCCCAGGACGGCCTCGCCCAGCAGGTTCACGTTCAGGTGGACGCCGTTCTGCTTGATCTTGGCGATGGCCGGGCCGAGCTTCGCGTCGGTGGCGTCCACGATCAGGTGGCCCACCATGTCACGCAGGACCTTGCGGGCGATCGGGATGACTACCTGCGGAAGAACCGGAGCCATGACACCGCCGGTACGCACGGCGGCACGCATGTACCAGGGCAGGAAGGCCGGGACTTTCGGGGCAAGCTTCGCCAAGTTGCGGCCGGCGACGGTCAGATCCTCGGGGCGGATGACGCCGTCGACGAATCCCACCGTGAAGTCCAGGCCATTCGGGTCCTTGAGGACGCCGGCGAGGCGCTGGGCGGAAACGTCAACGGGCACCTTCGAGGCTTCGGTGAGCCAGTGTCGAACCAGTTGGATGGCTTCGTGGGCCAACTCCTGGAGGTGTCCGGATTCCGGGGTGGACTGAGTCCTGGCGTCGATGCTCGAATCCCGGGTTGGTGTGCTCATGCGCTTCGTTCCTTTTGGTGCGGAGAGGGCTTTGTTTCCATCAGTATGGATCTACAATCAGATTAGGAAAAGCGATCTTTTCTGAAGAATATTCATTAGATTTCTCGACCCTTCTGGAGAGCCGAATGCTGGATGTCCGTAGGCTGCGCCTGCTGCACGAATTGAAGATCCGCGGAACGCTCGCAGAGGTTGCCGACGCGATGAAGTACAGCCCGTCGTCGGTGTCCCAGCAGCTGACCTTGCTGGAGAAGGAAGCCGGCGTGAAGTTGCTGCGAAAATCGGGCCGGCGCGTGCAGCTGACGCCCCAGGCCGAGATCCTGGTGGAGCACGCGGCGTCCTTGTTGGCCACCCTCGAGCGGGCAGAGACGGATCTCGCGGCGTCTCTCTCCACAGTGACGGGAACAGTGCGGCTGGCCGTGTTCCAAACCGCTGCCCTGGCCCTCATGCCGGACTTCCTCACCATCATGAAGGGCGAGTATCCCGAAGTGCGCGTAGAGATGATCCAACGCGAACCGGAGACTGCCCTCTATGAAACCTGGGCCCGCGACTTCGACATCGTGGTGGCCGAGCAATACCCCGGACACGCGGCACCGCACCACCCCGGCCTGGACCGTGCCACCCTGACCAGCGACGCCATCAGGCTGGCCACTCCCCCGCTTGGCCTTGGCGGGGAATCGATCTCCTCACTCGCGGATACGGCTGCGCTGCCATGGGTCATGGAACCTCATGGCGCGGCGTCCCGGCACTGGGCGGAGCAAGCATGCCGTTCCGCCGGTTTCGAGCCCGATGTCCGCTACGAAACCGCCGACCTCCAAGCTCAAATCCGGCTCATCGAGTCCGGCAATGCCGTGGCCCTCATGCCGGACCTCGTCTGGACGGGACGAACCACCCCGGTCCAATTGCTCGACCTGCCGGGACTCCCGAAGCGGACAGTCTTCACCTCAACGCGCACCGCCGGCCGGATCCACCCCGCAATCCTGGCGTGCCGGGAAGTCCTGGAACGGGTGGCTGCGGAACGGATGTAGGGGCTCCCCGGCGCGGCGTGGGATTGGCTGGTGCCTTCGGATTCTGCACGATCATTCCCCTCGCAGTGACAATTCGAATAGCGCCGGAACGCAAAAAGGCCCCGATCCAAAAGGACCGGGGCCAAACGCGGAGAATGGGGGATTTGAACCCCCGAGGGCGTTAACCCAACACGCGTTCCAGGCGTGCGCCATAGGCCGCTAGGCGAATTCTCCATGCTTCTGAATCAAAAGCAGACTCCACTGTACCCGAGAATTTCAGCATCGCCCAATCGGGACTTTCATGGCGCCGAGCCGGCCCACCCTGCGCTTAAACGTAAAAATGGACGCCCCCAATGCGTCCATTCCTCCGGCACTCCGTTGAGCTGCTGGGTCCAGCCCCTGAAACCAGGCCCTGCAGCTCACAATCTTGAGATTGCCCCAATCGGTGTACATACCCATAGTCCGCTGCGTTCAACGGTTTGGCAATGGAGATTAGAAACCATCCTTTGACCTGTTTTTGAGCGGCCACTGGGAGGATGGTGCCATGAGCCAGCTACACGCCCTCGTTGTCTATGTCCCCGTATCCCATAACGAGTCCTTGCTGGCCGCGATCGGCGATGCCGGGGCCGGCAGAATCGGGGACTATTCGCATTGCTCCTTCACCACTCCTGGCACTGGACGCTTCACTCCAATGCCCGGAGCACAGCCGTTCATCGGAGCCGTGGGGCAAGGCGAAGCAGTGCCGGAAATCCGGGTCGAGTGCGTAGTTGAAGCGGACATGCTCGACGCCGTAGTGCAAGCCCTGCGATCGGCCCACCCGTACGAGGAGCCCGCGTTCATGACGTGGCCCGTGAACGGCTGGCGCTAACCCACTGGACATGTCCATTTTCTGGCTCTCACAGGGGACATGTGCGCGAATTCGGAGGGCTCGAAAACTTCGGGTAAGCTTGTCGACGGCCCCTCATGTGGCGTCATCCTGTTGAACTCCCCCAGGACCGGAAGGTAGCAAGGGTAGATGGGCTCTGGCGGGTGCATGAGGGGTCTCTTATTTAAATGTCAGTCCCTATAGGTAGGTTTCCCCTGTGACTGTTACTACTGCTCTTTACCGCAGATATCGCCCCGATTCTTTCGCGGACGTTATCGGGCAGGAACACGTCACCGAGCCGCTCATGACGGCCCTGCGCAAAAACCGGGTCAACCACGCCTACCTCTTCTCCGGCCCGCGCGGCTGCGGAAAAACCACGTCCGCCCGCATCCTCGCCCGCTGCCTCAATTGCGCCGAAGGCCCTACAGACACTCCTTGCGGCAAATGCAACAGCTGCGTTGAGCTGGCCCGCGGAGGCTCCGGATCCCTCGACGTCATCGAGATCGACGCCGCCAGCCACGGTGGTGTGGACGACGCCCGGGATCTCCGCGAACGCGCCACCTTCGCCCCTGTGCGGGACCGCTACAAGATCTTCATCATTGACGAAGCCCACATGGTCACCTCCGCGGGCTTCAACGCGCTGCTGAAGATCGTCGAAGAGCCGCCGGAACACATCAAATTCATCTTCGCCACCACGGAGCCGGACAAGGTCATCGGCACCATCCGCTCACGTACGCACCACTACCCCTTCCGGCTGGTGCCGCCCGAGCCCCTGATGCAGTACCTCGAGCTTCTCTGCCAACAGGAGAACGTGCCCGTAGCTCCCGGCGTGCTCTCCCTCGTCATCCGGGCCGGCGGCGGGTCGGTGCGCGATTCCCTCTCCGTACTGGACCAGCTCATGGCTGGCGCCGGACCCAACGGCCTGGACTACGAGCTCGCCGTCGCGCTGCTTGGATACACCCACGCTTCCCTGCTCGACGACGTCGTCGAGGCAATCGCCGCGTCCGATTCCGCCACCGTCTTCCGCGCCGTGGACCGTGTCATCCAAACCGGACACGATCCCCGCCGCTTCGTCGAGGACCTGCTGGAGCGGTTCCGCGACCTCATCATTGTCCAAGCCATGCCGGAAAGCGCCCAAGCCATCCTTCGCGGCATGCCGGCGGACCAGATCGCCCGCATGCGGAGCCAGGCCAACAACCTCGGTGCCGCCGAGCTCTCCCGTGCCGCCGATGTCACTAACACCGCACTAACTGAGATGACCGGCGCCACCTCGCCCCGGCTGCATCTCGAACTGCTCTGCGCCCGCATCCTGCTGCCCAGTTCCGAGCAGACCGAACGTGGCATCGCCGCCCGGATCGACCGCGTCGAACGCCGCCTCAACTACGGCGGGGCACTTCCTCCCGCGGAAGCCCAGACAGCGTCCGAAGGCATTGCGGTTCCTTCCCCTTCCGCCGCGCCGCTCGCCCGCCCGGCGGATCACGCAGTGGAGCGCCCGACGGCGGCCGCCAGTCCCGCTCCCGCCTCACCAGCGCCCGGCTCACCAGCGCCCGTGCCGCCGGCGCCCTTACCAGCCGAGGTCGCTGAGGCTCCGGCGCCCGGCCGTTCGCCTGCCTCCGGCGAACCGTCCAGGGAACAACTGACACCGCCACGGGTCTCCACTACTGACTGGCCCGTGGATGAATCCAGGCAAGAGGCCAGCCGTCCGGCGCACGAACAAGCTGCCCAAGCTCCTGGTCAGCTTCCTGCTCAAGCTCCCGCGGGGCGCCCAGTTGCCCAGGTGCCATCCGCTCAACCAGCGGCAGATCAGGACCGGACCCGGTCCTCGGCCGCACCAGCTCAAACGGCCGCGCCACGCCAAACGCCCGAGCCTGCCCAGGCCCAGGCGTCAGCCCCCGCACAACCGCCAGCGCCCGCACAGCCCTCCCGGCCCGCCACCGCGGGCGCCGATGTCGAGGTGATCCGGCGGGCTTGGCCCGAGATCCTCCAGACGCTGACCAAGATCAAGCGCAGCAGCTGGGCTCTGGTCGGAGCGAACGCACAGGTGGCGCAGTTCGACGGCCAACTTCTGACTTTGGCATTCAGCACTGACGGCCTTGCGAGCGCTTTCAGCCGGGCAGACCATGCCGAGAACCTTCGCCAGGCAATCCACAAGACGATCGGCATCGACTGCCAGATCACTTCGATAGTCGGCGGCAACAGCTCAGGTAGCTCTGAACCAAACCCAAAAGCACCGGCTGACCCGACGCCCCCGGTAGGGGGTGGCGCCTCTCCCGTTGTGTCATCCGCCGTGGACAGCGCATGGGGACTTGCCCCTGCGGCACAAAGCCCTGCCGTCCCGGAAGCAGAAAAGGCCGTCGCGGCACCAGCCCCCGAGGCCGCTCCGACCCAAACCGTTTCCCCTGCGCAGGCTTCCGCTTCGGCAGCTGCCCCGGCATCGTCCGCCTCAGCAGCTGCGGCGTCCCCAACGGCACCGACAGACCCGGCCGCGGACTACTCGTACTCGGACGATGATTGGGGTCCCCCGCGGGACGAAGACGCTCCCCCGCTTGACGAAGAACCGCCCATGGATTGGGAGCCGGCAGCTCCTCCGGGCTTCGCCGCCGTGCCCACGGCCGGCCTCGCCGCCCGTTCGTCGGCCAGTACGGCAGCCCCGGTAGCCGCACCATCGCCAGCCGGTTCGCCCCGCGCTGATTCGGCGCAGAACAGCTCAGTCCCCGCCACCTCTGCCCCCACGAGCAAGCGCCCCACCCAAGCATCTTCTGAGAAGAAGTCCAAGGCCCCGGAAGATCCATGGTCCAGGGCTGTCGAGCACGCGCCAGGATCGTGGGTGGTCGGCACCGAGTCCAACGTTGGCTCCGCAGCTTCGGGCATCTCTGCCGGTTCTGACGGTCAGGCCAATTCATCCGCCCCGGCGACACCCAGCCCCGTCTATGAACCTGCGGCCGCGCAGATTCCAAACCAGCCGCAGGCTCCAGTGCCGGCACCAGCCACCGCACCGGCGGCCGAACCCGCGCCTTCGGTCGTAGCACTCGCACAAGCCGCTCCCACTCCGTCTGCCCCGGCGCCGGCGCCCGAACCCGCGCCTGCCCAAGGATCAACCCCCGCAACAGTGCCGGTGCCTTCGGGAACCGGGAAGCAGAGCCTCTACCAACGGCTTTCGAACAGCCCGGAAGCCATGGCCGGCCGTGAGAAAGCACCGGCACGGGCTACCGTCGCCCCTGGCAGCGTGGTGGAGGACATTCCGAGTGCCGACGATGAAACCATCGAGGAGTCGGGAGTCTTTGGACGCGCTGCCGTCGAGCGTATTCTGGGCGGAAAGCTACTGGAAGAACGGTCGCTGGACAGCATGCGCCGCTAACAACGAGACGCCGTCCCAACACCCTGCGGGGGCCCGCATGGTGTTCGGCGGGGAACCTCAAGGAACCCTGTCTAAGAGCCCGCCGGCGCCCGAAAAAGGTGCCACCAAACCGCGACGCCCGCCGAACAGCAAAGGCGTCCACCCCAAACGAACGAGGACATTGTGTACGAAGGCGCAGTACAAGAGCTGATCGACGAGCTCGGCCGGCTCCCCGGCGTGGGGCCGAAATCGGCGCAGCGCCTGGCCTTCCACATCCTTGAGGCCGATCCCGAGGACATGAAGCGGCTGGTCGCGGCCATCACCACAGTCAAGGAACGCGTGAAGTTCTGCACGGTCTGCGGCAATGTCACCGAGCAGGAGCTTTGCAACATCTGCCGCGATCCGCGCCGCGACCCCTCCGTGATCTGCGTGGTCGAAGAATCCAAGGATGTCCTGGCTGTGGAACGCACGCGGTCCTTCCGCGGCCGGTACCACGTCCTCGGCGGCGCCATCAATCCGATCGCCGGAATCGGGCCCGAGCAACTCCGTATCCGCGAGCTTCTGACCCGGCTCAACGACGGCGCCATCCAGGAAATCATCATCGCAACCGACCCGAACCTTGAAGGCGAAGCGACGGCCACCTACCTGGCCCGCATGTTGAAGTCGATCGGCATCACCGTCACGAGGCTTGCCTCCGGCCTCCCGGTGGGCGGGGACCTGGAGTACGCGGACGAAGTCACCCTGGGAAGGGCCTTCGAGGGTCGCCGCAACGCCCTCATGTAGGAACGCCCCCGACGCCGCTGCGGACCTTTAGGCGGCCCGCCCGGCTTACGCGATCCGCGTCCCGCTGGCCAACCGGCCTGCGGGCGTCCGCAGCGAACGCCAGCCGAGCCACATGAGCAGCCCCGTCAGGACCAGTTGCAGGCCGAGTCCCAGTGGCCACAAGGGCGTCGTCTGCTTGAGGTACTGCGGCTGCGGCACGCCGTTTGCGCATAGGTAGGAGTGGTCCGGTCCGGCGAGCGCGGACCTGGCACTCTGGCTGATGCCTTCGATCATGCCGACCGAGTAGAACACCGATCCGCTCCGGTCCGGATACGGAATGGCGTCGGCCACCACCACGTAGGGGTTCAACGCGAGCATCCACGCCACGCGTTCGGTCCGGGCGGCCGGGTGCTCAACCAAGGGACCCTCGCAGGTGTAGGCCGGTTGCGCCGGTTCAAGCGGTTGTCCCTGCTGATTCGGCTGCACGGGCGCATACAAGACGCCACGGCCAACGGGAGAGTTGGCCAATACGGTGCCCTGCGCCAGTTGCGTTCCCAGTCCGAAGGAAATCAACGATCCGACCACCAATGCGGCGACTACTAAGTAGGTCACCACGATCGAGAACAAGGGCCGCCCCGCAAGCGCGGAAATCCCCACTCCGATCCCGCAGACAACGGCCAGTTCCACCGCCAGCATCAGCAAGGAAACCACGACGTGCCCCGGGGTCAGCCCGCCTTGGAACATTCCGAAGACAAGGAACGGGGCACTCGTCGCGAGGAAGGCGAGTGCCGCGAGCCATCCCGCGCAGAACTTGCCCCAGAGAATCTGGCCCGGAGTCAGCAAGGTGATCTGCAGGATGGCAAGTGTGCCTCCGCCCCGGTCTCCGTTGATGGCATTGGCGGACAGCGCGGGCGCCACGAGCAGGGCAAACAGGAGCACGAAAGCCAGGACGACCTCGAAGATCATGGACCCGGCCCCATCCTGCTGCGCCAGTGCCGACGGCGGCATGGTGGAACGCCGCGTTTCCATGCTTGCGTTCCATGCGAGCCAGGTCAGCCACGTCACCACCGCGATCACAAAGAACCAGATGCCCAACATGATGTACCAACCGCGGGAACGCAACCGCTGCTTCATCTCAAGGACCACGACGTCGCGGATCCCGCCAAGATAGCCGACGACGGCGTTCCCGCCGCCCGTAGCTCCCCGCGGTCCCGCAGGGCCCGGCACGGTGTCATTCACGTTGCTCATTGCCTCTCCGTATCCAGGTTCATGTACGTCTCTTCGAGGGCACCGGCTGCCGGGGCGAAGGAAACTACGCCGATGCCGGACCGGACGAGTTCGGCCAAGAGGGCGGCAGCGCCGTCGTCGTGCGTCAGCAGCAAGGTGACCGACGGGCGGCGGCCCGCCTCCACGCGGTGTTCCAGCCCCAGTTCGCTGAGCTTTGCTATGAGGGCCGCGTTGTCGAGGGCTGTGATGGCGTAGCGCCGGCCCTGCAGGGCGGCCTCCTCGAGGGTCTGCTGTTTCACGGTGCGGCCCTGGCTGACGAACACCGCTCCGTCCGCGATTTCATCGAGTTCACTGAGGACGTGGGAGGAAACCACCACGGCTTTCCCTTCCCCGGCCAGGCGGCGCAGCAGGTTTCGGAGCTCCACGCGGGATCCCGGGTCGAGGCCGGACGCCGGCTCGTCGAGCAGAAGCACGGAGGGGTCGTGGATGAGAGCCCTGGCCAGGCTGAGCCGTTGTTGCTGGCCTCTGGAGAGCACCCGGGCCGGCTGGTCGGCAAGGGTGTCCAGCCGGACAAGTTCGAGCAACCCGGCAACACGCTGGGCGATACCGGACGTGGGCAGACGGTAGAAGCGCGCCATCTGGACCAGGATTTCGCGTGCGGTCAAGGACTCCCACACCCCCAGGGTGTCCGGCATCCAGCCGATCCGAAGCCGCGCGGCGGCGCTGTCGTGCAGGGGATCCAGGCCGTTGATCCTGATGGTCCCGGAGTCGGGCCGCAGAAGCGAGGCAAGCATGAGAAGGAGCGTCGTTTTGCCTGCGCCGTTAGGACCGATGAGCGCCGTGACCTTCCCTGGCGGGGCATGGAAGTCGATGTGCTCGACGGCGTGGACCGTACCGAAGCGGCGTGAGACGCCTTCCGCGGATACTCCGAGGGCGCCGCTCACCGGGACGCTTGAACTTTCAGCTATGGACATGCTCTACTCACCTGTTTCCCCCAAACAGAACAAGTACGCTTCAATTCCCGTGAGCCCACATGCCCGCAGGCTGCGTATTTCTTGATCGTACGCCAAGCTGAAACTGCCCGGCACGCACCCAAGGGCCGAGATTTGGTCACAATTCCCCCGCCCGCCGCGCCCGGCGATAAACTGGCCACATAAGCCACGTAGCCGTGCCGCTACCTGGCCACGCAACGTATGATCCCCAATTGAGCAGTGAGGGTGCGCGCATGAGTTTGCCCACTACCGATGTGAAAACCGAAGACCTGACCGCGCAGACTGCCAAGACCAAGCAGCTGATCGTGCAGAAGTTCGGCGGCTCCTCGGTGTCCGATGCGGAAGGCATCAAGCGTGTTGCCCGTCGCGTGGTTGACGCACAAAAGGCCGGCAACGAGGTTGTCGTGGTGGTTTCCGCCATGGGAGACACCACGGACGAACTCCTGGATCTCGCCGCCCAAGTCACCGATTCTGCTCCCGCTCGTGAGATGGACATGCTCCTCTCCGCAGGCGAGCGGATCTCCATGGCCCTGCTCGCGATGGCCATCAACAAGTTCGGCGCCTCAGCGCAGTCATTCACCGGCTCGCAGGCCGGCATGATCACGGACGGCATCCACGGCAAGGCCCGCATCATCGACGTCGACCCCCACCGCATCCGTACCGCATTGGACAAAGGGCACGTCGCCATCGTGGCCGGCTTCCAGGGCATGACCCGGAGCACAAGGGAGATCACTACCCTTGGCCGCGGCGGATCCGATACCACTGCGGTGGCCCTCGCCGCCGCGCTCGAAGCGGACGTCTGCGAAATCTACACGGACGTCGACGGCATCTACACGGCCGACCCCCGTGTGGTCTCCACCGCAACGAAGATCGACCGTATCTCGAGCGAGGAAATGCTGGAACTGGCAGCTTCCGGCGCCAAGATCCTGCACTTGCGTTGCGTGGAATACGCCCGCCGATTCGGCGTGCCCCTGCACGTCCGGTCCTCATTCAGCCAGAACGAAGGCACTTGGGTCCTGCCCAGCGCCGACGACAAGATCAAGATTCAAGAGGGAGTTGCCTTGGAGCAGCCAATCATCTCCGGTGTTGCACACGACCGTTCAGAAGCCAAGGTCACTGTGGTCGGCGTCCCGGACATCCCGGGCAAGGCCGCCGCAATTTTCCAGGTCATCGCCAAGGCGCACTCGAACATCGACATGATCGTCCAGAACGTGTCCACGCACGGTACCGGCCGCACGGACATCTCATTCACCCTGCCCATCGTGGAAGGCGCCGATGCCCTCACTGCCCTCCGTGCGGCGCAGCCTGAAATCGGCTTCGAAAGCATCGAATACAACGAGAACGTCGGCAAGCTTTCGCTGATCGGTGCCGGGATGCGTTCGCACCCGGGCGTCTCCGCCACCTTCTTCAAGGCACTCTCCGACGCCGGGATCAACATCAACATGATTTCCACCTCGGAGATCCGCATCTCCGTGGTCACGCACGCCGATCTGCTGGATGACGCCGTGCGCGCCATCCACAAGGCGTTCGATCTCGACGGCGACGCCGAGGCAACCGTCTATGGCGGCACCGGCCGCTAGTCAGACACCGCCGCCGGGAACCCGCCGCCGGGCACCCGCCGTCGGGCACCCGCGGTCGGGCACCCGCCGTCGGGAGCGCACAGCCAGGCACCGCCGTATGAATCTGAAGTGCCTAACGCAAAAGAACCGGAGCTTTGGCTCCGGTTCTTTTGCGTTCCTGCGGCTTTTGGTCCCGCAAGCGGCTTCAGGCGCTTTCCTTGCGGACTCCGTAGTGGTGGCCCTGGTCGTCCGTTTCAACGACGAAATGCCCCAGGTCTTCTTCCGACGCCGTCTCGAAGTCGTCATGCTTGTGGACTACGGGCGCATCAATGTCGCCCCGGGTTGCCGGGCCGAACCAGAAGCGAAGCCGATCGGTTACCCTCATGAAACTATCGAGTGCATGTCCCACAATTCCCACCTCCTTCCCCGCTGCGAGGTCCAGCCGTACGGTTGGAGCTGAGTGGTTCCAGTGAGGCCAATTTTACGCCCGGAACCCGCAAAAGGCCCGGGTCGGCGTCGATCGGTGCGAGGCCGGGAGCCGGTGGGGACTATCGAAGGGATTTGTCGTCCGGGTTCTTGGGGACCACGTAGGTGCTGCCATCCGGCCTTTGGATCGTCTCCCATTGCTGCGCTTCGGCCTGGCGCCGCGCGAGGAGGAGCTTGTTCTCCTCGGTCATTTCATGATCCAGGGAACTGCTGTGCGCCGGACCGAAAATGATCCGCAGCTTGCCGGTTGCTCGCATGAATCTCTGGGTCATGGTCTCTTTGGCCACCTGGTCTACCCTCTCTCAAAAGGATGTTGTGGTTTAAGAGTACACTAACAATTAGTGCACTAACTATTGACCGGTACGGATCGGTCGCCGACACGGAACGGAGCAAACCATGGCTGCCGCAAGCACACCCCTTGCCCCTGAAACCACCGCCCCGCCGGAAGACGATTTGTTGCTGGAGCGTCAATTGTGCTTCGCCCTGACCGTGGCGTCGCGGAGCGTGGTGGGCGTCTACAAGCCGGTGCTTGAAAAGATGGGATTGACCCATCCCCAGTACCTCGTGATGCTCGCCCTCTGGGAACGCAGCCCGCGCACGCTCAAGGACATCAGCGAAGCACTCCTGCACGAGCCAGCCACCCTTTCACCCATCCTGCGCCGGCTCGAAGAAGCAGGATTCGTTACTCGCAACCGCATCCATGGAAACGAACGGGCCCTCGCCATCACCCTGACCGAAGCCGGCGCCGCCCTCAGGCAGCAGGCAACGGCTGTGCCGGGAACCATCATGGAGCGACTCCACCTCACGCGGGCCGAAGTAGCGGAACTGCACCGGGCAATGACCGGGCTCATCGCGGCCACCCAACTCCCGGGGGCGGCCGCCGGGCGATAAACTGGCAGGAATCAAGGAGATCCCCATGCGTTTGCGAATAGTCCGGTACGTTCTGGCTGTCCTCGCCGTCGCCGGGCTCGCCGCCTGCACGCCCGGCTCCGGGGGCGGTTCGCCCAGCAGCCCGGCGCCTGGCAGCAGCGCGTCGTCCTCGCCGTCGAGCAGCCCTACCGGACTTTTGCCTGACGAAACGGCGTCTCCCAGCGGCAAACCGACCCCTTCGTTCTCCCCCACCGCGCCCAGCTCACCCGGCCGCGGAGATGCCGAGCTTTCGATCATCGTCAAGCTCTCCCCCACGGCAGCACCGGAAAGCTACACGCTCGTCTGCACCGGCGGTGTCCCCTCCGCGGAGAGCCACCACCCCACCGCAGCCGCTGCGTGCGCCGCCCTGAAAAAGAACCCCGCCCTCCTCACGCGAACGCCGCGCTCCAGCGACCAGGTCTGCGAGCAGCGTTACGGCGGACCCCAGACTGCAATAGTCACCGGGGCCGTTGATGGCGTTGGCGTCGAGTCCTCCTACAAGCTCACGGACGGCTGCGAAATTTCCGCCTGGGCCGCCGTCGCCGACATCATTGGTTCAAGCGGTGCCGGAGCTTAAATACACGCACCTCCCGCAAGAGAAATGGCTCGCGCTGGAGGCCGCCCACCACGCCCGCGTCGAACGCTACGCCAAGCCATACTTGGCCCGCCGCTCCGCAGGCCAGAAGCATCCCGTCGAAGACTTCCTCTTCACCTACTACACCCAGAAGCCCGGCCAGCTGCTGCGCTGGCACCCGGGCGACGGCGTCGTGCTCTCCGGCCCCCAAGCGGCGGAGCGGGCCGGGTGGAAGTATTACCGAGCGCTCGACGACGGCGCGCTGGCGGCCGCGGGTCTGCCCGCCCGTACCGTTGCGGCCACCTTCGATCGCCGCAAGTTCGCGGCCGACCGCACCGAGGCCATCCGCTTCGCCGGCATCATCCTCTCCGGAACCGTCGCGCGGCCCGCCCAGTTTGGTTGCTTCGGGCTGCACGAGTGGGCCATGGTCTACCGCCAGGACAAGTTCGATCTCCGCCACGAGTACCTCAAGCTGCGCCTCGGCTCCGAAGGCACAGACACCGTGGTGGAAGACAACCGGATCCGCTGCTCGCACTTCGACGCCTTCCGCTTCTACACTCCGGACGCCATTCCGCTCAATGAGCTCACCCCCACGCGGGACAACCAACGCACCATGGAACAACCCGGCTGCCTGCACGCCAACATGGACCTCTACAAATGGGCGTACAAACTGACGCCGGCCCTGCCGAGCGAGTTGGTGATGGACTGTTTCGAACTGTCCTGGCGGATCCGGGCCATGGACATGCAGGCCTCGCCCTACGATCTTGAAGAGTGGGGATACCCGGCCATCAGGATCGAGACACCGCAAGGCAAGGCCGAGTACGTTGAGTATCAGCGGGCATTCGCCGCCGAGGCCCAAGCGCTCCGTGCGCGGGTCCTCGAGGAGGTGCAGCCGCTTCTGGAACTCCTGAGACAAACACCGGCCCACGAAGGACAGCGATGACTTCAAGCACAGGAAAGTACGACGTCGAGCTCACCATCACGCTGACGGAGGCGCCAGGCGCTGTGGACTACGAGTTCGTCCTGCTCGGCTCGGGCGGCGAAGTCTCCGAAGGCTCGACCCTCCCGGACCCCCGCGCGGCGCTTGCCGCCGTCGAGCAATTCGGCGAAGAGATCTTCTTTCCCGTTCCCCGGCCGGACCGTATTTGTACCCAGCAATACGGCGGTCCGCAGGTGGCAACGGTTACGGGCAGGTTCCGCGGGCGCGAAGTGAGCAGCCGCTTCAGCCGGACGGACGGCTGTGAGATCGCCCGTTGGCGCACCATGGCCGCCCTCCTCGGCGGCGTGGCAGGATCCACGGGAAACATCTAGTCCAACGCCCGCTCACAAACAACCGT
Source organism: Arthrobacter gyeryongensis (assembly GCF_039543785.1). Classification (NCBI taxonomy): domain Bacteria; kingdom Bacillati; phylum Actinomycetota; class Actinomycetes; order Micrococcales; family Micrococcaceae; genus Arthrobacter; species Arthrobacter gyeryongensis. The sequence continues at coordinate 36,048 of NZ_BAABKK010000014.1, forward strand.
CCCCCACCCGACGCTCGCTCACAAACAACCGTCCCCCACCCGACGCTCGCTCACATCATCTGCAAGAGGGTTCCGTCGTTTGGGCCCAAAGGTGAGCGAGCGTCCGGTGAAAAGGCCATATAAGTGAGCTGGCGTCCGGGGGGGATGACGAGAAAGCGGCCGGCGGGATATCCCGCCGGCCGCTGCCTTGCATTTCTGTCAGACCATCACTGCCGCGCTACGGCGCGTTGTTTGACTGGTCTTCCCCGTCATTCTGCAGTTTGGCCTTCCCGTGCCCGCCTTCCTGGTCATCGTTCGGCACCACGGACACGCTGCCGTTTGCCGAGACCAGGACGGACACAAACGTCGGCGAGCTGGTGCCGGCAAAAGTGAGTCGGCCGATGTAGGAACCCGGCGTCAGGTTGTTCCACGCAAAGGTGAGCTTCCCGGATTTGCCGTTCTTCATCGTGATCGGGTTGGGCGTGACCGCGGCGTTGCCTTGGTTTGCGCCCAGGATCGCGGCATCAACACTGGCCTTGGTGGGCCGGTTGTTCGGGCTGGCAAACAGGTTCGCGATGATGGTGTATGTCCCAGGCTGCGGGTTGTCGAGCGAGAGCGACTCACTGGCACTCGCAGTCGCTGCCGTGAACAACTGGCCCGACGGCGACAGAACATACAGATCGAAATCCGCCGTGGGATCGGAGGAAATCACCGAGAACTTCGCGAACGCCGTTCCGGGGGGAACCGTGGCGGTCTTGAGGAAGTTCGAGGCATTGTTCGCCACAGCCACGGGACCGGGAACAAGCTCCGCGGCGGAGGAATCAGCCTTGGAGAGGCCGTCAATGGTCACAGCCGTGGGTGAGTCGGAGCCGGAGACGATGTTGATGTCCGCCGATCCGCTTGCCTGCTGGGACGTGAAGGCGACGCTCTTGGAGGCCACCACCGACTGCGGACGGACCGCAATCGGAGAGACCACCGACTTGTTGGCGCCTTCCCACTTCAACGATCCCATCGCGAAAGTGCCCAGTGGCGCGCTCTTGTTTTCGAACGTCACCGTGAAGGTCCTCTTCTGGCCGACTTCGTTGAAGTTCAGCACGGACGGGGTGACGTTGACGTCAACGCCGGGGACGTTGGCTGTCGCCCGGTATTGTCCCGGGGTCAGCGCGGTGACGGTGCGGGTGACCTCGATCTTGCCCGCCAGGTTACCCAGGGCGAACGACGGAAGGTTCATGTCGCGCGGCAGTGTCGAGCCAAGTCCCGGCTTGCCGAGATCGACGCCGGTGCCCTGGATGAACTTCAGGTAGTCCTCGGTTCCGGCATCGTAGACCAGGCCCGGTTCCAGCACACTGGCAGGGTTCATCTCTCCTGCACCGGTAGCGAAGACGTCCTGGTTCTTGCTTCCATCGGCGAGCTTGACGTCACTCGCCGTCGTCATCATGGCCGATTTGACCATCGCCGGTGACCAATCGGGATTCTTCGCCAGGATCAAGGCTCCGAAACCTGCAACGTGCGGGGACGCCATGGAGGTACCGGACATGAATCCGTACTCATCACCCTTGCTGCCGATCGGCGAAACACCCGCCAGCACAGCAACGCCGGGAGCCGAGACGTCCGGCTTGAGGAGATCCGAATCGGTGGCGAGGAGCGGGCCGCGGGAGGAGAATCCGGCGATTTGCGGCTGGGCCTCGAGCGGAAGACCGGTGGTGTCGTGGTCAACCAGGGAAACCGTAAGTCCCGGGTTGGCCGCAACCTTGTCCTTGATGGCTTGCGAAGCCGGAGGATTGACGTGGACGGTGGGTACTGCGTGCTTGTCCGTGTCCAACGAGGAGTTGGTGAGGTTCACGAGGATCATGCCCACGCCGCCACCGCGTTGCACCTCGGCGCTCTTGGCGACGCGGTCAACCACCCCACGGTCACACACCACTACCTTGCCGGCGATTTTCGCCGGGTTCAGGGACCCGGGCGCACAGAGTGCTGCGTTACCGGCACCTGAGGCGGCGTTTGCGGAGAGCACGACGCCGGCCCCGCTCACCTGGTGGTTCATGATGCTCGCTCCGCGGAACTTCGTGCCGTCGGAGAATTCGACGGTTCCTTGGAGTTCCTGGGAGAAGGAAGTAGCCGCAACCGTGGTCATCCAGGGTGCGCCGTGGTTGACGGTGCTGGCCTGCGGACCAGAGTTACCGGCGGACGCTGCCACAAAGATGCCGGCCGACGCAGCAGAGAGGAACGCCAGCGAGACCGGGTCAGTGGTGGTGTCCGTAGCGCCGGAAATGGAGTAATTCAGGACGTCCACGCCGTCGGCAATAGCCTGGTCAATGGCGGCGATCGCCGCGGAACTGTAGCAGCCGCCTGTATTGGGGTCGGTGTCTTCCCAGCAGACCTTGTAGATCGAGAGCTTGGCAGCTGGTGCCACTCCGCTTGTCTTGCCGAAGCTGCGGCCGTCCACGAACGTTTCCACACCGGAGTTGCCTGCCGCGGTGCTCGCCGTGTGCGTACCGTGACTCACGACGTCGATGGGCGAGATCTGTTCCTGGGGTGCCCGTTGGGCTGGCGGAACCGTCTGGAGGAAGGCATCCGCGAAGTAGTGGGCGGCGAGGACTTTGGAATTGCAGGCAGTGCCGTCAAACGCAGCCCCAGTGTCGGTACCCTTCTGGCACTCGCCTACGAAGGTATCTCCGTTGGCCTTCAGCATGGCGATCTTGCCGTCACTCGTGCGGTACGGGACGCCCACCTGGGGGTCCCCGACCAGCGGTTGGACGGGATCGCCGGCGAAGAACTTGCTTGTGGGCGTGTAGCCGGTGTCGATGACGCCCACCACAGTACCCTTGCCGGCTTGGTCCTGGCCGCCGAACTGGGTGTTCCACACGCCGTTCGGTCCGCTGAGGTTGAGGAAATCGGTGGTGGAGTAGTCAGGAGCGGACTGCGTGTCCGGGGCAACGAGGAGAACATCGGGGTTCTTCGCGAGATTGACGGCCTGGTTCGCGGAAAGGGTGGCGCTGAAGCCGTTGATGGCTGTGGTGTAGTCGCGATTGATGCTCACGCTCTGCTGCTTGGCCACGTCCTGCTGCTTCTGCTGCAAGTGGGCCTGGTACTGCTTCACTTCGGCCCTGCCGACGTCAAGCTTCTTGCCGGATTGCGGCTTGGTGGGCACATAGCCGGGCGTTCCGCCGTCGTAAGTGGCCGCTGGCTTCTCTGCCAGCACCACTACGTAGCGGCCATCCTGATAAGACTTGGGGTCGACATTCCGGGCAACCCCCGCAACCGTTGATCCGAAGACCGTTGAGCCGGAAGCGGGCGAAGCATGAGCGGGTGTCAATGCCACCGAGGAGAGCAGAACCGGTAGTCCGACGGCCAACGCCGCAGCTTTTCGAAGCCCCCCGCTTCTAATGAAGCTCTTTCCTTGTGAATTCACGAGTGATTGCACCTTTCCGGGCGATCGTGGCGGTCATGTCAAGATCAATCAACTGAGGACTGGCACCGATTGACAGTTCTTGTAATCAGCTAAAGCCCAGTCGACTCATAGAGTACAGAGTGATAGCTGAATATGACATAGGACACATTTCACGTTTTTTGTCATGTCATTCGGCATCAGAATACATCCGCACGCAGCAACGGGCACGCCCCCGTCGGAAGGGGACGTGCCCGCTGTGCGGATATTCAGATATTGATCACGAAGGCGGCCTGAAAGGAGCCTCAGGCGTGCTGGTACGTCAAGCAATCAGCCGCTTCGGCGCCGGGGCCGATCCGGACATCGTGGGCCTCACACATGAGGTTGTTGTTGTGGGTGCATTCCGAGCGCTGGCAGGCACCGACATGCGCCAGTACTTTGGGGAGTCCTCCCATGAGCGCGGTGTCAATGAAGGTGGCGCAGGAAGCATGATCCGCGGTTCCGCCGATCGTAATCCCGTAAGCGGTGCAGCCATGATGGTTGAATCCGCAGCTGCCAACGCTGCACGCGGACACTTCGGCGACGTGTTCGGTCATTGCTCCTCCTGTTGGACGGGGAATTTCCTGGACAGTAATTCCAAGCTACTCCCGAATACGCGCCTTTAACCCGGAGGATTAGCGCATTTGCGCGTACCCTATTGCGCTCCAGACGGTGTCAGCTGCCCGGGCCACGCTAAGAATGGATCCCTCGCAACGCGTCGCTGATTTTTGCCCTTGTCGAAGCATCAGGCGGGGCGGAAATGCGGTTTTCCCGGGCGGCCCGGTCCGCCATGATCCTTTGGAAAACCACCCTCCCCAGGCCGGCGAAAACAGCGGCAAGGACCACGGGCAAAACCATCGACTTAGCGTTTTCGGCCATGCCGCAATCCTAGTGACGCAAACCACCTCGAGCTAGCGCCGCGATCGGGCAGTGCCCAGAGCCGCCGTCGCTCATTGCCCGGAGCCGCCGTCGTTCATTGAAAACCCCCGACGGCGGCGGGGCGCCGACGCGAATTGGCGCGTACCTTTTGCTTGGTAGCCACCTCTTCACCGATCTCCCGCAAATAGGGTATGTAGCGATGTGGCCGGTAGAATGGGCATGCAAGCTCGCGGAGCGCCCCCCTTATTCCGTAAGACCCTGCCGGTAAACACTGTTGCTGAACGCTGTTTAGAGGCAGTTCCGGCGTGAGACGGCACCACTCCGCGGCAGCCTTTAACCAAGGTTTAACCAACGCTCACGCACAGGAGTTACCGGATGCCCCGGATCGTCGTCGACGTCATGCCCAAGCCCGAGATTCTGGACCCTCAGGGGAAGGCCATCGTGGGCGCACTGCCCCGCCTCGGCTTCACCAGCTTTAGCGCAGTCCGCCAGGGCAAGCGCTTCGAACTGACCGTCGACGGCGAGGTGACCGACGCCATCCTCGCCCAGGCCCGTGAGGCCGCCGAGACCCTGCTGTCCAACCCCGTGATCGAAGACGTCGTCAACGTCGAGGTCGTCGAGGCCTGACATGACTGAACTTCCTTTGATCGGCGGAGCCCCCGTGGCCGTCGACGCCGCTAGTGCTCGAGAACTCGCCGGGGCCAAAATCGGCGTCGTCACCTTCCCCGGCACCCTTGACGACCGCGACGCCGCCCGTGCGGTCCGCCTCGCAGGCGGCACCGCCGTCGCGCTCTGGCATGCGGACACCCACCTTGCCGACGTGGACGCCGTCGTCATCCCGGGCGGTTTCTCCTACGGCGACTACCTGCGCGCCGGCGCCATTTCGCGCTTCGCTCCGCTGATGTCCCGCATCATCGATGCTGCCAACAGCGACGCCAAGCTGCCCGTGTTGGGTATTTGCAACGGCTTCCAGATCCTGACCGAGTCGCACCTGCTCCCGGGCTCCATGATCAAGAATGACCACTTGAAGTTCTTGTGCCGCGACCAGGTGCTGCGCGTGGAGAACAACAAGACCGTGTGGACCTCGGACTACGAGGCAGGCGAGGAAATCACGGTTCCGCTGAAGAACCAGGATGGCCAGTACATCGCTGACGACAAGACCCTGGACGCCCTTGAGGCCGAGGGCCGCGTCGTGTTCCGCTATGTCGGCTGGAACCCGAACGGTTCACGCCGCGACATCGCCGGCATCAGCAACGCCGCAGGCAATGTGGTGGGCCTCATGCCCCACCCGGAGCACGCAGTGGAGCCCGGATTCGGTCCTGAGTCCAACGCCGGCACGGATGGCTTGGGCTTCTTCACCTCCGTCCTGAACAAGATCGTGGGAGGCGCACAGTGACTACCTCAGCTGAAACCGTCGGCAAGAAGTTCAACATCGACACGGTGGAGAACGCGGCAAAAACGCCGGACACCGAGCTCCCCTGGGCCGAACTCGGATTGAAGCAGAACGAGTTCGACGAGGTCGTGAAGGTCCTGGGCCGCCGGCCTACCGGCGCCGAGCTCGCCATGTACTCCGTCATGTGGAGCGAGCACTGCTCCTACAAGTCCTCGAAGAACCACCTGCGTCAGTTCGGCGAAAAGGTGACCGAGGAGATGAAGAAGGACATGCTCGTGGGCATCGGCGAAAACGCCGGCGTCACCAACTTGGGCGATGGCTGGGCCGTGACGTTCAAGATCGAGTCCCACAACTCGCCGTCGTTCGTGGAGCCCTACCAGGGTGCCGCGACCGGTATCGGCGGCATTGTCCGCGACATCATCTCGATGGGCGCCCGCCCGGTAGCCGTGATGGACCCGCTGCGTTTCGGCGCCATCGACCACCCGGACACGGCCCGCGTCATGCACGGTGCCGTTGCCGGCATCGGTGGCTACGGCAACTCGCTTGGATTGCCGAACATCGGCGGCGAAATGGTGTTCGACTCCGTGTACCAGGGCAACCCGCTGGTCAACGCGCTGGCAGTCGGCGTCATGCGCCACGAGGACATCCGCCTGGCCAACGCCTCCGGCAAGGGCAACAAGGTAGTCCTTTTCGGTGCGCGCACCGGCGGCGACGGCATTGGCGGCGCCTCGGTGCTGGCCTCGGAGTCCTTCGACGACACCAAGCCATCCAAGCGCCCCGCGGTCCAGGTAGGCGACCCCTTCGCCGAAAAGGTGCTCATCGAGTGCTGCCTGGAGCTGTTCAAGGGTTCGCTGGTTGAGGGTATCCAGGACCTTGGCGCCGCGGGCATCTCCTGCGCCACGTCCGAGCTCGCTTCCAACGGCGACGGCGGCATGCAGGTTGAGCTGACTTCCGTGCTGCTCCGCGATCCCACCCTGACCCCGGGCGAAATCCTGATGTCCGAGTCGCAGGAACGCATGATGGCGGTTGTCACCCCTGAGAACATCGCCGCTTTCGAAGCGGTCATGGACAAATGGGCCGTGGAGTACTCCTGGCTGGGCGAAGTGACCGACACCGGTCGCCTCATCATCACGTGGGAAGGCGAGGTCATTGTCGACGTCGACCCGCGCACCGTTGCCCACGACGGTCCGGTCTACGACCGCCCGTTTGCCCGCCCCTCATGGCAGGATTCCGTCCAGGCCGATACCTTCACGGGCTCCGTGCAGGACGCGGGCCGCCCCGCCACTTCCGGGGAACTGGCCGCTGCCATCACCGAGCTCATTGCTTCGCCGAACATGTGCAGCAAGGCTTGGATCACCAAGCAGTACGACCGCTACGTCGGCGGCAACACCGCCATGGCGTTCCCGGACGACGCCGGCGTGGTCCGGGTGGACGAGGAAACCGGCCTTGGCGTGGCCCTGGCCACCGACGCCAATGGCCGCTACACCTACCTCGATCCGTACCACGGCGCACAGTTGGCACTGGCCGAGGCCTACCGGAACGTCGCCACCTCCGGCGCCGTCCCGATGGCCGTCAGCGACTGCCTGAACTTCGGTTCCCCCGAGGACCCGGACGTCATGTGGCAGCTGGCCGAGTCCATTCGCGGCCTGTCCGATGCGTGCATGGAGCTGGGCGTCCCGGTCACCGGTGGCAACGTCTCGCTGTACAACCAGACCGGTACCGTGCCGATCCACCCCTCCCCCGTGGTTGCGGTGCTGGGCAAGCTCGACGACGTCGCGCGCCGCACGCCTTCCGGCTGGAAGGAAGATGGCCAGGCCATCTACCTGCTGGGCACCACGGCTGCAGAGCTGGACGGTTCGGAATGGTCCAACCTGCGCGGACACCTCGGTGGCTTGCCCCCGAAGGTTGACCTGTCCATCGAGCGCCAGCTCGGCGAGATCCTCATCAACGCTTCGCGCGACGGCATGATCGACGCCGCGCACGACCTCTCCGAGGGCGGCCTTGCCGCTGCGCTTGTGGAGTCCGCACTTCGCTACGGCGTGGGCGCCCGGATTGCGCTGGACGAACTCGTGGAGCGCGACGGCGTGGACTTGTTCACCGCATTGTTCTCCGAGTCTCAGGGCCGGGCCATCGTGTCCGTTCCGCGCTCCGAGGAAATCCGCTTCAAGGACATGTGCACTGCCCGCGGCTTCGCCCACCTCCGGATCGGCGTCGTCGACGCTGCCGGCGGCAAGCTGGAGATCAACGGCGTGGACGAGCTCTCCTTGGACGCCCTCAGCGAAGCCCACGAGGCCACCCTGCCGAAGTACTTCGGCTAGCGCCTGGCAACCCCCAACGCGGGGTCACTTACGGCCCAAGAATCCCCCCGGGATGGGCCGTAAGTGACCCCGCGTTGTGTTTTCAGTCTTCGCTGTGGAGGTCCCGGCGTCGGGCGCTCAGGAGCTCCAGTTCCGGGCGTGCTGCAACGAAGCGTTCGACGGCGTCGAGCACCTCCACGAGATGCGCCCGGTCTGCTGCCACTGCGCCTGCGCCGATGAGCACGCGGCGATGCTGGTCCAAGTGCCCGGTCTCGGCGGCAGAGACTTCGAAACGCCGCTTCAACTCGGCGATCAGCGGACGCACAAGGGAACGCTTCTCCTTGAGGCTGTGCACCTCGCCCAGGAGGATGTCGAACTCGATCCACGCGATCCACATGCGCCCATCGTATCCAGTAGTCCGCGCGCCCTCCCGCTTCGGAGCCCACGGTGGCAAGATAAGGGCAGACCAAAGGAGCTCCATGGGCGCGGACGATCATACGAACAAAGCCGGCAATGCGGTATCCCGGGGCGCCGATTCGGTGGGAGACGCCGTAGACGACGCCAAGGATTCACGCACCGTCAGGGTGGTGGCACGGGCCGGCTTCGTCGCCTTAGGGCTGATACACCTCCTGATCGGTCTCATCGCCCTGGGGATCGCGCTGGGCTCATCCGGCCAAGCCGACCAAAGCGGTGCGGTCGGCCAGCTGGCCGCCACGCCCGGCGGCGTCGTTCTTTTGTGGGCGGGACTTGTGGCCTGCGGTGTCCTCGCGCTCTACATGGCGAGCGACGCCGTGATGGGGTGGAGCGGGCGCGACAGCTCCAAGCGCTGGATGAATCGGCTCAAGGCGGCCGGGCAGGCGATCGTCTTCGCTGTGGCCGCGGTGACCTTCGGCAGCTTCGCGCTCAGCCGACCAAGCAGCAGCAGCGACAAATCGCGTTCGACCAGCGCAGACCTCATGTCCAGCACTCCCGGCACCGTCCTCCTGGTGATCATCGGGGTGGCGCTGCTGGCAGCCGCCGGCACATACGTCTTCTTGGGGATCACACGAAAGTACGAAAAGAACCTGAGGGGAAAACCGTCCGGGGCCTTGGGAGATGCGTTTACGGTGCTTGGCGTGGTGGGCTATTGCGCCAAAGGGGTGGCCCTCGGCGCCGTCGGCTTGCTCATCCTGATCGCCACAGCGGCGCACGACCCCTCCCAACAAGGCGGCCTCGACTCGGCGCTCAAGGCCTTCCTGAAACAACCCTTTGGGGGATGGGTGCTGGGGTTCGTCAGCCTCGGACTCATGGCCTACGGTATCTATTCTTTGTTCCGCTCCCGTTACCAGCGGCTCTGACGCCGGGTCCCGCCGGTTGGCACGGCGCAGCCGGCAGAAACGCCCGACGGCGGCCCTCACCAATGGTGGGAACCGCCGTCGGGCGCTTTTTTAGCTTGGCTGTGCTACTTGGACGTGCCTTGCGACACCGAACCCTGAAGCTGGCGCTGGAAAATGACATAGACGATCAGCACGGGAACGACGGTGACGGTGACGGCTGCGAACAAGGCCCCGAAGTCCACCGCATAACCCATTTGGCCGGCAAAAGCGGCCAGCCCTTGGGATAGCACGCGGGGCCCTGCCGCGTTGATGGCCACCGGAATCAGGAACTGGTTCCACAAGCCCAGGAAGTTGAAGATGGCAACCGAGGCGAGTCCCGGCTTGGCCATCGGCAACATGACCTGGAAGAACGTCCGCCACTCGCCGGCCCCATCCAAGGCAGCCGCTTCCGTGATTTCGTGAGGGAGCGACTTGAAGAAGGAAAACAGGAAGAAGACCGTGAACGGCAGCGCGAAGCCGACGTACACCAAGGTCAAGCCCGGCAGGGTGTTCAGGAGGCCGATCTTCTTCATGACGAAGAACAAGGGCACCATGGCGAGGAAGATCGGGAACGTGAGCCCGGCCAGCATGAGGTAGTAGATCGCTTTGCTTCCGAAGAAGACATAGCGCGCCAGGACATAGGCGCACATGGCTCCGAGGACCATGACGATCACCAAGGCTGATCCCACCACGATCACGGAGTTGAGGAAGTAGCTTCCGATGCCCGCCTCGGTCCAGGCCTTGACGTAGTTGTCGAAGCGCCATTGGGAGGGCAAGGCGAACGGCGAAGCGAAGATCTCGCTGGAGGTCTTGAAGGAGGACATGAAAGTCCACAACAAGGGCAGGATCACGATGAGCGACCAGATGGTCAGGGCCGTATGAGAAACGGCACCCACCACCTTGTCTCCGGGAGTCGTGGCCGGTTTGCGCGAGTTGAAGTGCAGCGACTTCATTTCCTGGCTGGCAATTTTGGTAGTCATCAGAGGGACACATCCTTGTCGCCACCAGTGAGCCTGTTGACCAGGAACACGAGGCCGGAGAAGATCAGGGTGGCTACGGCCAACACAACGCCCATGGCGCTGGCCAGTCCGAACTGGCCCTTGGTGAAGGCGGTGAAGAAGAGCTGCTGGGACATCACCAGGGTGGAGTTGTCCGGGCCACCGCCGGAGTTCAGGGCTGCCATATAGACGAAGGCGTCCAGCGCCAAAATGCCCATGTAGATGTAGGCCGTCTGGATGTTGTCCCGGATCAGCGGGATGGTGATCGACACGGCAGTGCGGAAACGCCCCGCCCCGTCAATCCGGGCCGCCTCAAACAGCTCGGCAGGGATACCTTTAATGCCCGCCACGAAAAGCACCATGTAGAAGCCGATGAAGCCCCACACGATCACGAACATCGTGGCGATCATGGCCGTGTTCTTATCCCCAAGCCAAGCGTAGGACTTGAACTGGTCCATGCCGAGGGACGTGAGGATGCCGTTCAGGAGGCCACCCGAGGGATCGTAGATCTGGCCCCACATGATGCCGATGGCAATCGCCGGAATCGTGTAGGGGAAGAAAGAGACAACCCGGTAGAAGCTGGAATTGCGCAGGCCCTTGATCTGGCCCTTACTGCTGCCGCCGACGGTCACCAACGTTGCCAGCACGAGGCTGAGGATGATGGTGATGATAGGCAGGCAGATGACCAACAGGATGTTGTTCCCCATGGCCTTCATGAAGATGTCATCTGTGAAGAGCTTCCGGTAATTCTCAAGTCCGATGAAGTTCTGGTCAGGTGAAAAACCGCTCCAGTCCGTCAGGGAGTAGCCGAACGCCTGGATGAAAGGCCAAATCACAAACAGAAGGTAGATCGCCAGGGGCAGGCCCAGGAAGACCACGAAGAAACTGACCTTGTCGAAAGTCAAGGGCTTGCGCCGTCTCTTGTAGACGGGTGGTGCGGTATCCGGAACGACAGCGGCGGACGCGCCGCCGTCGACCCGGAGTGTTTTTGCTTTCACTAAAGTCACTTCACTTCAATCTTCTTGACCGAGCTGTCGTTACGGACCTTGTCGGTGATCTTCTGCAGGTCCGATGTCAGCGTGGCGACGTCGGACTTTCCATCGAGGAACGTGTTCCACACAACCAGCTGGTCCTTGTTGGTGCCGTAAAGGTCAATGAAGTTCCAGGTGTAGATATTGTCGCCTGCGTCGCTGAGCAGCTTGGTCTGGGAGACGAGTGCCGTGGAGCCGAAGCCATCGGAGGGAACGGTGTCCTTGACGATGGTGGGCGCCAGCTTGGTCTTGGCGAAGTTGGTGGCAGCGTCCTTGGACAGCATGATGCGGAGCAATTCCTTGCCGCCCGGCACGTTCTTGCCCTGTGAAGGAACCACGAAGGGCTCGCCCGCTGCGCTGTGCAGTGACGCGTATGGCAGTTTCGGGCTGGTGGTCACCGATGGGACGGGCGCACCGGTCATCTTGAAGCCGGCCTTGGTCTGGTCCTTCATTTCGTTTTCGATCCACGAACCGGACGGGTAGAACACTGCTTCCTGGGCGTTGCTCCACTGTGCCTGTGCTGCCGTGAACTGGGTGCCTGAACCGCCGGGCTTGAAGTGGCCTGCCTTGACGATCTTGTTCAGGGCGGTAAAGACGCTCTGGAGTGCAGGGTGGGACCAGCAATCTGCCTTGAGGTTTTCCAATCCGAGGCGGACATCGTGTCCGCCTTCCTTGATGGCGGAAGCGATCGCCATTTCCTGGTAGTACGTGGCGGCTTCCTTGCCCCACACGAACAGGTATTTGCCCTTGGCCTTGGCCTGCTCGCCGAGTGCGTACATCTCATCCCAAGTCTTGGGAACGGACCAGCCGTTGTCCTTGAGCAGGGCGTCGGAGTACCACATTGCGTAGACGGTCAGGACGTAGTTCAAGGCCGCCAGCTTGCCTTCGAAGGTACCCGGAGCGAGGACTCCGCCGTAGAGGGTGTCCTTGATGACCTTGCCCTCGAGGTTCTTTGCGTTGACTACGCTGGTGAGGTCTTCGAGCTGGGCCAGGATGGTGCTGAACCCGATGGCCTTGGCACCGGAGTTGTCGATCAGGTCAGGCGGGTTGCCTCCGACGAATCGCGGCTGGAGTTCCTGCGCGATGTCCGTGGATGGGGAAATCTTGGCGGTGGAACCTGAATGTGCGCTTTCGAAGCCCTTGCCCGCGAAGTCAACGTAGTCGATTCCATACCCGCCCTTGAAGATCACGGCGTCAACGGTGGACTTGTCTGCCATGCCGAACGGATTGGTATCCGAAACGGTCCCCGTTGGACCTGTGGTTCCTCCGCCGCCACCCCCGGCGCAAGAGGCCATCGAACCGGCCAACGGCACAAGCACGGCCGCGGCCAGCGCGCCGCGAAGGAAACCGCGGCGTGCAAGGGACTGCTGCTGAACGTTCATCCTAAAACCCTCCAGAGACTCGTTGTACCGAACCCTGACGGCGTCTTGGCCGGCAGTCGATCGGTCCGGGCACCGCCGCTGCGACGCGCCCTTCGTGTGACATACTTCACCACGAGTGATTGAAAAGCAATATTTGAGGGCAGTTTCGATCAACTTTTGTCAAAATGTGATCTGAAGATCCTGCCGCCCGAAGGGGTCATTTGGGTGTTTTAACCCCGTAAATTCAGGGATTTTGCGCACTGAGCGATAGCCTCGCGCGCCCATTGCTGCTGTTGCTCGGTTCCTACCCGCTCGGCCCACTGCTCAGCGAGCTGGAATTCCACCATCGCCTCGGTGCGGCGACCGTCGTCGTACATCGCCCAACCGAGGTTGTTGTGCAGGGAAACCATCCACCGTTTGGTGCGGGAATCGTCGACGGCGGAGGCATACTCAAGCGCGCTGCGCGTCCATGATTCCTGGTGGCCGGAGTCCGCGATGGCCAGCATATGAAGCGCGTCCACGGCGAGGAAATCTTCACCCAAGAGGTCGCCCATCTCGGCGGCCTGTTCGAAGAGCGGAACGGCCATGGCAGGATGGCCGGCGGAGTTGAGCAGGCGGCCACGCTCCAGGAGGATCCGCACCGCAATAGTGGGCTCCTCTTCGGCGTTAATCCCGTCCAAGAGAGCGTCCGCTTCCTCGAAGCGGCCTTGCAGGCCGATCGCCCGGCCCAATTGGGTGGCGAGCTCGGCCCGCTCAAAGGCATCGTAGGCGGGATCCGTCATGGCTTCGCGGAAGCGGGCTTCCGACAACGCGGGGTCCTCAAAATTCCACAGCTCATCGAGGGTCTTTTGTTCCAGCATCTGGCTCCTCCTGATTGCTTCGAGGCGATGGAAGGTGCGGTCCACTCACAATCTAGCCGAAGCCGCAGACAGGGTCCGCGTGTCAGTCCTTGGCGAGCCGGGCCCAGCCCAGCTGCTCCTGCTGCTTGCGGTTCAACGAGGAAACCACCAGGTCATAAGAATCCTCCACCATGTCCCGGACCATCGAGTCGGGGAGGGCGCCGTCCAGGCGCACGCCATTCCAGTGCGTCTTGTTCATGTGCCAGGCGCCGGTGATTTCCGGATGGGCCGAGCGAAGTTGCATAGCCAAGGCGGGATCGCATTTGAGGCTTACTGCCAAGTTCTGGTCATCCATCGCAGATGCGGCAAACATCTTGCCTTCCTGCTTGGATCCGCCGGACACAGCGGACCGGACTTTGAAGACCGAGGTTTCCGGGCCAAACGGGAAGTCTTCATAGGTCCCGGGGAAGGCAAGGCAGATCTGGCGGAGTGTGGCAGCGTCCATGTAGCGAGACTAGCGGAGTGCGACGACTAGCGGACCGACCGCCTCACGCAACGTCCAGGAAGTCCTCGAGGAGTACCACTTCCAGTCCGGCAGCCACTTGCGCCGAGCGGAATGCCTCGAAGTCCGCCGCGAATTCGGGGCGGAAGTGCATCAGCACGATGTCGCCGGGTCGGAGGGAATTGCCGTACTGGTAGTCCATGCGCCCGGCATTGGCCTTGGCCTCCCACGTAACGATCGCCTTCAAGCCGGCGGCGGCAACGGCTTGGCGCATGGCGGTTGAGTAGGCACCACCAGGTGGCCTGAACAGGGTGGGCTTGCGGCCGTACTGCTGGAGGGCGAAATCCTGCATGCCTGCGATGTCGTCAAGCTGACGCTGGTAGCCCCATTGCGTGGTCATGTTGACGTTGTGGCTGACCGTATGGTTTTCAACAAGGCTCCCCTGCGCCATGAACGCCTTGAAGAATGCAGGGTTGTCGCGGACCGTGTTGCTCGTGAGGAACAGTGTGGCCGGGTAGCCGTTCTCCGCGAGGAGCCGGACGCTTTCCGGGGACTTGACCAGTCCGTCGTCGATCGTCAGGAACACCACGGGATGCTTGGTGGGGATTTTGGTGATCACGGGCGCCAGTCCGCCTTGGATAGGCGGCAGCGTGAAGTCGGGAACGAAGGGGTTCCGGAGGCGCCCGGGGCCGGCGGGGCTTGGTGTGGGACTCATCGCGGCCCTTGCGGACGACGACGGCGAGGGGCCAGCAGCGCCGGGGGTCGCCGTCGGGCTTTCTGGAGACGGGCTTCCCGGGACCGCGCATGCCCCCAGCCCAGCCACGAGGGAAGCCCCGAGGAAACCGAGCGCGGTGCGTCGGCTGGCGGTTGAAGGGTGGTCGTCACACATGGAAATTCCCTGATCTCGAAAGGGTGATTGCCCCAAAAACGTACCAGCGTCCGGTTAACGGAAAACGACGGCTAGATGCCGCTCCGCCAGCCCATCTGTGCCGGACAAGCGTTCATGACGACGTCCAGGCCCGCAGCTTTGGCCCGTTCCGCTGCGTCCTCGTCAATTACTCCGAGCTGGAGCCAAACGGCTTTTGCTCCCACGGCAATCGCTTCGTCCACTACGGCGCCGACGCGCGAGGAGTTCACAAAGCAGTCGACGACGTCGATGGGCCGCTTCTCGAAGGGCACGTCGGCAAGGAATTTGTAGCCGGTTTCACCGTGGACGTCTTCGCCTTTTTGGTTGATCGGGATGATCTCCATGCCCATTGTGTCGCGAACATAGAGAGCTACCTCGAACGCAGAGCGCCACTCATTCGTGCTGAGTCCCACGATTGCCCAGCGGCCCTTTGTTCGCATAAGCCGGTCAATGACTGCCGGATCGTTGACGTGTGTCATAGCTTCAGCCTACTAGCGGGACAGCAGTCCAAGGAGCCAACGTAGCGACGGCCCGGCAGGCTTCAGGGACACGTCGTCCTGGGCCTTTTCGACTGCTTGCTGAACCCCGTTTTGGAGGTCCTTCGCCGTCGGGACCGATGGGATGGCCGGTTTGGGCTGCAGAGGGATTCCCTGCGCGTCGGTTTTAGGCTCGGTGTGAAGTTGCTTCGGCGCTTCGGATTGCTCGTCATTTGGCCGGCCTGCAGGGGCTGGAACGGCCGCTGGCGCCGCCGGCCCGTGCGGCGCCTCGCCGATGCCGGTTGCAGCAGTGACCACGGGGTCCGCCGACGGGCCTGCCGCTGGGGACACCGCCGGCGGCAGGTCGGCGGGAGCCGGATGGGTCGCGACTTTCGGGGAGTCCTGGGCGGGGGCTGGAGGTACCAACGACGGCGGAGCTGTGGTCCAAGCCGGCGCCCAGCCGGAGATCAGCGTCTGCATGAACTCCGGGGCTCCCTTGCTGAATCCGCCGCTCGCGGCCGCAACGCCACCAACACCTAGGCCCATGGCGGTCAGGACGGCGGCACCAATGACGATGGGGCGATGCTTGCGCAACTGACGCCGTTTGCCGAGCTCGTCGAACGGAAGAGTCTCGCCCACTGCCGAGCCAGCCAGCATCGCCGCGAGTGCAGGCCCTGGGACAGGCGCCGGCATGGACGCAAACGATTCCAGTGCTTTCAACGAATCCGTGACTTCAGGGGCGTCCGTGAGGCCAGCCTCAAGCATGAGCTCGAGGATGACCGCGTCGCGGTCAATGTCCTTGCAATCCCAACGCATCATGGTGCCACGTATTCCTTTACTACCGAGTGCTCGCGGAGTGAATTCAACGCCCGGCGCTGCAGTTGCTTGACTGCGCCTTGGCTTTTCCCCATGATTTCGGCTGCTTGGTCCACGGTCAGACCGGCAACGATACGAAGCGTCAGGACTTCCCGTTGATCTTCCCCAAGGAGGTCCAACAGCGCCATGACTTCCCCGGGCGCCACGCGGTTCATCGCTTCGGCTTCCGCCGAACTCGACTGGCGCGTGTCACGTTCAGGTTCAAACTCGTGGTGCTCAGGTGCCCTGCTTTGCCGACGATGGTCATCCACCATCCGGGCATGGGCCACCGAGAACACGAACGTCCGCAGACCGCTGACGCCGCCCGTGATCGTCTCGACGCGAGGCAGGACGGCAAGAAAAACGTCTTGTGTGACAGCTTCGGGATCCGAAACGCCTTTTGCCGTCAGGTAGCCGAGTACTTGGCCCGCAAAGGCCTGGTAGACGGCGCTGAACAGTTCAGCTTCCCGGCCGCGAAGGGCCAGCAATGCTGCATCGGTCAAGGCGTCGGTCACTGAAACGTGGCTTTCATTGGGGAGCGAATGTCCGGATCCATGCGAGATCCTCGGTGCCGCCCAAACGCGGCAGGGCCGGGCAACCTCACCCAGCTTAACCGCTGCTCCCGCTATGCCCAAGGACCAGCCTTCGGTTCCGGGGGCTTGCCTCTCCCGGACTTTTTGCACATCCACGAAACCCCTTCAGACATGAAAAGGGCCGAGCTGAAACATGATGGGGGACAAATTTCAGCTCGGCCTTTCAAAGAGGTAATCGTCGGGGCACCCCAAAGGGTTACGCGGATTCCAAAAGTTTTTCCGAAGGCGTTCTTTGTGCGCTTTTTGGCGCGGAACGCACGACGGCGGGCCGCCCCTGAAAGGGCGACCCGCCGTCGTCGTAATCCGGCTTTGGTGACTAGTCCTCGATGAGGTCGTGCACCACGATCGTCTGGTCCCGGTCCGGGCCGACACCGATCGCGGAGAACCGCGTGCCGGAGAGCTTCTCGAGAGCCAGCACGTACCTGCGGGCGTTCTCGGGGAGGTCTTCGATCGTCTTGGCGCCGGTGATGTCCTCGGTCCAGCCGTCGAAGTACTCGAAGATCGGCACTGCGTGGTGGAACTCGGTCTGGGTCATGGGCATTTCGTCGTGGCGAACGCCGTCGACGTCGTAGGCCACGCAGACCGGGATCTGCTCGATGCCGGTCAGAACGTCCAGCTTGGTGACGAAGTAGTCCGTGAAGCCGTTGACGCGGGATGCGTGGCGGGCAAGAACGGCGTCGTACCAACCGCAGCGACGCGGGCGTCCGGTGTTGACGCCGAACTCGCCGCCTGTCTTCTGCAGGTACATGCCCATCTCATCGAAGAGTTCCGTGGGGAACGGACCGGCGCCGACGCGGGTGGTGTAGGCCTTGATGATGCCGATGGAACGCGAGATCCGGGTGGGTCCGATGCCCGATCCAACAGACGCGCCGCCGGCGGTCGGGTTCGAAGAGGTCACGAACGGGTAGGTGCCGTGGTCGACGTCCAGGAACGTGGCCTGGCCGCCTTCCATGAGGACCACCTTGCCCTCATCCAGAGCGTTGTTGAGGACCAGGGTGCTGTCAATGACCAGCGGGCGCAGGCGTTCGGCGTAGGACAGGAAATACTCCACGATCTCGTCCACCACCACGTTGCGGCGGTTGTAGACCTTGACCAGGAGCTCGTTCTTCTGACGCAGCGAGCCTTCCACCTTCTGGCGGAGGATCGACTCGTCGAAGACATCCTGGACGCGGATACCCAGGCGGGCCACCTTGTCCATGTAAGCCGGGCCAATGCCCCGACCTGTGGTGCCGATGGCGCGGCTGCCGAGGAAGCGCTCCGTGACCTTGTCCAACACCTGATGGTACGGCGCTACGAGGTGGGCATTCGCCGAGACGCGCAAACGGGACGTGTCGGCGCCGCGGGCTTCCAGGCCATCGATCTCCTGGAACAGCGCCTCAAGGTTGACCACGCAGCCGTTGCCGATGATCGGAATCGCGTTCGGGCTCAGAATGCCGGCAGGAAGGAGCTTGAGCTCATACTTCTCACCGCCCACCACAACGGTGTGCCCGGCGTTGTTGCCGCCGTTGGGCTTGACCACGTAGTCAACGCGGCCACCGAGCAGGTCGGTTGCTTTGCCTTTGCCTTCGTCGCCCCATTGGGCTCCGACGATCACGATAGCTGGCATGGGATCCTCCCCCATTCTTTCGGGCCGGTCCTGGCGGGATCACCAAGGCTCAGCGCCGTACATGAGAACGCCCCGAATCTTTCGGCCCTACCCGCAGACTTTCGCAAAAGTTCACCGGCGGGATCAGCAAGAGTTCCGGGGCTCTTACCAGCCAAGTTTAGCCGATGCGGCTCTTGGTCCTGTTGTCACACGGTCGGAGGGCGACATGAATACAGGCAGGCGCCCTCGAAGTTCCCTGTGAGCAGAATGTGAACTCTTCCCAAACAGTCCGCATTGAGCTCCCAAATCGGCGCTCGGGCCCCAGGCGAGCGGCTACATTCTTTGTGAATCCTTACCCCAACAAACCCAACTAACTCGCATTTGTTGTCGTTATGAGCCCTCATAACGACAACAAATGCGAGCCAGTTGGGCGGGCACTTCCGTGAATCTGAAGGGAAATCCATGAATTTTCGCAACAAACGTCTCTTGTCAACGGCAGGAGTGAGCGCCCTCGCGGCATCCACGATCGCTGCCGGCATGATCGGGTTCGGCATGACGCCCGCCTCGGCCAATAGCGACCACAAAGATACCGCGACGCCCATCAAGCACGTCGTCGTTATCTTCGGCGAGAACGTCTCCTTCGACCACTACTTCGCGACGTACCCGCAGGCAGCCAACACTGCCGGCGAAACCCAGCAAGGCAGCGGCGCAGCGGCTCCCGCGTTCACGGCGGCCAAGAACACGCCGAAGAACATCGCCACCCTCGCCCACGACAATCTGTTGGCACCTAACAATCCCAACTCGGTCCAGCCCCAGCGGCTGACTCCGGGCCAGGCAATCACGTGCGACCAGGACCACGAATATACCGCGGAGCAGAAGGCGTACAACGGTGGCCTGATGAACAAGTTCGTCGAGAACACCAGCATGGATACCTGTTCGGGTGGCCAGTTCGGCCGTCCCGGACTCACCATGGACTACTACGACGGCAACACTGTGACCGGGATCTGGAACTACGCCCAGAACTTCGCCATGAGCGACTCGCACTTCAGCACGGTGTTCGGCCCGTCCAGCCCGGGCGCGCTCAACCTTGTGTCCGGCCAGACCCGCGGCGTCACCGAATTCACTGCCGCCGGGCAACCGGTCAAGCCGGCAAGCAGCGACTACACGGTCAAGTTCCCGGACGCGAACGGCGTCGGCACCATGACGGAAGACCCGGATCCGGTCTACGACGACTGCTCCAACAAGAGCCACGCAAGCAAAAACAACCTTGCGGGCATGCAGGGCAAGAACGTCGGCGACCTGCTCAACGACAAGGGCGTCAGCTGGGGCTGGTTCCAGGGCGGCTTCGCCCCGACGACGCCGGCCACGGACACCACCCCGGCGGCCTGCATGACCACCCACACCAACATCGCGGGTGCCACGGTGACTGACTACAACCCGCACCACCAGCCGTTCCAGTACTACAAGTCAACGTCCAACCCCCACCACCTTGCTCCGGCCAGCGTGGACGAGATCGGACACAACGGCCAGGCCAACCACCAGTACGACACCACGGACTTCGCCAAGGTGGTCAACTCGGACAACATGCCTGCAGTCTCCTTCCTGAAGGCGGGCAACTACCAGGACGGCCACGCCGGCTACTCCGATCCCCTGGACGAGCAGAAGTTCATCACGCAGCAGGTGAACGCCATCCAGAACTCGAAGAACTGGGAAAACACCGCCATCGTCCTCGCCTACGATGACTCGGATGGCTGGTATGACCACGTCGCGGCCGGCGTGAAGAACTCCTCCAACACCACCGACGACGCCGCGTGGTGCCTCAACGCCTACAACAAGGGTGTCCCGATGGCCGGAGGCTATGCCGACCGTTGCGGCCCCGGCCCCCGCCAGCCGCTCGTCGTGATCTCCCCCTTCGCCAAGAAGAACTTCGTGGACCACACCCAGACGGACCAGTCATCCATCCTCCGCTTTATCGAGGACAACTGGCACACCGGCCAGATCGGCGACTCGTCGGCAGACGCCAAGGCCGGCTCCATCAACGCGATGTTCAACTTCGACAACGGGCGGGACGTGAAGCTCATCCTCAACGAATCGAACGGCACCGTGGTTTCCCGGACCAAGGAAAGCGACGACCAGAACGAGAACAAGCAGTAGCACGCGCTTCCGAAACGGCACCGTCCCGAATCCATCGGGACGGTGCCGTTTCCGTTAACGCACAGCCGCTTTATGCCCGAATCCGGCTCCCGCCGTCGAGAGACCCAACACAGAAGTCCCGATTCACCCCACAGCTCACCGTCGTTCCGGTAGAGTTAACCAGCCCCCAACACTGCACCCAATCCGACCGGTCGCGGCAAACCGCTCCCGGCCGGATAAGTGCGCCTCGCTACACGTAGGAGACCCAAGCCCATATGCAAGACCTGGCGACTGAAACACTCGAAGAGCAGCTCTGGAACCGACGTTTCGAACCCCACATCGCCGAGGTCACGGGGCTTTGCGATTCCCTCAAAGAACAGAAGCCGGGCAGCGAAGTCCTCTACGTGGACCCCGTCCACAGCGTCGACGAGTGCCGCATCATCAGCCTTTTCTCCAACACCCGCACCACTGAGGGCTCGGGCTTCATCATCCCGGGTGACGCGGATGCCACTACCCGCATGGTGGGCATGCAGTGGCAGTTGGGCCTGCGTCCGGAACTCATGATGCCGTGGAACGTTTACCCGTGGATCGAGCCCGACGGCGAGCCGGGCAAGCTGACTCCCGCCAACATCACCGAAGGCCTCAAGCCGCTCCTGCGTCTCCTGGCGATCGTGCCGCGCACCTCCGTGCTGGTAGCCCACGGCAACGAAGCCCATCGTTTGGCAGACCAGCTCGTGAAGGCCGCACCGCAGAGCATCCACCGCCGCGGCTTCAAGACGTTCAAGGTCCGCTCGCTCGGTGGACGCTCCTTCGCCGGCTCCCCCACGCGCCAGCAGGAGTACCTGGACCTCATCCACGGCGCCTACGCCGAGGCGATGGCCCGGACCGGGCTCACCCCCGTCTCCTAGGACCCGCCCGACCAACTGCCTCGCATTTGTTGTCGTTATGACGCCTCATAACGGCATTAACTGCGAGTCAGTTGGGCCGGGAAAGCGCGACGGCGGCCGCCCCACCTAAGTGGACGGCCGCCGTCGGCGTTTAACTGAGATGCCCTAGCCTTCGATCGCTGCCTTCGCGGCGGGATCGGAGTCGTTCAGGAACTTCTCGATCCGCTCCGGTTCCTCGGCTTCGCCGATGGCAGCGGATGCCCGGCCGAGGGAGTACAGAGCGCGCAGGAATCCCCTGTTGGGCTCGTGCTCCCACGGAATGGGCCCGACGCCGCGCCAACCGTTGCGCCGCAGCGAATCCAGTCCACGGTGGTAACCCACGCGGGAATACGCGTAGGAATCGATGGTCCGGCCGTCAGCCCAAGCTTCCTCGGCCAGGATCGCCCACAGCAACGAAGACGTGGGGTACTTGGCGACGAGGTCCAGTGCTTCCTGCCCCAGGGCGAGGTGCTGGTAGATCTCGGTCTCTGCAGGGAGGAGCGTCGGCTCCGGGCCCATCAGGTTCTTGCGGAATTCGTCGGACATTAGAAGGTCTTGCCTACCGAACCGAGCTGCTTCGCGGCTTCCACGATGCGGGCGGCCATGCCGGCTTCGGCGGAGGCACCCCAGACGCGCGGGTCGTACGTCTTCTTGTTGCCCATTTCGCCGTCGACCTTCAGGACGCCGTCGTAGTTCGAGAACATGTGTCCGGCAACCGGGCGGGTGAACGCGTACTGGGTGTCCGTGTCGATGTTCATCTTGATGACACCATAGGAAACGGCATCCGCGATTTCCTGCTCGGTGGAGCCGGAGCCGCCGTGGAAGACGAGGTCGAACGGGTTGGTCTTGCCGATCTTGGCACCGACCTCGGCCTGGATCTGCTTGAGCAGTTCCGGGCGGAGCTTGACGTTGCCCGGCTTGTACACGCCGTGGACGTTGCCGAAGGTCAGGGCAGTCAGGTAGCGGCCGTTCTCGCCGGCGCCGAGCGCCTCGATGGTGGCGAGGGCGTCTTCGGTGGTGGTGTACAGCTTCTCGTTGATCTCGTTCTCGACGCCGTCTTCCTCGCCGCCGACCGTGCCGATTTCAACCTCGAGGATGATCTTGGCCGCAGCTGCGCGTCCCAGGAGTTCGCGGCCGATCCGCAGGTTCTCGGACAGGGTCTCGTGCGAGCCGTCCCACATGTGCGAGTTGAAGATCGGATCCTTGCCGGCCTTGACGGCTTCCTCGGAAGCAGCCAGCAGCGGGAGGACGAAATCAGCCAGCTTGTCCTGCGGGCAGTGGTCCGTGTGCAGGGCGATGTTCACGTTGTAGTTCTTGGCGACTTCGCGCGCGAAAGCCGCGAAGCCCAGGGAACCGGCAACCATGTCCTTGACGGAGGCGCCGGACCAGTAGGCCGCACCACCGGTGGAGACCTGGATGATGCCGTCCGATTCGGCCTCGGCAAAGCCGCGGATGGCGGCGTTCAGGGTCTGCGACGAGGTCACGTTCACTGCCGGGAACGCGTATCCACCGGCCTTCGCGCGGTCGATCATCTCGGAGTAAATCTCTGGGGTTGCGATGGGCATGCTGACTCCTATGCTGATTTTCGTCTGTGGGTTTTGTTGACCCTGGAGTAGACCTATACGGCTAGGCACCATCCTAGCGACTGAAGAATCCGACATCGTGTTTCCGGTCACGGAGACGGGTAACACTTGCGGACGTTTTGCCGGGGGGTCTGCTCAGGAGCCGGGGTCCTCCAAGGAGAGGGGGTCTGCTCAGGAGACCCTCTGGCCGAAGTTGTGCCGGCGGATCCACGCGTGCATCGCGATGGCCGCGGCCGACGCCGCATTCATGGAGCGCGTGGAACCGTACTGCTCGATCGACAAGGTGGCGACGGCGGCGTCGTGCACCTCGGGAGTCAGGCCGGGGCCCTCCTGCCCGAACACGAGCACGCAATTGCGCGGGAGTTCGTATGTTTCCAGCGGCACGGAATCGGGGAAGATGTCGATGCCGATGATGGCCAGGCCTTCGCCCTGGGCCCACTCCACGAAATCCTCCACGGTGGGGTGGTGGCGGACGTGCTGGTAACGGTCGGTGACCATGGCCCCGCGACGGTTCCACCGGCGTCGTCCGATGATGTGGACCTCCTTGGCGAGGAAGGCATTGGCGGTGCGAACCACAGTGCCGATGTTGAGGTCGTGCTGCCAGTTCTCAATGGCAATGTGGAAATCGTGCCTATGGGCGTCCAGGTCAGCGACAATCGCTTCGTGCTTCCAGTAGCGGTACTTGTCGACGACGTTGCGGCGGTCACCGTCCGCCAGGAGATCCGGGTCCCACTGCTCGCCTTCCGGCCAGTCGCCTTCCCAGGGCCCGACGCCGACCTCCGGTTTCGCTTCGGGCTCCCCCTCGGCAGAGGAGACGATGGACGGGACAGCAGCGGAGTCGGTAGGGGCAGGGTTCTGGGGCCGGTCAGTCACTCTTCAACCCTAGCCCGGGCGGTGCCGACTGCGGCGCCGATACCCAGTGCCGTAACGCAGGACACCCGGGTGTCTCGGAGACCGAAAGATGAAAGACTTGGGACGAGAAACAGCCAATACGCGGAGGAAAAGCATGGAGAACGCAACCGAAGCCCCGAAAAGCTCAGCCATTTACCGCAACGGCCACGAAATCGAATGCTGGCTCACCGATATGGACGGCGTCCTGGTCCACGAAAACCAAGCGGTTCCCGGAGCGGCTGAACTGATCCAGCGCTGGGTGGACACGTCCAAGCGATTCCTCGTCCTCACCAACAACTCGATCTTCACCCCGCGGGACTTGGCGGCCCGGCTGAGCTCCTCCGGCCTCGAAATCCCGGAAGAGAACATCTGGACATCGGCTCTGGCCACGGCACAGTTCCTCAAGGACCAGGTGCGGGGCTCGGACTCCGGGAACCGTGCCTACACCATCGGTGAGGCAGGGCTCACGACGGCGTTGCACGAGGCCGGCTTCATCCTCACCGACCAGAACCCGGACTTCGTGGTGCTCGGCGAGACCCGTACCTACTCCTTCGAAGCGATCACCATGGCCATCCGGCTGATCCTCGCAGGAGCGCGCTTCATCGCCACCAACCCGGACGCCACCGGTCCCTCGAAGGACGGACCGATGCCCGCCACCGGCGCCATCGCCGCTCTCATCTCCAAGGCGACCGGCCGCGAGCCCTATATTGTGGGCAAGCCGAACCCCATGATGTTCCGTTCCGCGATGAACCAGATCGACGCGCACTCCGAGACCACGGCAATGATCGGTGACCGCATGGATACCGACATCATCGCGGGCATGGAAGCCGGGCTGCACACCGTCCTGGTGCTCAGCGGCATCACCCAACGTGAGGACATCGCGGCCTTCCCGTTCCGGCCAAACCAGGTCCTGAACTCGGTAGCGGACCTCAAGAACCAAATCTAGGAAAAGGGGCTGGTGCCATGGCTGTGCTGAACCTCCGGTCCCTGGCCGGTGGCCGCATCCTGAGGGGCAGCCAGCCGTTTGGCATGGATACCGCTGCGACGGCCGCCTTTCTGGAACTTCATGGCATCCAGGCGGTTGTGGATCTCCGGAGCGAGTACGAGCGCGCCATCGTGCCCTGGCAACTGGCCAACGGTGAGGTGGAGCTCGTGGAGAACCCCCTCGATCCGCGTACCGCATCCGCGGGGCTTCAATCGATTCACACGGCCGAAGATCTTGGCGAGCTGTATCTTGGCTGGGTTCGCGCCCGCCCGGATTGGGTGGCCGAATCGCTGCGTCCTGCGGTCCAAGGCAAGCGGACGCTCATCCACTGCTCGCTCGGCAAGGACCGCACCGGCGTCGTATCCGCTCTGGCGCTGCTCGCGACGGGCGCTGACCGCGCCGCTGTGGTGGCGGACTACGCCGCAAGCACCGCTGCCCTCCCCACGATGCTGGAAACCATGTCAGCAGCCTGGCGGCTGGCTGTCCCTGAGGTTCCGGAGGAAGCATTCAGTCCCTCGCTCATGCTGCTGCAATCCCCCGAAGCTGCGATGGAATACTTCCTCGACCGCTTCGGGCATGAGTTCGGCAGCGCGGCGGATTACTTGCGCGACGCCGGCCTCAGCGGCTCCGAACTGGCTGGACTGCGGCTCAGGTAGGGGCGTTCGGAGCACCGGTCAGTAGAACACCACCCGCGAGCCGGCCCGGGGCAGCGGGAAGAGCTCGTTCTCCAGGTCCTCGATGATCGGATTGTAGATAAAGGGATTCCACTGCGGGCTCGCGTGGGCGGGTCGGGCACCGTCGGTCCTGCGGCCTGTGGATGCGATATTGAGGGGGAACGTCTTGGCCCACGCAGCCCGGGCCGTTCCGTAGTTCACCGTGTCATCGTTCGGGTTTCCGATGAAGGCCATGCGGGCATCTCCCAGCCCGTCGACAAACCTTGTGCCGTCAAAGTGGTAGATGTAGTCCGATTCGCTCTGGATCAGGACGCTCGACGGCGCGATCGGCGAGAGCTGCTCCAGGGTCTGGTTCCAGATCTGCCCCCATGTACGTTCGTTCTTGTTCACCACGCGCTCGCCCAGCTCGTAGCCGCCGCGGAGGACCGACGGAACCTGGAAGCCACTCTCGTACAAGAGCACCACGCCGTCGAACCAGCTTTGGTCGAGGATGTCGTACTTGCTGAACGGCGAAGAATCCAAAAGGATCAGCTTGACGGCGACGTTCCGTTCACGCAGGCGTGCGGCCACTTCAGTGGCCAACATCCCTCCGAAACTGTGGCCGTAGAAATAAAGGGTGTTCAGCTTCCGCTCATTGACGTATGCGAGCACGGCGTCCACCACCTCGGCGACCTCCAAGCCCAGATTGGAGTATCCGACGGCGGCCATCTGGCCGCGCTGCCGGAGCGAACCACGGAGCGAGTTGAGGATCCATTGGGCCTCTTCCCAACTGGTCTTGTACCCAGGGAAGAGAATCCAACTCGTGTTGGGGTAGTACGACTCTGCGAAATCATCCCCCACCGGGAGGATCTTGGTGGCGCGGCGTTCTGCCTGGACCTGGCGGGTGAACAGCATGTCGGCCGCGAGTGCCGTGGAAGCACCTGCTCCGATCAGGAAGGAGCGGCGTGAAAGACTCTTCAGCTCGGCGGCTTGCCGAAGTACCCGGGCGAGAGAGCCCGGGTCCTCCCAGCGCTGCTGCTTCCGGGGAAATTTCCCGGCCGGAATGTTCACGCAGCCAGCTTAGGCTCTTCGGCCGACGGGCACACGATCCCCGGCAAACCCGCCCAGGCTTGGGCGAGTTAGTTGAGTCCCAGCTCGTCCTTGCCGAAGGCGAAGAGGTACGGCACGCCGGTTTCGGCCTCGATCTTTTCCTTGGCGCCAGTGTTGCGGTCCACTATGACGGCCACGGCCACCACGTTGCCGCCGGCTTTGCGGACGCCTTCGACGGCGGTCAGCGCCGAGCCGCCGGTGGTGGAGGTATCCTCGAGAACCACGACGTTGCGCCCCTCCACTGAGGGACCTTCCACCTGGCGGCCCATGCCGTAGGACTTCTGTGCCTTTCGCACCACGAAGGCGTCGACGGCACGGCCGGCGTCTGCAGCGGCGTGCATGACGGCGGTTCCGACCGGGTCAGCGCCCATCGTCAGGCCACCGGCGCACTCAACGGCGATTCCGGCGTCGTCGATCATGGAGAGCATGACCTGGCCAACCAGCTTCGAAGCCTCGTGATGGAGCGTGATGCGCCGCAGGTCGATGTAGTAGTCCGCCTCGGCACCGCTGGAAAGGATCACCTTGCCGCGGACGACCGCCAGTTCTTTGATCAATTCAAGAAGGCGGGCACGGGCAGCGGCAGTGGCGGTGGCAGCATCAGAGGCGACAGTCATGGTGCCCATTCTACGTAAAGCCGTTCGACGCAAGGGAATGGCCGGCGTCATGGAAGGTCCGCGACGCGCATCCTGCCCTGCGCCTCGATGAATCCCTGGCGACATGCCAGATGCCCAGCGACACCGGAATCCCGGGGGCGTGAGGCTCTTTGGGTGACGCCGAGAAAATTCCGCGTCGCCAGCGCCCCGCGAAGACCCGCGTCACTCGCCGCAACCTGTGAAATATCTGCGCGGGAGGCGGTGTTCCCGCACATATGACAACAATCGGAATCATCGGTGCAGGACACATTGGCAGCCAAGTCGCTCGCAAAGCAGTCGAGCTTGGCTATGACGTAGTGATCAGCAACTCGCGGGGCCCGGAAACGCTGGCGGAACTGGTGGCGGAACTTGGCACACACGCCCGGGCGGCAACACCGGCCGAGGCAGCGGCGGCAGGCGATTTCGCTGTCGTGACCGTTCCCCTGAGGAGCTACCAGGACATTCCCGTGGAGCCGCTCGCCGGCAAGATTGTGATCGACACGAACAACTACTACTGGGAGCGGGACGGCCGCATCCCGGAGCTGGACAAAGGTGAGGCCACCACGTCCGGTCTGCTGCAGAAGCACCTGCCCACGTCCAAGGTGGCCAAGGGTTTCAACCACATCATGGCGAAGGAGATCGGCACCGACGGCACTCCGGCGGGAACAGAAAACCGCCGCGCGCTGGCCACCGCCAGCGACTACCCCGAGGCCGCCGAACTCGTGGAGAACCTCTACGACGAGTTCGGCTTCGACACCGTCAACATCGGACCGCTCGACGAGAGCTGGCGCGTGGAGCGAGACCGCCCGGCCTACGTGGTGCGGCAGAACGCTGTTGAACTCAAGGACAACCTGGCGAAAGCACCGCGCACCATCTGAGGACCTCCAAACAACACAGCAGCCGCTTGCCTCGGAAAGGCAAACGGCTGCTGTTCTTAAGCGTCGAAGACAGCGGATCCGTCAGGATGCCGGGGCTGAAGCGGCGACGTCGAACCCCGCCAACGCGGCTGCCTTGCGGACGAACGCCAGGTTCGACGCTGTCCGTTCCTCCAATGGAAGCTCGGTGGAAAAGTCCTCCAGCGTGACCCAGGAGTCGTAGCCGACTTCTGCGAGCGCGCGGAAGTACGCGAGGACGCTTGCTTGGCCTTCGGCCAAGGGAGCCCATTCGTTGACCCACACTGCCGCACCCGTTTCGTCCTTCGAATCGGTGCGGACCCAGCGGGCGTTCTTCACATGGACATGCGCCAAATAGGGGCCCAGGAGCTGGAGGGCAGGCAACGGTGATTCCCAGCCCTCGATCAGCAGATTGCCGAGGTCGTGGATAACGCCGACGTGCTGCGGATCCAGCCCTTCCAGCAATCGCCGGGCCGACGAGGCCGATGCCGTCACTGTTCCATGGTGCAGTTCCACGAGGGCTTTGACGCCGTGGTGTGCGGCGCGGGAAGCAACCCACTCGTAGTGTTCCCGGGTGGCGGCAAAGAGTTCCGGGTAGGGCAGGCCTGTGGGTTCCGGGCCGCCCATATTCGAGTTGCCCAGCGGCAGCACGTTCACGCGGACCTGCTTGGCACCCAAGGCTGCGGTCGCCGCGAGGACGCGATCGACGTCGTGGTGGTTGTCGCAGCGGGCGTAGCCGCCGAGGCCGGAAAATTCCAGCCCTGCGTCAGCGGTGAGCCGGGCAATCTCCGGGATCGCATCTTCCAGGCCAGTCATGGGCCAGGTGGCACGGTTCCCTGCCCAGAAGCCCGGTTCTGCTGCCTCTGCCTGATCCGTGACGCGCCATTCGATGCCGTCCCACCCCTGGGCGGCAAGCTTTGTGGCGGCTTCCTGCGGCGACCATTCGGGTGTGGATGCTGTGAAAACGGAGAACTTCATGCCGATACCTCTTCGCGATTGGTCCCGGGGTGGGCAGGGGCCCCGCCGGTGCGGACCTCCACGTCGTTGTACTTGCCTGCTATGACGTCTGCGATCAGGACGGGCTGTCCCAGCGTTGCCGAGACATACAGTGCACGCACCGCGGCCAAGGCGGTCACTGCGTCCCGGACGGTAACGCCCGCGGGGCGCCCTTCCCGGATCGCCGCGATGATGTCGCGGTACTGCCGGACATGTCCGGCCGGGTACACCGTGGGATCCAGTGCTTCGACCCTGTCGTCCTGGTATTTTGCGAGCTCGACGGCGGCTTGGTTCCCGCCGCCGAGGATGCCCATGGCACTGCTTTCCGAAGGGTCGGCGGCGTCGGACGCGTGGAAGTACGCGAGGTCGTCGTTGTCGATCACTGCGGAACCTTTGCTGCCCATCACCTGGAGGCGGACGGTCAAGCCGGGGTACGCCGCCGTCGTCGCGTGCAACACGGCAAGGGCACCGGACTCGAAGGTAACGGTAGCTACTGCGGTGTCCTCCACCTCAACGCCTTCGTGGGCGAGAAGCGCGGTTTTGGCGCTGATCTCAAGGGGCCGGCCGAGGAACCACAAAAGCAGATCAACCGTGTGTACGCCCTGGTTCATGATGGCGCCACCGCCATCCATGGCCCAGGTACCACGCCACGCGCCCGAATCGTAGTAGCCCTGGCTTCGCCACCAGCTGACGGAGGCAACAGCGGAGGTCAGCGTGCCGAAGCGTCCGGCGCGACGGGCCTCGTCCACCACCCGGCTGGCGGGATCGAAGCGGTGCTGGCTGATCACCGTGGCCACCAGGCCCTTGGCCTCGGCAGCCTTGGCCGCAGCCAGGATCTCGTCTGCCTTGCTCAAGTCAACGTCAAGGGGCTTTTCGATCACGACGTGCTTGCCGGCGTCGAGCGCTTCCAGCGCGAGCTGGATGTGCAGCCCGCTCGGCGTCGAGATGATGACCAGATCCACGGGTGCGGCGGCGAGCGCCTCGGCCAGCGTCAGGAAGACTGCCGGCTTCGGGTCGCCCTGGGCTTCGATCTTGGCGGCAAGCGCCTCCGAAGCCTCGGGAACCACATCCACCAGCGCCGTGATGACGACCTCCGGGAACTCGCGGACCGCGGCCGAGTGGGTGCGGCCTATGACGCCGCACCCTACGATTGCGGCCCGGATCTCCGCTGGAGCCCCCTGAGCATTTGAGGTTTCGCTCACTTCGTCTCCACTCCTGCTTCATTGAGGACTTTCGCGAACGCCCTCGCTGCGATGCCGAACGCCGTCGGGCCGGAGAAACCGCCCAGTCCATGGGCACCGGCCAAGTGTGGCTCAAGGCTCGCGAAACCGGTGTATCCGTCGGCCTTCAGGGCCTCAACCGTGCGGAGGACATCGCCGTCGCCCTCGCCTGCCGGGACCACGGTGGCGTTCGAAAACAAGGCATCCTTCACCTGAAGGTACTCGAGGTGCGGGCGAAGCTTGGCGTAGGCGTCGTCGAAGGGCTTGACGCCTACCTGGACGAAATTCGCCGCATCCCAGGCCACTTTGAGCGCGGGAGAGGCCACTGATTCGATGATGTCCAGGACCCGTTCGGGGACGTCGCCGTAGATGTCCTTCTCGTTTTCATGCAGAAGTACGACGCCGGACTCCTCCGCCACGTCCGCGAGGGCACGCATGCGTTCGATGACCGCGTCCCGGATGCTCTCCACCGCTACGTCCTCGCCGTAGTAGAAGGAGAAGATCCGGATGTAACGGGATTCCAGGACCTTTGCGGCGTTGACGGCCCGGCGAAGCCGTTCCACCTCGTGCTCCACGGGAAGGGAAACGTCCACTTTACCGATCGGCGAGGCGACCGCGGAAACCTTCATGGCCGCGGCATCCAGCAAGGACTTCAATTCACGAAGCTGCGCGTCATCCAGGTCCACGATGTTGGTTCCCCAGGCGCTGCGGACCTCAATGTGGTTGGCTCCCAATGCCTGCATCACGGCAATCTGGATCTTGGGGTCGTCGTCGATCTCGTCGCCGAAGCCCGAGAGCTCCCATTCAACAGCTGGCGTGCTCATAGTTACTTGACTCCTCCGGCGGTCAGGCCGCCCACTAGGTAACGCTGGAAAATGAGGTACAGGATGACCACCGGGGCAGCACACACAAGGGAAGCTGCCATCATCTGGCCGTAGAAGGGAATCGCGCCGCCCTCTTGCGAAGCACCGAAGAGCTGGAGCGCGACGGCGGCCGTCTGGCTTTCGGGCCGCGTCATGACTGAGGCGAACAGGACGTCGTTCCAGCCGAGCAGGAAGGCGAAAATACCGGAAACGACGACGCCGGGCCAGCTCAGCGGGAGGATGATCCGCACCAGCACGCCCAGGTTGCTGGCGCCGTCGATCCTTGCCGCCTCTTCGAGTTCGCGCGGCAGGCCGCGCAGATAGGTGACCATCACCCACGTGGAGAACGGCATCGCGAACGTCAGATACGTGATGAACAAGCCCCACTGCGTGCCGATGACCTGGATGCCCAAGTAAGTGGCGGACGAAGAGAACAGCACGAAGACCGGAAGCACCATGAGGGTACCGGGAACCGACTGGAGTCCGAGGAGCCCGCGAAGGATGGTCAACCGGCCGCGGAACTGGTAACGGACCAGGACGTAGGCGGTGGCGATCGACATCAGCGCGGAGACCACGGCGGTGGACCCCGCAACGAGCACGCTGTTGGCCAAGCCGGTGGCCAGTCCAACGCTCGTCCAGATCGTGGAGTAGTTCTCAAAGGAGAAGCTGGACGGGAAGAACTCGCCCCTGGCCACCCCGATGTCCGAGTTCACGGACGCGAGGAAGATGTACGCCACCGGAATCAGCACCAGGGCACACAACACCGTGAGGATGATGGCGAGCATGGGCCCTGGCATGAGCCGGGTGACTTCATGCTGGCGTTTGGAGCCCGGGCGGAAGTTTTCGCTCGATTGGCGTCCGACGGCGGTAGTTGCGGCGCTCACTTTTTGCCTCCGGGAGTTTCGGCGTCGTCGAGTTTGACGGCCCGCAGATAGACGAACAAGGGAATCGCGATCAAGATCAGCGAAATGAACGCCATGGCCGCGCTGAGCCCGAACCTGAAGCTCTGGAAGCTGGTGACGTACGTGAGGATCGGTAGCAGCTCCACGTCGGACGGAGCAGGCACCCCGAACAGGACGAACGGCAAGGTGAAGTTGTTGATGTGGTGCAGCATGCCGATCAGGAACGCCAAGGAGAGCGGACCCTTGAGATAAGGGAAGACCACGTAGCGGAGCTTGTTCCACCACAGGGCACCGTCAAGGGCCGAGGCCTCGTGGACCTCATGGTCCACGGACTGGAGCCCGGACAAAGCCAGCAGGTAGACAAACGGCCACGATGCCCAGATCTGGACCAGGATCAGCGTCCAATATGACTGGGGCCCGTTGAGCCACAGCCCGGGGTCGATGCCCACCGAATGCAGCATCGAGTCGATGACGCTGCCCGGCTGGAACATGGTCCGCCACACCGTCGCCACCACGAAGGAGGGAAGGACGTAGGGGATCAGGAAAATGGAACGGATCACCGCCCGGCCCTTGAACGCGTTCTGGGTGGCGACTGCGCCAGCGATGCCGAGCGGGATAGTGACCACCATGGCGAGCAAGGAGTAGCTGACGCTGAGCCAGATGGCGTGCAGCAAAGGCGATGCGGTCAGCGCTTCGACGAAGTTCTGGACTCCGATGAACGGAGCGCTGACCCACTTGCGCAGCGAATACTGGTCCAGGTCCAGCCCCGACATGAAGATTCCGAGCAGGAGCGGCACCACGATGATGATCACCATCAGGAGGCCGCCTGGAATCAGCATCCACAACGGGCGGTTGCGTTCGCTCAGCCCCTTGCGGCGCCGGGGCGTATTGTCCGGCGACTGCGGGTCCGGCTTTGCACCACGGGACAATTTGCGGCGCGTCGACTTGCCCGCAGTCAATGAATCGGTGGACATGTCAGTTCCTACTTACTTCGATGCCCGGTCAAGTGAGGCCTGGCCCTTGGTTTGTGCGTCCTTGAGGCGGGCCTGGAGGCTCGAATCGTCCACGGAACCCTTGGAGAGATCGGGGATCGACTGGACCACTACATTCACGAGGGCCAACTGAATGTCGCCCCAAGCGCCGGTGAACGGCGTTGCCTTGGACTTAGCGGCGGTATCGGCAACCGGTTGGAGTATCGGGTTATTCAGAGCCTTCAGTGCCTCGGCGTTGGCGGGCAGATCTCCGAAGATCTTCTGGTAGTTCAGCTGCTCGTCCTTGGACGTGATGAGGTTGACGTAAGCGAAGGCCAAGTCCTTTTGCTTCGAGTAATCGGCAACAACCACGTTGTCACCGGAGAGGATGCTGGCTGCATTCGCGGCGTCGCCCTGCGGAGAGGACTGGCCCGGGGCCGTCGTCGGCATCGGTGCGTAGGCATACTTTCCCGCAACAACGGACTTCTCGAGCGTCGGGACGGAGCTCGACGTCGTCATCATCAGATAGCCGGCCTTGCCGCTCGCAAATGCCGCCAGGGCGTTGCTGCTGCTCCAGCCAACAGAGGCCGGATCGACAACTTTGTCCTTGGTGAGCCATCCGAAGTACGTTTCGTAAGCCTTCTTGACCGTCGGGTCGTCGAGCTTGAGTGTCTTGCCGTCCACCAGCGGGTTACCTGCCTGGACGGACATAGCCCAGATGAATTTCCACGGATCAAAGCTGTCCTTGTACCCGGTAGCGAGCCCAAAGGTTCCGGTGGACGGGTCGGTCATCTTCTTGGCCTGTGCTGCGAGCTCGTCCCAGCTGGTTGCGGGCTTATCTATCCCGGCCGCCTTCAGGATGTCCTTGTTGTAGGCCATCACGAACGGCCGGCTGACAAAGGGAATGCCCGCTTGGTGCTGGGCATCCGGGCCGGAAATTCCAAGGGCTGCCTGGTTGAACTTGTCTTTCCCGCCTACCTTCTTCCAGTCGTCGTCGGACAACGTCACGAAGGCCTTGGTTGCATAGGCCGTGGGCGTGAACGTGGTACCGAGACTGTAAACGTCAGGCCCCTGTCCGGAGACGACGGACGTCTGGATCCGTGTGAGTTCGTCATTTCCCGACGCGAACGTTTCGAATTCGACATCGGCACCGGTCTGCGCCTTGAACTTGGCGGCAATATCCGTGAACCACTGCTTTTGCTGTGCCGGATAGTTTGCGTTGGAGTTGACCAGGACGCTCAGCTTCTTGCCCTTCCCGTCGACGGGTCCAGAGCTCCCCCCGGAGCTGGTGCTGCCGCCTCCGCAGGCGGTCAGAGCTAGGGCGGCTGTTACGACAACAGCGGCAAATTTGGCGGACGATGCAAACTTCATTGTTTTCCTCCCTGGAGCCCGATGGCCTCATTGGCGTGGTGCGCGTCACATCGGGTGATTGCTCCGAGTCTAGGCACGCGAAACAGCGATGACAAGCGATTGCCAAAAATTGTCATCGGTGCTGCAATTGTGGGACAAGTCACTCGTTGATGAGCGGCTGCGGCAGATGAGGAACACCTAGGCAATGGCAGAACTCCAGCTCCAGTCACCGGGCAGGCAGCCCACGATCCGAGACGTCGCGGAGCTTGCGGGAGTGGCAACCTCGACAGTTTCGAGAGCCCTGAGCAATCCCGGCAGGGTGAACCGGGTGACGCGCGAGCGGATCGAAGAAGCCGCCGCGCAATTGAATTACATTCCGAGCTCCCAAGCCCGCGGACTCAGCTCCGGGCGCACCCAGACCGTTGCCGTCCTGGTTCCGGACATCACCAATCCGTTCTACTTCGACATCATCCGTGGGGCCCAGCACCAGTTGAAGGCCGCCGGCTACACGCAATTGCTCGTAGACACCGAGGAATCAGCGGAGATGGAGGCAGATGCCCTGCAGAAAATGCGCCGCTCGGCAGACGGATTCATCCTTGCAGCGTCCCGCCTGACGGACGCACAGCTGGCCGAGGCGGCGGCACAGCAGCCCTTGGTTACCATCAACCGGGCTCCGGCAATTGCACCCACTGTGGTGATCGATACGCCGTCGGCCATCATCCAGGCACTGGAACACCTGGTCTCGCTGGGGCACACAAGGATTTGCTTCGTCGGAGGCCCGGCCACCTCCTGGTCCAACGCCAAGCGGTGGCAAGCGTTCCAGGACGAAACCACCGAACGGAAGCTGACCACATTCAGCGTGGGGCCGTTCGCGCCCAAGACCACATCCGGCGCGGCCGCAGCGGACGCCGCAGTGCACACGGGGGCCACCGCGTGCATCGTCTTCAACGACCTGCTGGCCATCGGGATGCTGCAGCGCCTGCGCGAACGCGGTATCCGGGTGCCTGACGACATGAGCATTGTGGGCTGCGACGACATCTTCGGAGCCGATTTCTGCAACCCTCCGCTGACCACCATGGCGTCGCCCATCGAACAAGCCGGGCGCGTGGCAGTCTCCATGCTCCTGTCCCGGCTGAATCCCCAATACGGCGGCACCAGCCGGCGCCTGGCCGTCATGCCCACACATCTCACGGTCCGGGCATCGACGGGCGCCGCGCCGTCGTAATCCCCACCGACGCTCGCTCACTTATGGTGCGTTTTGGCGCGACCCTCGCTCACATCATCTGAGCGAGCGTTCGTCGATTGGCGCCCATATCTGAGCGAGCGATCGTCGAAGTAGCTCGGGGGGGTGGTGACAAACAGCCCGGACACACGACGGCGCAGCCCCTCCCAGGACGCTCGCTCACGTATAGTGCGTTTTGGCGCGACCCTCGCTCACATCATCTGAGCGAGCGTTCGTCGATTGGCGCCCATATCTGAGCGAGCGTTCCTCGATTGGCGTGACACTTGAGGTGACACAGTTGAGTGTTTCAAGTGCTGGTTACTAGTGTTGGGGACATGCGCACACTCCAGGCCACGATCATTGCGGAAATGGGCGTCCAGCCCCGGATCGACCCTGCCGAGGAGGTCCGCAAACGCGTCACGTTCCTGAAGGAATACCTCAAGGCCACACATACCAAGGGCTTTGTCCTGGGCATTTCCGGCGGACTGGACTCTTCCCTCGCCGGCCGGCTTGCCCAGCTGGCCGTCCAAGAGCTTGAGGCCGAGGGCGTCGAGGCGAATTTCGTGGCCGTCCGGCTCCCTTATGGCACCCAGCACGATGAGGACGATGCCCAGGCCGCGCTTGACTTTATCCAGGCCAAGACGGAATGGACGTTCAACATCTCCCGGGCTGTCGACGGTTTCGAGGATGAGTTCGAGAAGACCACGGGCGCCCGTATCTCGGATTTCCACAAGGGCAACACGAAGGCCCGGGCCCGCATGACCGCCCAGTACGCCCTCGCCGGCGAGCTCAACTACCTCGTGATCGGCACCGACCACGGAGCTGAATCCGTCACCGGATTCTTCACCAAGTTCGGCGACGGCGGCGCGGACATCCTGCCGCTCTTCGGCCTCAACAAACGGCAGAACCGCGCACTCCTCGCGGAGCTGGGCGCCCCGTCCCGGGTCTGGGAGAAGATTCCGACGGCGGACCTCCTGGACGGCACGCCCGGACGCACCGACGAGGATGAACTCGGTGTCAGCTACGACCAGATCGACGACTACCTCGAAGGCCGCGAGATCCCCGAGGCTGCCGCGATGCTGATCGAGCAGAAGTACGTCCGTACTCGGCACAAGCGCACTGTTCCGGTCACGATTTTCGACACTTGGTGGAAGTAACTTCCTAAGCCAGGGCGCCGCCGTCACGCTGAGCGGCTTTTTGCAGCGCACGACGGCGGCCTGCCGCGCCGTGGCGGGGGCGCCGCCGTCGTGATTCCGCAAGAGCCTGCCCGTCGTGACAGGACGAAGCCCCCACCGCCTCTTCCAAACCCTTGGATGTCCTAGTATATTGCAGTGAGGCGGATCACACGGCCAGCTGGTTCCCGGTCCGCGCTTACCCATTCACGCAGGGCGAAAGGCAGACAATGACAGTCACCGACGACTTCCGTGCAGCCCGCGACCGGCTCCTCGAGCTACGCACCGACTACTCCCGCGCACACAGCGAATTCCAATGGCCCCGCTTCAACGAGTTCAACTTCGCCCTCGACTGGTTCGACCAGATCGCAGCCCACCCCGCAACGGCGAACAACCCTGCGCTGGTCATCGTCGAGCAGGACGGCAGCTCCACCCGTCGCAGCTTCGCCGATCTCTCCGCACGATCCTCGCAGCTTGCCAACTGGCTCCGTGCCAAGGGCGTCCGCCGTGGCGACCGCATGATCATCATGCTCGGCAACCAGGTTGAACTGTGGGAACTGATGCTCGCCGGGATCAAACTCGGCGTGGTCCTGATCCCCACCACCACACTCATGGGTCCTCGCGACATCACGGATCGCGTGGAGCGCGGCGGCGCCCGGTGGGCCGCCGTCGGGAGCGCCAACATAGCCAAGTTCGCAGAGGTGCCGGGCGATTACACCCTCATTGAAGTGGGCGACGGCGGCCCGACTGGCCACCAGAACACGAGCGCCCTTCAGTACGCCGAAGCGGATTCCGCCGAGACGACGTTCGTCCCGGACGCCCCCACCGCCGCCGACGAGACCATGCTCCTCTACTTCACTTCGGGCACCACGTCGCGCGCCAAACTGGTGGAGCACACCCACACTTCGTACCCGGTGGGACACCTCTCCACGATGTACTGGATCGGCCTGGAACCTGGAGACGTCCACCTCAACGTGGCTTCTCCCGGCTGGGCCAAGCACGCGTGGTCCAACGTTTTCACGCCGTGGATCGCCGAGGCCTGCGTCTTCGTCTACAACTACGATCGTTTCGATGCCAAAGCCCTCATGGAACAGATGGGCCGCGAAGGCGTCACGAGCTTCTGCGCCCCGCCCACCGTATGGCGCATGCTCATCCAGGCGGACCTGACCCTGCTCAAAACGCCGCCCACGAAGGTTGTTTCGGCGGGCGAACCCCTCAATGCCGAGGTGATCGGGCAAGTGGAGAGGGCCTGGGGCCAGACCATACGCGACGGCTTCGGCCAGACGGAGTCAACCGTCCAGGTCGCCAACACTCCCGGGCAACCGGTCAAGACCGGCTCGATGGGACGGCCCCTGCCGGGCTACGACGTCGTCCTCGTTGACCCAACCACAGGTGAAGAGGCCGACGACGGCGAGCTGTGCTTGCGCTTGGACCCTCGCCCGGTGGGGCTCATGAAGTCCTACTTCGGCGACCCGGAAAAGACGGCCGAGGCTTTCCGTGACGGTTATTACCACACGGGCGACATGGCCAGCCGGGACGGGAACGGCGTCATTACCTACGTGGGCCGCGGCGACGATGTCTTCAAGTCCTCCGACTACCGTTTGTCCCCTTTCGAACTCGAAAGCGTGCTGATCGAACACCCCGCAGTGGCGGAGGCCGCCGTCGTGCCGTCTCCGGACCCGGTCAAACTTTCGGTGCCCAAGGCCTTTGTGGTGCTCGCCGCCGGCTACGAGCCCGGTCCGGCTGTGGCCGAGGACATCCTCAGATACTGCCGGCAGCACCTGGCGCCGTTCAAGCGCATCCGTCGGCTTGAATTCGGCGAATTGCCCAAGACGATTTCCGGCAAGATCCGCCGTGTCGAACTTCGAGGCACGGAGGTGGCCCGTCACGGCGACGGTCCGCTGCCTGCCGGCCTGGGTGTCGAGTACACCGAGGACGAGTTCCCGAGTCTGAAAGAATAGGCAGCCAAGCAATGTCAGGAGGAACCGTGGGCAGCCCGCTCCCCCGCGACCCCATCGCCGACGCCCAGCGAAACTGGGAACGCCACGGCTGGGGCGAAGTCGCCGCGCCCATGGCGGCTATCACCGCGATCATGCGCACGCAGCAGATCCTGCTGGCGCGGATCGAGGGCGTGCTGAAGCCGTACGGCTTGACCTTCGCGCGTTACGAGCTCCTGGCACTGTTGAGTTTCGCCCGCAGCGGCGCGCTGCCCATGAACAAAGCCAGTGCGCTGCTCCAGGTGCATCCGACGTCGGTGACCAATGCCGTCGACCGCTTGGAAAAGGCGGCCCTCGTGGTCCGCTCGCCGCACCCCACGGACGGGCGCACCACGCTGATCGAACTCACCGCGGAGGGCCGCACCCTCGCGAAGCGCGCGACGACGGCACTCAACAACGAGGTGTTCGGCCAGTCCGGCTTCGGGGACGAAGACGTCGAGCACCTGATCCGCGTACTGGGAGACTTCCGCAAGGCCGCGGGCGACTTTACAGACGGCTAACGCGTAGTCGTCGATCATGTGCGTCATCCAGGCTTGCCTGCCGGCGCCGGCTGCTAGGCTGCGGTTCTGAACTTCCAGGAGGAACACCGTGGGCTTTGCCGAACTACTAAGGAGCAACTGCGCCGCAGATTGGGACGCAGCCGTCAACCATCCGTTCGTGGATCAGCTCTTCGACGGGAGCCTTCCCGATGACCACCTGCGCCGCTACCTCGTGCAGGATTACCAGTTCTGCGATGCGTTCACGGCGCTCCTGGGCCAGGCAGTTGCCTCAGCACCGTCGCTTCCATCGCGACTCGTGTTCGCACGGGTGCTCGGGGCTTTCGCCTCGGACGAGAACACGTACTTCCAGGATTGCTTTGAGGAGTTATCCGTACCTGAGGCCGACCGGATAGCGCCTTCACTGGGTCCTGCGACCCGCGACTTCGATGCCCTCATGCGGAGCGCTATCGCCACGCGCTCCTACCCGGACGTGTTGGCTGTCGTACTGGTGGCGGAATGGCTGTACGGCGGCTGGGCGTCCCGGGCCGGCGACCCGGCTACATGGCCGTCAGCACCAAAGCATTCGGAGTGGATCCGCCTGCACAACAACCCCGAGTACAACACGTGGGTTGAGTGGTTGCGGGCGGAGTTCGACGCCGTCGAGCCCGTCTCCGCCGAAGACCGTGCCCGCGTGGCCGGGACGTTCGCCGAGGCGGTCCGGCTGGAACGCACGTTCTTCGACGCAGCGCTGGTCCCGCCGGACAGCAATGCTGAAGCCCGTTAGCCCCACTTGCAGACGGTGTATTCGAGTTCGATCAATCCTTGGTCGTACACTTTCGTTCGCGTGACCATATTGTGAGATTCGCAAATCAAATAGTGAGACTCGTACGTAGCATTGTGGCTATGCAGAATTCAGCCGTGGAACCTTTTGTCGATCTCGAATGGCTGTCTCAAAACCGTCGCCGCGTGGTGCTTGCCGATGTGCGCTGGTACCTCGACGGGCGCTCGGGCCGGGAGGCGTACGACGGCGGGCACATCCCCGGTGCCGTTTTTGTCGACCTGGATCGATGGCTCTCGGCTGAGGGATCGCCTCTCGAGGGAAGAAACCCGCTGCCTGCCCCGGACGATTTTGCCTTCGGGATGCGGGGAGTGGGAATCAGCGATGACGACATCGTGGTGGCGTATGACGACGCTGGCGGTGTCATCGCCGCGCGATTGGTCTGGATGCTGCGCGCCACGGGCCACAGTTCGGCTCTGCTGGATGGCGGGCTGGCCAGCTATGAAGGCCCGCTTGAAACTACACATCCCTCGAGGCCCGTCGGTGATTTCACGGCACAAACTTGGCCCGGCAACCGCCTGGCGGAGATCCACGAGCTCTCGATCGCAACAAACTCCGCGGTGGATGCACGGAACCGCGACCGCTTCGAGGGCAAGCAGGATCCCATTGATCCAAGGCCCGGGCACGTGCCCGGCGCGAGGAACGTCCCGTGCAGGGAGAACTTGGATTCTCACGGGAAACTGCGCAGCAAGGCCGAGTTGCTCCGCATCTTCGCCGCGGCAGGAATCACTTCGGCCGAGAATGTGATCAGCTATTGCGGCTCCGGGGTGACGGCTTGCCACAATCTTCTGGCCCTGGAGCACGCCGGTCTAGGACACGGCCGGCTCTTCACGGGCGGGTGGTCCCAATACGGGCACGCGCTCGATTTCCCGGTCGAGCTCGGGCCCGGTAACCCGCCATCCACAGCTCCCCACCGGCCCCCTCGCCTCACAAGTTCGGCTAGGGAACCCTGCCGGCGTGGGCCCAGCGCCGTTTTGGGCGGACCCTAAAGGTGTTTGAACTCCGGCTGCCGCTTCTCCGTGAACGCTGCCATGCCTTCTTTTTGGTCCTCGGTGGCGAACAATGAGTGGAAGATCCGGCGCTCGAACAAAACACCCTGGGAGAGGCCGGTTTCGAAGGCTGCGTTGACGGCCTCCTTGGCCACCATGGCAACCGGCTTGGACTTGGACGCGATCACCTCGGCGGCCTTCAGCGCCTCCTCCACCACGGAATCGGGCGGCACGACGCGGGAAACGAGTCCCGCCCGCTCGGCTTCCTCGGCGTCCATGAACCGCCCAGTGAGGATCATGTCCATTGCCTTGGCCTTGCCCACGGCGCGGGTCAGCCGTTGCGAGCCGCCCATGCCCGGAATGACACCGAGGTTGATTTCAGGTTGGCCGAACTTGGCGTTGTCCCCGGAAATGATGAAATCGCACATCATGGCAAGTTCGCAGCCCCCACCGAGGGCAAAGCCGGACACCGCGGCAATCACGGGAATGCGCAGGCGCGTGAGGTTTTCCCAGGCGCGGAACCAGTCGGCGGCATACATTTCCATGTACCCCTTGGATGCCATCTCCTTGATGTCGGCGCCGGCGGCGAAGGCCTTCTCCGAACCGGTGATCACCACGGCACCCACGGCGGGATCCGCATCCATGTCCGACACGGCCGCCACGATCTCATTCATGGTGGCCTGGTTCAACGCGTTGAGCGCCTTGGGCCGGTTCAGGGTCACCAGGCCCACGCGTCCGCGGAGTTCCACCAGGATGTTTTCGTACTGCTGCGCCAAGCCGTGCCCCTTTTTTCGTAAATGACCTACCCGCCAAGGCTACTTGGCGGACTTGTCCCGGATGTCCGTGATGATGCCGGAGAAGTCGCGCCCGGCTCCGCCTTCGGCTGCGAAAGCGTCGTAGATCTTCGATGCCAAGTGCCCCATTTGGCCGTCCACTCCGGTGCTCTCAAGCGCGTTGACCGCGAGCCGCAGGTCTTTGGCCATGAGCGCTCCGGCGAATCCCGGCTGGTAGTCGCGGTTGGCCGGGCTGGTGGGGACCGGTCCGGGAACCGGACAGTTGGTGGTCAGCGCCCAGCACTGCCCGGAGGCGTTGGAAGCGACGTCGAACAGCGCTTGGTGCGTGAGGCCCAGCTTCTCGCCCAGGACGAATGCCTCGCTGACGGCAATCATGGAAACGCCCAGGATCATGTTGTTGCAGACCTTGGCGGCCTGCCCGGCCCCGTGGTCACCGCAGTGCACGATCCTCCGGCCCATGAGCTCCAGGATCGGCTTCACCGTTTCGAAGTCCTCGGGCAGCGCCCCCACCATGAAGGTCAGGGTTCCGGCTTCGGCACCCACCACGCCTCCGGAAACGGGCGCGTCCACGGAGCGGTGGCCGGCCTCCAAGGCAATGGCCGCGGCCTCGCGGGCCTCATCGACATTGATGGTGGAGCAGTCCAGGAACAGCGTGTTCGGCGCAGCCACCGAGAGCAGGCCCGGTGCTCCGTCCACTCCCCGGTACGCGTCAAGGACGTGCTTGCCGCTGGGCAGCATGGTCAGGACAATGGAGGCGCCAGCGACGGCCTCCGGAGCGGAATCCACCGTGGCAATGCCATGTTCACGGGCTGCCTCGAGTGCTGCCGGCACGGGATCGTACGCGACTACTTGATGACCCGCTTTGACAAGGTTTACGGCCATGGGGCCGCCCATGTGGCCGAGGCCGAGGAAAGCGATAGTGCCGGAAACTGCGTCAGACATGGTCGGGCTCCTTTGAATGAAGTTTGAGTTCACGGTCGCCGAGCGGCGCGAAGAAGCCCTCGACGGCGGCCCGCGACACCTCCGCCAGGGAAGCTGGCTTCCACTGTGGGTTGCGGTCCTTGTCCACAACTTGGGCGCGGATCCCCTCGCGGAAATCCGGGCCAGCCAGGCAGCGCACGCCGACGCGGTATTCCTGCTCCAAGGCCTCCTCGAGGGATAGCTCCCGGACGCGCCGCAACGATTCCAGGGTGACTTTCACGGCCGTAGGCGACTTCGCCTCGATGGTGTCCGCGGCTGCAGCGGCGTCGCCTCCGGCGGCGCGCAGTCTCGCGACGATTTCCTCTGCGTCGTCGGAAGCATAGGCGGCATCGATCCAGTCCCGCTGGCCGGACAGGGCCGAGGCCGGCGGCTCCTGCACGAAGCGCCCGACGGCGGCCTCCGCCGTCGAGCTTTGCAGCGCTTCCGCTAGCGCGGGCAGGCTTTCGGACGGGACGAAGTGGTCCGCGAACCCCAGGAACAAGGCGTCGGCCCCGCTCAAGTGGGCACCCGTGAGGGCTGCGTGGGTGC
This sequence comes from Arthrobacter gyeryongensis, assembly GCF_039543785.1. Classification (NCBI taxonomy): domain Bacteria; kingdom Bacillati; phylum Actinomycetota; class Actinomycetes; order Micrococcales; family Micrococcaceae; genus Arthrobacter; species Arthrobacter gyeryongensis. The sequence continues at coordinate 79,633 of NZ_BAABKK010000014.1, forward strand.
CGGACTCGCCCGGCGAGCGGGACAGCAGAAGGGTCCCGCCGACGTCGGGCACAAAGCCTATCGTTGTTTCCGGCATGCCGGTGCGGGTCCGCTCGGTGACTACGCGGACGGAGCCGTGGGCTGAAATGCCGACCCCGCCGCCGAGGACCAGACCGTCCATGAAGGCCACATAAGGCTTCGGGTACCGGGCAATGAGCAAGTTCAAGCGGTATTCCGCAGCCCAGAAGTCCGCGGTCTGGTCACCGTGGCGCAGCATGTCGTCGTAGATCGCCACGATGTCCCCACCCGCGCACAGTCCGCGGTCCCCGGAGCCGTGCACCAAGACCGTCTTGACCGCGTCGTCGTCCGCCCACGCGGTGAGCTGCTCCAGCATGGCGTGCACCATCCCGGCGGTGAGTGCGTTGACGGCCTTGGGCCGGTTCAGCGTGATGACGCCGAGGTGGCCGCGCTTCTCGAACAGAACCTCGGCCATTAGCTGCCGGCCGGCATCACGAAGCTGGCGCCCTGGCGGATGCCCGAAGGCCAGCGGGTGGTGACCGTCTTGGTCTTGGTGTAGAAGCGGAAGGCGTCCGCACCGTGCTGGTTGAGGTCGCCGAAGCCCGAGGCCTTCCAGCCGCCGAAGGTGTAGTAGGCGATCGGAACCGGAATGGGAACGTTGATGCCCACCATGCCTACTTCGACGCGGCTGGCGAAGTCGCGGGCGGCGTCGCCGTCGCGGGTGAAGATCGCGACGCCATTACCGAACTCGTGCTCGGAGCAGAGCCGCAGCGCTTCTTCGTAGTCGGACGCGCGGAGGACGCTCAGGACCGGGCCGAAGATCTCCTCCTTGTAGATGGACATGTCCTTCGTGACGTTGTCGAAGAGGGTCGGGCCAACCCAGAAACCGCCGTCGTAACCATCGACCTTGAGGCCGCGACCATCGGTGACAAGCGTGGCGCCCTGGTCGACGCCGGCCTGGATGTAGCCTTCAATCCGCTCTTTCGCCGAGGCGGCCACCACCGGGCCGAAGTCCGAATCCTTGGCCAGGCTCGGGCCGACCTTCAGTGCCTTGATGCGGTCCTGCAGCTTGGAAACCAGTTCGTCGGCCGTCTCTTGGCCGACCGGTACGGCCACCGAGATCGCCATGCAACGCTCGCCGGCGGAGCCGAAGCCGGCGCCGATGAGTGCATCCGCGGCCATGTCGAGATCGGCATCGGGCATGATCACCATGTGGTTCTTGGCACCGCCGAAGCACTGGGCGCGCTTTCCGTGGGCCGCCGCCGTGGCGTAAATGTACTGGGCGATCGGCGTGGAACCGACAAAGCCGATGGCCTTCACGCGTGGATCCTCGAGAAGGGCGTCAACGGCCTCCTTGTCGCCGTTGATGACGTTGAAGACACCGTTCGGCAATCCGGCCTCGGTGAAGAGCTCGGCCAGGCGGAGCGGCACCGAGGGGTCGCGCTCCGAGGGCTTGAGGATGAAGGCATTGCCGGCGGCCAGCGCGGGGCCGGACTTCCAGAGCGGAATCATGGCCGGGAAGTTGAAGGGAGTGATGCCCGCGACGACGCCGAGCGGCTGGCGCAGCGAGTGGACGTCGATGCCGGTGCCGGCGTTGTCCGAGAATTCGCCCTTGAGCAGGTGCGGGGCACCGGCGGCGAACTCCACCACCTCGATGCCGCGCTGGATGTCGCCCTTGGCATCGGGGAAGGTCTTGCCGTGCTCGGAAGAGAGCAGCGTAGCGAGTTCGTCCATGTGTTCGTTGACGAGGTCCACGAACTTCAGCAGGATCCGGCCACGGCGCTGCGGGTTCATGGCAGCCCATTCGAGCTGGCCTTTTTCTGCGTTCGCGATCGCGTTCCTGACCTCATCGGCGCTGGCCAAGGGGAGCTTTGCCTGGACCTCGCCGGTGCAGGGATCGTAGACATCGCTGAAGCGCCCGGAGGTCCCGTCGATCCTCTGGCCGTCAATGTAGTGGGAAAGTTCGCGCACCATGGAATGCTCCTTTGCATATGGGGAATACCCGCCATCGGCCTCGAAGGCACATGTCCAACTGCGCTCCGGGACGTCTTTGATCCCGAATATACTCGGACTTCCTACTAATTTCTAGAGCACGTCAGCTGGTGCTCAGTTGAGCCCGCTCAGCGAGGCAGGTTGCCGTAGGCATCCAGAGCCTCCCGGCGCGAGGCCTTAAGGTCCACCACCGGCTCCGGATAGTCCGCCGTGGACAGTTCCGGGATCCACTGGCCGACGTAGCTGCCGTTCGGATCGAATTTCTTGGCCTGGGTTTCCGGGTTGAAGATCCTGAAGAAGGGCGAGGCGTCCGCGCCGGAACCGGCTACCCACTGCCAGTTCGCGGGATTGGACGCAGGATCGGCATCCACGAGGGTGTCCCAGAACCATTGCTCGCCCACTTGCCAGTGGATACCAAGGTTCTTCACCAAGAGGCTGGCTGAGACCATGCGGACCCGGTTGTGCATCCATCCTGTGTGCCACAATTGCCGCTGGCCTGCGTCCACGATGGGGAACCCGGTGCGGCCCTGCTGCCACGCGCGAAGGAGATTTGCGGCTTCCTGGACGGCTGGTTCATGCGAGCCGGCACCCTGACCACCCGGCCAAGCCCACGGATAGTGGTCGAACCCGGGCCGCAAATTGGCCGTTGCAAGGTCCGGATGATGGAAGTACTGGTGCCAGCAGAATTCACGCCACCCGAGTTCCGAGGCAAAGACTGCTGCACCGTCGCCCAGTTCCTGACGCCGGCATTGCTGGGCATGCCATACCTCGAACGGGCTGAGTTGCCCCCACCGCAAGAAGGGCGACAACCGGCTGCTGCCCGGCACGTCCGGACGGTCCCGGTTCACCGAATAGTCCGCGAGCCCGTTCTCCACGAAGTCGTCAAGAAGCTCATGCGCCTGGGCCGAACCCGGCTGCCAGCTTTCCGCCAGCCCCGCAGACCAATCGGGGTTTCGCGGCAGCATTCCCCACGTGTCCAAATCCTCGGACTCAGGGAGCCGGCCGGAGAATCCCCGGCCCGGTTCCGGAGCCTCTAGCGGTTCACGGAAATCCAAGCCGGACACGGTCCGCCAAAAAGGCGTGAAGACCTTGAACGGGCCGCCTTGCTTCGTGGTCACGGCCCACGGCTCGTGCAGCAGGGAGGCCTGGAAACTCTCCGCGTGCATCCCGGATTCGCGCGCCCAGGTCTTGATGCCGGCGTCGAGCATTCGCTCCGGCTCGCCGTAGCGGCGGTTCCAGTACAGCGAACCGGTACCCACCGCCGTCGCGGTTTCCCGGACAACCTCCGTTGCCGGTCCGCGGCGCAGCAAAAGCGGAACACCCAGGGCGGCAAGGTCTTCGCGAAGGGCAAGCAGGGAATGATGCAGCCACCAGCGGGAGGCGCCGCCGAGCGGCCTGATACCAGGTGATTCCTCATCGAGGACGTAGAGCGCGACGGCGGAACCGTCGTCGGCTGCCGCCCGCAGTGCCGGGTTGTCCGCGGCCCGGAGGTCGTCCCGGAACCACACGATCGACGGCTTCACTCATCCCCCTCGAATTTCGTGCAAAGGTCATGCCCCCTAAGACGAATCTTAAGGGGCACGGCCGGTACTGAGATTTACTTCGGCATCAGGACGGAGTCAACCAGGTACACCGTGGCGTTGGCGGTGTGGACGCCACCACAGATCACGGCAGAGCCTCCGTCAACCTTGAGCGCGTCCTTGGTTCCCGTAACGGTCACGGAGTCGCCCTCAACCGTCTTGTGGGTGCCCACGATCTGGTCCGGGGTCAGCTGGCCGGGGATGACGTGGTAGGTGAGGATCTTGCTCAGGAGGGCATCGTCCGTCTTGAGGGTGTCGATGGTGGCGGCGGGGATCTTGGCGAAAGCGCTGTCCACCGGAGCGAAGACAGTGAACTGGCTGCCGTTAAGCGTGTCCACAAGGTTCACCTTGGGGTTCAGCTTGCCGGACACCGCGGCCGTGAGGGTCTTGAGCAACGGGTTGTTGGAAGCGGCCACGGCTACGGGGTCGAGAGCCATGCCGGCAACCGAACCTGCACCACTGGGAACCTGGGAGGCGTAACCTGCACAGCCCGGGCCAACCAGGTCTTTGGTCGGGTCCATCGCGGCACTTGCCGAGGCGGAGGGGGTCGCCGCCATGGTGGACGACGGGCTCGGAGCGGCCGACGACGGTGAGGCCGTGGAAGCGGAGCCGCCACAAGCAGTGAGGCCCAGCAGGGCGGAAGCGGCGAGGCCGGCGATCGCAAAAGACGTGCGCTTTGTAGCAAGCATGACATTTCTCCTTCAAACGGACTGACATTCGGTGCCGGTTGATTCCGGTGTGAAAGCACTTCACCCTTGCGGGCTAAGTCCTTATGCCAGCTATTCGGAGGTGCGGGCCGGGTGGATGGGTAGATCTTCAAAACTTAATTTGGCACCCCTCAAGCGGGGCTCATGCGGTGCGCTTCTTCCATGAGCAACTTGCCGAGGAATTCCTGGCGTTCAGGACGGAATCGCGGCTCGATCCCAGTGAGGGACAATGCGCCGATTGGCCGGCCCAGCTGGTCGAAGACAGCGGCCGCCATTCCCCAACTGCCTTCGAGCACCAAGCCGGGATTCACCGAGTACCCGGCTATTCGGGTGCGCTCAAGGTTCCGGCGCACCACACTCTCGGTGTGGCCGGCGGCGAAGTCCCCCGCATGCCGTTCCCAGCCGGACAGGATCATTGCCTGTTCTTCGTCCGGCAGGAAGGCCATGATTGCCGTGCCGGCCGACGCTACGCCGAGCGGGAACCTGACACCCTCGTGCAAGACGAACGACCGCACGGGGAAGCTGCCTTCCTCGCGGAGCACGCAGACGGTTTCGTGGCCACGACGGATCGAATAGAAGGCGCTTTCCCCGCTCTCCTCTGCCAAGCGGCGCAGACTGGGCCGGGCCAAGTCCTCAAACGGGAACCGCGCAGCCGCCACCGACCCCAGCAGGAAGATCTCGGGTCCCAGGATCCAGTTCCCGGTCCGCTGGTCGTGGTCCAGCAGGCCTTCGGCGGCGAGGGACGCGAGCAAGCGGTGCACCGTAGGGCGGGTTAGTCCGGACTCACGGACCAGGCCAGCGATGGACATGCCCTCCGGCTTTCGCCCCACGAGCCGGAGGAGCGCGGCGACCCGGCCCACCACTTGGGCGCCCTGGACCGGCTTGATGTGCGGCTGCTGAGCTGGCAACGCTACCCCGTTTCAAAAATTTCCTCCACAATGTGGACACTTCTAAGACTAGCGTCCACACTGTGCAAGTTCAGCCCTACTCGCCGTGCGGGACCGTTGACCCTCCGCGCAGAGCCGCCCTAAGCTCCTTTTCAGACCGCTAACTCAGCCCGGTGTCCACAAAGTGGATAGCCGATGAGGGATCCTACTCAAAGACGAGGACAAAGCCATGGCCAAAATCCAGCCCAGCGCAGCCGTTGCACTTCAGGACGTCCTCCGCGACGGCCAGACGATCGCCGTCGGCGGCTTCGGGCTCAGTGGCATCCCCGCGGACCTGATCGACGCCGTCCGCGATTCGGGCGTCAAGGAGCTGACGGTGGTCTCCAACAACATGGGCATTGACGGCAAGGGGCTTGGCGTCCTCATCGAAGCCGGACAGGTCCGTAAGGTCATCGCCTCGTACGTGGGCGAGAACAAGCTCTTCGCCGAGCAGTACCTCTCCGGGCAGCTCGAGGTCGAATTCGCTCCCCAGGGCACCTTGGCCGAGCGGCTCCGCGCCGGTGGTGCCGGCATCCCCGCCTTCTACACGCGGACCGGCGTCGGCACACTGGTTGCCGAAGGCAAGCCGCTCGAAGAGTTCGACGGCGTCACCTACGTCCGCGAGCGCGGGATCGTCGCCGACGTCGCACTGGTCCGCGCGCACACCGCGGACACGGACGGCAACCTGATCTACCGCTACACGGCGCGGAACTTCAACCCGGTCGTGGCGACGGCGGGAATCGTGACTATCGCGGAGGCCGAAGTGATCGTGGAGCCCGGCGAATTGGACCCGAACCACATCGTGACGCCCGGCGTCTACGTCCAGGGGCTGGTCCAGGCGAGCGGCCGGACCAAGGACATTGAGCAGCGCACCGTCCGGCCCCGGCTTTCTAGTACCGTCCGGCCCCGCACTGAAGCCCCGGCCGTCTAAGCACCCACCCGACAAGGAGAACCACCATGGCATGGACCCGCGACGAAATGGCCGCCATTGCGGCCCAGGAGCTCAACGACGGCGATTACGTCAACCTCGGCATCGGCATTCCCACCCTCGTTGCCAACAACCTGCCCGACGGCGTGCGGGTTGTCCTGCAAAGCGAGAATGGCCTCCTCGGCATGGGACCTTTCCCCTACGAGGGCGAGGAAGACGCCGACCTCATCAACGCCGGCAAGCAGACCGTCACGGTCCTGCCCGGCGGCAGCATCTTCGACTCGGCAACGTCTTTCGGCATGATCCGCGGCGGACACGTCAAGGTTGCCATACTCGGTGCCATGCAGGTTTCCGGCAATGGCGACCTCGCCAACTGGACCATTCCGGGAAAGATGGTCAAGGGCATGGGCGGCGCCATGGACCTGGTGGCCGGCACCCCGCGCGTCGTGGTCCTCACCGAGCACAATGCCAAGGACGGGAGCGCCAAGATCGTCCGGGAATGCACCCTGCCGCTGACCGGGCTGGGGGTGGTGGACCGGATTGTCAGTGACCTCGCTGTGTTCGATTTGTTCAAGAACGACGACGACGACGGGCGGCAGCTCACGCTGACCCGCCTCGCCACGGGGATCACCGTAGAGGAACTCCGTGAAAAGACCGAGGCAGCGTTCGACGTCGCATTGGAAACCACTCCTGCATTGGAAGGAACCCTGGCATGAGCCTGAAAGAGCAGTTCGGCAAAGATGTCCTCCTCACCGGATGGGGACACAGCAAGTTCGGCAAACTCACGGACGAGACGCTGGAGTCCTTGATCGTCCAGGTGTCCGCGGAGGCCATCCGTAACTCCGGCTTTGAGCCGCGGGACATCGACGAAATCTACCTCGGCCAGTTCAACTCAGGCATGCAGCCCCTTGGCTTCACGTCCTCGCTGGCGCTGCAACTGTCCGAGGACCTGGCAAACGTGCCGGCTACGAGGACGGAGAACGCCTGCGCCTCCGGTTCTGCAGCGTTCCAGCAAGGCGTGAAGTCTGTCTTGGCCGGCACTGCCCGGAACGTCCTGGTGATCGGGGCTGAAAAAATGACCGACGCCGGAGCCGACGTCGTAGGCGCAGCCCTTCTGGGAGCGTCCTACGAAATGGCGGGCAAGGCCTCCACCACCGGATTCACGGGGCTGTTCGCCGAGGTGGCCAAGCACTACGAAAAGCGCTACGGCGAGGGCATTCGTGGTTCTGGCATCGATGGCGCTGGTTTTGCCGGCGGCCTGGGCGACGTCCTCGGTTCCATCGCCGCCAAGAACCACCACAACGGCATGGACAACCCCTACGCGCAGATGCATAGGGACTTCGGCGAAGAGTTCTGCCGGACGGTTTCCGAGAAGAATCCCATGGTTGCCGAACCGCTGCGCCGCACGGACTGCTCTCCCGTGTCCGACGGCGCCGCCGCCGTCGTGCTTTCCCTCGGTCCGGCGTCGGGCGCTGCTACCGACGCCGTGCGGTTGGCGGGCTTCGGGCACGCGAACGACTTCTTCCCGGCGGAGCGCCGCGACCCCACCGAGTTCGCCGCCACGCGGGTCTCCTGGGAGCGCGCGCTGGGGATGGCCGGCGTCGGGATCGATGGACTGGACTTCGCCGAAGTGCACGATTGCTTCACGATCGCCGAACTGATCATGTACGAGGCCATGGGACTGACGCCGCGTGGCGAAGGCTCCCGGGCGGTTCAGGAAGGCTGGGTCTACAAGGACGGCAAGCTGCCCATCAATGTGTCCGGCGGCCTCAAGGCCAAGGGCCACCCCGTGGGCGCCACCGGCGTGTCGCAGCACGTCATCGCGGCCATGCAGCTCACGGGAACCGCGGGCGCCATGCAACTGCCCAACGCCCGCCGCGGTGCCGTGCAGAACATGGGCGGCGTAGGCATTGCGAACTACGTTTCGATTTTGGAGTCGGTCTAAAGACTCCCGCTGAAACTCACCGCTTTTGACGCCCGACGCCGACGGCGGCCCGCGTAGTGACGCGGGCCGCCGCTTCAAGGCCAAAGGTGGGGAGTTCCGGCTGGCCCATTCCCCAGCTACCGCCCCGGGTCTAAACTGACCCTATGTCCGACACCGCAGGACGCAAGTTGTTCCAGCATTCAGGAACGGCGCTCATCTTCCGGGGAGCCTTGGCCCTACTCTTGGCCTTCCTTGTCGCTTCCCTGCCAGTCGCCACGGTGTTTGCCCTCGTCTACGTCTTCGGCGTCTTCGCTATGACGGACGGGCTCACCAATATGGCCCACTACTTCTACGACCCTGCGCGCCACTCCCGCTGGAGCCTGATCGGCGGCTTCATCTCCGTCGCGACCGGCATCGTGGCCGTTTCGTGGCCAGGGATCACCGCCGCGGCACTGGGCGTCCTCATAGGAGCATGGGCCCTGGTCCTCGGCATTTCGCAAATCATCCTTGCCATGGACACCAGGACGACGGTCAGGGCTTGGTGGATCTGGATGTTGACAGCGTTGGTCACCACTTTGTTTGGGCTCTTTGTGCTCGTCAATCCGGGCGCGGGATTCCTGAGCGTGGTGGCTCTCCTCGCGACATATGCCGCGGTCAGTGGCGTTTTGTTGATCGCCTCCGGCATCAAACTACGCAGGCGCGCCTCTTCTTCGGTGATGCTCGCCCACTAGTCCCCGGTAGCAATCCACCCCAAGGGGATGCGCCCAGTCCCAAGTTCGGTAAGTTAGTGGCTGTGAAGATAGCTACCTGGAATGTGAATTCGCTCCGCGCACGTGCCGACCGCGTCGAAGCCTGGCTGCAGCGCAGTGACTGCGACGTCCTCGCCATGCAGGAAACCAAGTGCAAGGACGACAACTTCCCGTGGGAGCTCTTCGAACGCATGGGCTACGAGGTTGCCCACTTCGGTCTGAGCCAATGGAACGGCGTAGCGATCGCCTCGCGTGTAGGGCTCGACGACGTCGAGCGCACCTTTGTTGACCAGCCCGCCTTCGGAAAAGCCGGCAAGGATCCTGTCCAGGAAGCCCGTGCGATTGCCGCAACGTGTGGCGGGGTCCGGGTGTGGAGCCTGTACGTTCCCAACGGCCGTTCATTGGACGACGAACACATGCCGTACAAGCTCAAGTGGCTGGACACCCTGAAGGGCCACGCCGCCGGCTGGATCACGGAGAACCCCGAGACCCAGGTGGCGCTCATGGGCGACTGGAACATCGCGCCGCTGGACGAGGATGTCTGGGACATCGATTACTTCCGGGCGAACGCGCTCACCCACGTCAGCGAACCTGAGCGCGAGGCCTTCCGGGCGTTCGAAGCGGCCGGTTTCACCGACGTCGCGCGCGCTTACACCCCGGGTCCCGGCGTCTACACCTACTGGGACTACACGCAGCTGCGGTTCCCCAAGAAGGAAGGCATGCGCATCGACTTCGTCATGGCCTCCCCCGCGCTGGCCGCCCGTGTCACCGGGGCCTCGATCGACCGCGAGGAACGCAAGGGCAAGGGCGCCTCGGACCACGCTCCCGTGATCGTGGAGCTTACGGACTGAGCAGCAACAATGACGGAGGAGGCGGGCCCGCGATGAGCGGAAAGCTATACGGGAGCCAGGCAGGGCTGCCCTTCTCTTCAGCGTTGCGCGTCTACGAACCACTCGAGGCATTCCCCGAGGACCAGCGGCAGCAGCTCGTGGCGAGCGGCACCCGCAGCGGTTCGCGGGCCGCCGTCGAAACTGCCGAGCTGCTCGCTTCCCTCGGACGGGTCACTCGTAAAGGCGGGGACCCATTCCCCACCGGCAGCACCGATCTGGTCCGCATCACACGGGTTCCTTCCGGAGACCGGAACGACCCCGACGCCGGCCGGCTGCTTTACTGCCCCAGCCAACTGGTCATCCGGGCAGGATTGGCGGCCAATGCCCTCATGGAAGGTATCCACGGTCCCCTCGCGGACCTGCTCATCCCCGTGGACCAGCGCGACCGGCACCAAGCACGCATAGACCGTATCAACGCCAGCCACGACGCGAAACGCGTGCACACCCGGGCCTCCACTTGGGGCATCCCCTTCAGCTGGTTCTCGCTGTTCCAGGAGTCGGACCGTAAGGATGTCGTGGAATCCGGCGGACGCATCCTGACGGTCAGGGTCTGGGCCTCACTGACGGACGCCTTGGACCGGGCCCGGTTCGCCGTAGCCAACCTTGCCCTCGCCGCCCCGGACCTGGACATGTTGGACGACCTCACCCAGCTCACCGAGTGGCTCGAATTGTTCCACGTGCAGTCAATGGTCGAACTGGACTACGGCGCCGTGGCGGACAAGGTGTACCCGGACGAGTCGCCCATGGATGTCAGGCTCGGCATCGAATGCCTGGCCGAGGGGGACATGACAGGAGCGGCCGCGGCTTATCGCAGGCTGGCTTCCCGCTGGATCCCCATCAGGCAGCTGGCCCGGGCTTCCTAGCTCCTGGGCTTCCTCGCTCCTGGGGCGAGTTAGCCCTTGGGGGGAGTTAGTCCTTGGGGCGGGGCGGTGCGGTGGTTTCCCTCACGATCAGCCGGTGGGGCGCTTTCATGGACCGCACGGAACCCGCGGCCCCGGCCAATTCGTCCAACAGCATGCGCGTGCCCAGTTGGCCTTGTTCGACAGGGTCCTGCGCCACGGTTGTCAGGCCCATGGCCTCGGCGAATTCATGGTTGTCAATGCCGATGATGGACAAGTCCTCCGGTACACGGACGCCACGGCGCCGCGCCTGCAACATGGCTCCCATGGCCATTTCATCGGAAGCGCAGAAGATCGCCGTCGGTTTAGGCCCGGGCTTGCTCCAGAGCTCGTCGAACGCTTCCTGGCCGCTGCCCACCGTGAAGTTTCCGAAAATGTCCCATTCCGGAGGCATGGAGAAACCCGCGCTCGTCATGGCATCCGTGAAGCCATCAACGCGCAATCGTGGGACGGTGAAGTTCAGGTCCGAATCGTCCTGGCCATGCAGCAGCGCGATCTCCCGGTGACCGAGGTTCAACAGATGCATGGTGGCTTCAACCGAGGCGGCGTAATCGTCGATGCCGATGCTGGGGCAATCCTCCACCGGACCGCCGACAATGACCAGAGGGATTTCGATCCTTTGGAGATCGGCGATTTCCTCGGGTGTCAGGGACATGCAAAGGACCAGGAGCGCATCGATCTGCTTATAGACCATCGTCTTGCTGAAGAGCCGTTCCCGCGCTCCCCGCTGCCCGCCCAAGTTGAACAGGGACAGGTTGTAGCCGCGGGCGTGGAGCTCGCGGTCCACGCCCTCGATGGCCTTGAAGAAGAACCACCGGTCCACGTAAGGTGCCAGGACACCGATCGTCCTGGTACGGCCCGTGGCCAGTCCCGAAGCGGACGACGACGCAACATACCCAAGTTCTCCGGCGACCCTGAGGATCTTCTCCCGGGTTGCAGGAGATACCCGGGGAAGGCCGCGCACTGCACGGGAAACGGTGGCGGTGGAAACGCCCGCGGCCTGTGCGACGTCCTCAATGCTGGCTCCTGCGTGGCCGCCACGCTGGGACCGTTCACTCGTTTTTGCCACTCAAGCCCCCTCAAGGAATCCGTGCGGAAGCCGGGGGTTCCTTCCCAGACGGCAGATAACCAGCGTATTCCGCATGGTTGCCCTCCGCCGATTCCGCGCTACTTATTTCGGCTGGCTGCTCACCTGATGCGTCTGGTTGTCCGTGCTGGGAGCCGTCGGCGAAGCCGGAGCATCCCCCACAGGGCCAGCAACACCGCCAGCAGGCCCAGGGCCCAGCCCAATGCGGGCTGGGCCGTGAGCTCGGCGGCCACAGTGATGACCAGCAGGACCAAGGCCCAAAAGCCGAGAAAACCGATCACGAGGTCGAAATCTTCCGCCGATTTCACTCGCGAGTGCTGCTCCTTGGCCGGCCCGCCGAGGGACGGGCCGGCCGAATCCGGAGTATGCGTCATTTGACGGCGCCCGCTGTCAGGCCCGCCACGATCTTGCGCTGGAAGACCAGCACAAGGATCACCAGCGGAATCGTCACAACCGTTCCGGCCGCCATGACGGCGGTGTACGGCTCCTGGTGGGCCTGGGCACCGGCAAAGTAGGCAATAGCGACCGTAACGGTCTTGGTTTGCTCGTTGGACAGCTGGCTCGCGATGAGGAACTCGTTCCACGAAGCGATGAACGCCAGGATTGCGGTGGTAAAGACAGCCGGCGCAGCAAGCGGCATGATCACCTTGCGGAATGCCTGGCCCTGTGTGCAGCCATCAATTCGAGCCGATTCCTCCAGCTCCCAAGGCATTTCCCGGAAGAAGGAGGTCAAGGTGTAAACCGTCAGAGGGAGCACAAACGAGATGTTCGGAATGATCAGCGCCTGATATGTGCCGTACCAGCCGATGTTCGTGAACAGCTGGAACAGCGGCGTCACCAAGGCCACGCCCGGGAACATCGACGCTCCGAGGACAAAGCCGAGGACCAGGAACTTGAAGCGGAATTCAAGCCTGGACAAGGCGTACGCCGCGAATACCCCGAAAAGCAGCGCGACCACAGTGGTTACCCCTGCTACCAAGAGTGAGTTCAGGAGGTTCCGGCCGAAGTGGTTGCCCAGGTTCTCCGAGAACACCGTCGTGAAGTTGTCCCAGGTGACGTGGGTGAAGAACGGAGTCGAGTCGAAGGTATATCCAACGTCGCGGAACGCGGTCACGATCATCCAGTAGAAGGGAATCAGGCACCAGATGAAGATGAGCGCTGCGCTGATGTACGTGCGGCTGCTCGCCAAGCGTTCCCGCCGTCGAGCGGCTGTCTTGGGCGCGGCGTCGATGCTCACGGCTGTCATTTTTCCTGCCCCTTGGTCTTGGGTGTGGCTGAGGCGACCGCGTTGGCTCCCAGGAAGCGAACGAAGATGAACGCGACGAGGAAGATGATGAGGAACGTGATGGTTGACAGCGCCGCTGCTGAGTTAAATCCCTGACGGATCTGTTCAACCACCAGGATGGACAACGTTGTGGTGTTGTTGGAGCCCTGGGTCATGATGGCCGGGAGGTCATACATGCGCAATGCGTCAAGGACACGGAACAGGACAGCCACCATGAGCGCAGGCTTCACCAATGGCAAAGTGATCTGGGTGAAACGCTGCCATGCCGAGGCGCCGTCGACCTTCGCGGCTTCGTACACTTCCGCCGGGATGATCTGGAGTCCAGCCAAAATCAGCAGGGCCATGAACGGCGTCGTCTTCCAGACGTCGGAAATGATGATCGCCCAGCGTGCCGGCCATTCGCTTCCGGTCCACAGGATCGCCGTGCCAAAGAGCTTGTTGGCGATGCCGTCGAAGGCGAAGATGAAGAACCACAGCTTTGCGGTAACGGCCGTTGGAATGGCCCACGGAACCAGGACAGCAGCGCGAAGGGCGCTGCGACCGCGGAACGTCCTCGCCATGATGATGGCCATCCAGAACCCTAGGACGGTCTCCAAGACTACCGTGACCACAGTGAAGAAGAACGTCGTCCCAACGGCGCTCCAGAATTGGGAACCGAGAGTGCCAGGAGCACAGGCAGCGGGGCCACATTGCTGGGCCAACCAGTGGACAAAGTTATCGAAGCCCGCGGGTCCACCCTGAACGAATAGCTTGGTCGCCGGGTCAAGGCCCTGGTCCTTCTGGAACGCCATGATAATGGCGTTGACCACCGGGTATACGATCACGACGGCGAGCAGCACCAAGGCGGGGGAAATCAACCAGAACGCCCACCGGCCTTGGGACGTGGCTGCCCGGTCCTGTCCTACTTCTTTTTGAACTTTTTTGGTTTTGGGGCTTGGTGTCTCTGGCGCCCGCTTAGGCTGCGCAAGGGTGGACATTTCCCCTCCTTCCGGAAATTGATAGTGTGGCCCCCCGGGCGGCCGTCCGCCTTATGCGCCGGCCGCCCGAGGTTCACTGGAAGTGTCGCTATTGGCTGGCCGAGTTGATGGCCGTGTCCATATCCTTCAATGCCTGATCGACAGACTTGTCGCCCTTGATGGCAGCGTAGGCGTTGTCCTGGATGGCCTTGGTCACGGCCGGGTAGAACGGTGTGACCGGGCGCGGCACGGCATTGGAAATCGAGGTCTTCAGCACCGGAAGGTACGGCAGCTGCGTGACCAGGGTCGGATCGTCGTACAAGGAAGTCAGCACCGGGGCCAGCGATCCCTGCGTTGCGTAGAACTTCTCGGTTTCTTCGCTGGTCATGAAGGTCAGGAAGTCCTTGGCCGTGGCCTTGTGCTGCGAGTAGACGCTGACGGCAAGGTTGTGTCCGCCGAGGGATGAAGCGCCAGGGCCGCTCTTACCCGGGAGCGGAGCCATGCCGAAGGTGTCCTTTACCTTGGATGAGCCGTCCGTCTTCGCGAGGTTGTAGACGTAAGGCCAGTTGCGTAGGAAGAGGAGTTTGCCGTCTTCGAAGGACTGCCTGCCCTGTTCCTCCTGGTACGTGACGCCCTGCGTGGGGATGTTTCCGTTCTTGTATGCGGTGACCAGGTTGTTAAGGCCGTCCTTGGCCGACGTGGAGTTCACGCTCGATTTGCCGTCGTCTCCAACGATTGTGCCGCCTGCCGTGTTGATGGCTTCAGCCGCGTTCACCGTGAGGCCTTCGTACTTGGCGAACTGTCCCGCGTAGCAGTCGATGCCGTTCTGTTTCGCGATGGAGCACATGCTCATCATCTCGTCCCAGGTCTTGGGCGGGGTGGGCACCAAGTCCTTGCGGTAGAACAGAATGCCGCCGTCCGAGGTCTGCGGTGCGGCGAAAAGGGTGTTGTTGTACGTTGCCGTCTTGACTGTGGCCGGCAGCATCTTGGAGGTATCGATGCTCATCTTGTCCGAGAGCGGTTGCAGCCAACCCTTCGCGGCAAACTCCGCCGTCCAGACGACGTCCACGTCAACCACGTCGTAGTTGGCATCCTTTGACTGGAAGTGCTGCACGAGGTCATCGTGCTGCTGGTCCGCCTGGTCGGATTGCTCCTTGAAAGTGACCTTCTGATCCGGGTGCGCCGCATTCCACTTATCGACGAGCGGGCGGACAACGTTGCTGTTGTCCTTGCCCTGGACGTAGGTGATTGGACCCCGCCCGTCGAGGTTCGCTGCGGCATCTCCGCCGCTTGAGGCTGTGCTGCCGCCACCGCCGCCACCACAGGCGGACAGGGACATGGCTAGCACGCCGGCAACAGCGGCCGGCAAAAGGTACTTGCGTGTGTTCATGCTGGGAACTCCTCAGTGAGTGGACCAGGTATTTCCGCAGTGCGGTTGATGTGGTGAGCCTCACATTAGTAAGCTTCCCGGTAGTAATGCAAGCGTTTACACAAAAATATGTCATCGAGAGGAATCCAGTGCCGAACTCCCCGATCCCAACCCCCGGTTCCAGCAATTCCGCGTGGTGGGCAAGCGCCGTCGTCTACCAGATTTATCCCCGCTCGTTCGCCGATGCCAATGGCGACGGTATGGGCGACCTTGCCGGCGTCACCGCGAAACTGCCTTATCTCCAATCGTTGGGCGTGGATGCGGTGTGGCTTTCCCCGTTCTACGAGTCGCCGCAGGCTGATGCCGGATACGACGTGGCGGACTACCGGGTCGTCGATCCCCTCTTCGGTACCTTGGCTGACTTCGACGCCATGTTGGAGAAGGCACACAGCCTGGGCATCAAGGTGATCGTCGACCTCGTGCCCAATCACACCTCGGATGAGCACGCTTGGTTCCGCGAAGCCCTCGCCGCCGCCCCCGGCTCCCCCGAACGCGAGCGTTACATGTTCCACCCGGGCAAAGACTCCAAGCCGGGCTCCGGGGACGGGGCCTTGGCCCCGAACAATTGGAAGTCCATCTTCGGCGGCCCCGCGTGGACGCGCCTAACGAACGACGACGGCACTCCCGGCGAGTGGTACCTGCACCTTTTCGACACGAAGCAGCCCGATCTCAATTGGGAAAACCCCGAGGTCCATGATGAGATGCGTTCGGTACTGCGCTTCTGGCTAGACCGCGGAGTTGACGGCTTCCGGGTGGATGTTGCCCACGGCTTGGTCAAAGAAGCCGGATTGCCGGACTGGGAGGGCGTTGCTGCCATGGTCGAAGGTGGTTTATCCGCACCCGGCGCCCACAGCGAAGCCGTCGAACCGCACACCGCACACCCTCATGTCGCTACCGGCGCCAGGCCCGCCGCCGGGGGCGTCGCGACCGCCGTCGAGCACAAGGTCAAGCCCCCGCTGGACCCGCCGTCGCCCTTCTTCGACCAGGACGGCGTCCACGAGATCTACCGCGAATGGCACAGAGTCCTCGCCGAGTACGACGGCGACCGCATGCTGGTTGCCGAGGCCTGGGTGGAGCCTGCCGAGCGCCTGGCCCGCTACGTGCGGAAGGACGAAATGCAACAGGCCTTCAACTTTGATTTCCTCTTGGCAGGCTGGGACGCGGAGCGCATGGCAGAGGCAATCGAATCTTCGCTGGACGCGGCGGGATCCGTCGAGGCGCCCTCCACTTGGGTCCTGAGCAACCACGACACTGTCCGGCACCCCAGCCGCTTCGGGCTGGCAGATCCCACCACTTTCCCCAAGGGAATCGCAGCGGAAGACGAACAGCCCGACGCCGTTCTAGGCCTGGCGCGGGCAAGGGCCGCCTCAATGGTGTCCTTCGCCCTGCCCGGCTCGGCCTATCTTTACCAGGGTGAGGAACTCGGCCTGCCGGAGCACACGTCTCTGCCGGCCGAGGCGCGTCAGGACCCATCATTCTTCCGTACCAAGGGCGTGGAGCGCGGCCGCGATGGGTGCCGCGTGCCGCTGCCCTGGAAATCCGCCGAGCCCGGCTTCGGATTCTCGGACCCGTCGGCTGGTCCGGGCGGCGCCGGTGCTACTCGCATAGCACCCGCAGCGCCCTGGCTGCCCCAACCCGAAGCGTTCGGCGAGCTGGCGGCGGACGTCCAGGCCGGCGTCGGGGGCTCCACCCTGGAGCTGTACCGTTCCGTCCTGGCATTCCGCCGCTCGCACCGCTTGGGCTCAGGCACGTTCCAGTGGGCTGAAGAGCACGATCCCGCTAACGGTGTCCTGGCCTTCCACAACCGGGACGTTTTGGTAGTGGCCAACATGGGTACTGCTGACCTCCCCGTGCCGGCCGGGTTCCGGGTGGAACTCTCCAGCGACGGCGGCTCGGGCGGGCATTCGATTGTCCCGAACAGCGGGGCGTACCTCGTGGCGGAGTAGGGCCTTCCCTTCCCGACCTTCTTTGGCGCGAAAACGGGGCCGACACGCACAACTTGCTGCGTGTCGGCCCCGTTCTGTAGCCAAAGAGGGTCAAGAAGGCGCCGTAATGGCGAGGAGCCTACTTGCCGCCCTTGAAGAAACCAGCGATCTTGGATCCGAAGCCCTTGGCGTTCTCGGCCACGTCGCCCGCGATTTCCTTGGCGTTCCCGGCAACATCGCCCGCGAGGTCCTTGGCTTTCTCAGCCACGTCACCCGAGAGGAACTCCTTGACGTGCTCAGCGGCATCGCCGGCCAATTCCTTCGCGTTCCCGACCGCTTCGCCGGCGAATTCCTTGACGTGTTCCGCGGCATCGCCTGCGACGTTCTTGGCCTGTTCAGCCGCGGCTTCGCCGGTTTGCTTGATGTTGTTGACTTCTTCGCTCATGGTTTTCTCCTTGTTCCTGGCCCAAGTTTTTTGGTCCATCGGCTTGACTCGGACCCTAGGTCCGGTGCCGGCCGGGCAAGCCCAACCAAAGGGAAGATTTCCCCCTACCCTTCAAACTATGGCCCACACGGACACCTCTGCAACGCAAAATGCCTGGGAGGTAACGTAGCTATCCGATTAACACGGGTTGCTATCAGTTCAACGAACGCGCTCGGCCTTGCTGAACCGGGTCCGCGCGCCTGCCCCGATATGAATCAAAACTGGAGTCCTGCGTCCCACCACCACGTCCAGCGCCTCCACCAGCCGGGAGACGTCCGCGGCCAGCAGGTGCGGGGAAACGCCTTGACGGGGCTGGACCCTGACACGGAGCCCAGGACGACCGTTGACCTCGTAGGTTGCCACCGTCAAGCCCGCGAGATCCGTACGTTCTGCGAGGGCCGCCTTGAGCGACTGCTCGGCAAGGTTCCCGCCGATGTTGACGTCGCCAGGCGTCCGGGCGTCGTCGTACTCCGACACGATGAGGTTGGCGCGGCCTTTGCCCTGCTGCGACACCCAGGCCACCATGAGCACGATCAGCACCACAAGCACCGCTGCTGCGGCAATCCAGAGCCAGCTTTCCTCCCGACCTGGAATGCGGGTCTGCTCTGAGAGGTACTTGGCGTGTTCCCAGAGCCCGGTGGACCAGCCTTGCCACCAATTTCCCACGGCGGGAACAGTGGCGAGCAGCATCAGGAGAATGCCGATGGCCAGCAGCTTCAGGCCAAGGATGCCGATCAGGATGCGGTTGAGGACGTGCGGAGTGCCGTTCATGCACCGATCACCCCGGACGTAGCGACATTGACACGGACTGAAGGCATGGGTGAAGGGGCCATTTTTCGAAGTTCATCCTCGACGGCGGCAAGGATCCGCTCCTCGTGCAGGGGCACGCCCGAGGTGGGCCGGACGTTGACCACAACCAGCCGCTGTGAAACCACCACCATGACTTGCTCCTGGGTGACGTTCGCTGCGGTCCGGGCAGCACGGGCCAGCGCCGAAGCGATGACCTCGTCGTCCACCACTACTCCGGCCCGGGGATCCTGAAGCAAGTGACGGGACTTTCGGCCGGGCAGGACCGCGTTCAAGAAGAAGATCAGGCCCACCATGGCCACGACGCCGCCGAGGGAACCGAGCAGCAGGGGCGAAATACCTCCGGGCAGGGCAATGAGCCGTTCGGCAGCCGTTTGCGGATCGATGAGCCACGGCGGTTGGCCAATGGCGCGCAAAGCGGATTCGAGGAGGGCGTAGACACACGCCGCAATCACAAGGGCCGCTGCCAGCCCGGCCATTCCCGCACGCGAGGAACGGGTTTCGCGCTTGAGGATGCGCTGGAGGCCGACGTCGATCCGGTCGCCGACGTCTGGGGTCTCCGGTGTCTGCATCCCGGGTGTGCCGCTGTCCGTCGTCTGCCCGCGCGCGGTGTCCGGGTGGCTGCGCCGGGCGTGCGGGGTCTGGGCGTGGCTCATTGGACGCGGGCTCCTTCGCTGACGCGTGCGCCGCTGATCCGGATATCCACGCGGCTCAGGGTGGAACCGCTGAGTTGGGTGACGCGCTCAAGGATGGCCGTCTTGGCAGCGACGGCCCGGTCCCAGACCGTTCCACCGTATCCTTCTACCCGCCGGGGGTCCCTGAGGACTTCCGTCAGCGAGGGCACACGGATCGGGGCGGCAATCGAGAGTGCCAGGAGGCCGTCGTCGTCCGACCATTCGGCGCGAACATCCTGCGCCGAGACACCGAGCGCTTCCGCGGCGGCCGCCTGGGCCAAAGTAGTGAGGGCCTGGGTGCTGATTCGGTTGTGGCCAGCCAGGGAGACGGCGGGCTCCACAGCCTCAGCCGCGGAACTCATGACGACGAACGGCGGCCGGTGAGGGCATCCAGCACGCTGCGAAGGTCAAGCTTTCCGTCCGCGGCGCGGCCCAGGAGTGCACCGATGCCCATGAAGAGAAGGGCGATGATGAAACCCCACAATCCGAATTGGAACGCCATGAACGCCACGAAGGCGCCGATCCCGATTCCGACAACGGTCAAGTTCACTGGAGTGGCTCCCTTTCCGATAATGCGCCTCTTGTTCCGGCTTTGACCGGAGGAGCGACGTACACGTCGTTGATCTCAACGTTGACCTCAATGACCTCAAGGCCCACCAACGATTCGACGGCGCGATAGACGGCCGCGCGGACCTGGTTGGCGACATCATGCAAAGGGTATCCATAGACGGCCACCAGATTGAGGTCCACGGCCACTTGGGTTTCTCCGACCTCGGCGCGGACACCCGCAGCATGGTCCTGGCTGCCGACGGCATCGCGAATGGCTCCGAGGGCGCGCGACGGAGCCGAGCCGAGCGAATAGACGCCCGGAACAGCCCTGGCGGCAATGCCGGCAATCTTGGCGACAGCGGAATCCGAGATCACTGTACGGCCACTTGCTGCCACCGTTTGCCGGTCCTCGGATACCGGAGCCCCAACGGCTTCCGGTTCAGGCGCGGTGTAGCTTTCCTGCTGGTCCATTCAGCCCTCCCCTTCTCTTGAGTACCACCCTAGCGCTTGGCCAAGACAAGGCGGAGACAAGAGCAGGCGTCTCCGTGAGATTCTGCTGGATCATTCCCAGAGCGCGAGTTGCCGGCCGCTTGATTCCAAGGGTACGGGGTTTGTCCATTCGAATGATTGAGCAGAATCCGCCGAGTGGGCATGAAAATGGCGCCTGAACACGGAAATGATGGGTTATAGGACAAAACGTGTGTATGGATTGTGCCTGCTTCCCAGTGTTGGCGGGCGAATTTCGGGGTAGCTAAGCTTTGGAAGCTTAGGGTGGCTGGGGTGCTTGCATATCTCTGGAATGTCTGGTCTGCGGTCAGGCGCTGGTACGGAACGGGAAAACGGCCGCGGGTAAGCAGCGCTACCGGTGCCTGGAATGCGGGGCGAGCCGCTCGGGTGAACGCCCGGATGTGAGTCGGCGTGCGGAGCTGGGTGCGTTTCCGGGCTGGTTGCTGGGTACCGGCGGCCAAGCGCTGGTTGACTCGTTCGGTACGGCCCGGTCCTTCCGGCGCCGCACGGCGTGGTGCTGGAATATTGCCCCCGCGATTCCGGCCACGGGCGAGATCCATGACCAGGTCCAGATCGACGGGATCTACGTCGGCTCGTAGTGCTGCCTGATCGCGATCGCCGGAGAGCATGTGATCGGCTGGCAGTGGTGCGACACCGAGAAGAAGG